>CBFGOI010000003.1:0-107010 GCA_965650335.1 uncultured Pedobacter sp. | reverse complement strand
GGTAAAAATAACTGCTTGGGTTATCGTTCATATACGGCTGTGCCTGTATCTGGTTGTCGGTTAATCCTTTTGTTTTTAACAGCTCGCCCAAAAATATCCTGTAGTCGGAGGCATCCATTAAAGGAGTGTTCGACACCTGATTATTCATCCCACCGTATGCGGCGAAGTCAATTTTTGTAGCCTGATCTTTGGCCCGGGCAGTAGTGATGAGGATTACTCCATTTGCAGACTTAGTTCCGTAAACCGCCGCAGCCGCATCCTTAAGCACTGTAATATTGTCAATATCTTTGATGTCAATATCCTGCAGCGGATTATTAAGATGGCCACTGATAATAGAGCCACCATATTCAGAGTCGTCATAAACAACGCCATCAACTATGATTAAAGGCCGGTTGGTGGCATATAATGAATTATACCCGCGCAAAAACACATTGGAACCAATGCCCCAGGTTCCTGAACGTCTTATCGAATTCAGTCCTGATATTTTGCCTTGAAGATATGCATCGGCTGATTCAGTCGTCCTCGCCCAGTTGTCATAAGTATTAACAGAATTCACTGCAAAGGGAATATGATTAAGCGCTTTTTTTGCTGCAGGCAGCTGCGCTTCGTCATACACAGAAATAAAAGTATCCTCATAAAGACTTACTTTTACGTCCGTCTTTCCCATTAGAGGAACTTCTTTTGACTGATATCCCGGACCCTTAACAATTAAAACTGCGTCATTATCAGGTACCGATAGTTTAAATGTTCCATCTTCGCGGCTTATCGCTGCAGAAAACCCGGGTACACTTATATTGATTCCTTCCAGAGGCTTGCCGGTAGCCGATTCCGTAACGGTACCTTTTACTAAAGGGCCATTGGTTCGGTTAGCAACAGTAGTGACAGAATCGCCGGACAGAGCCCTTGAGGCCGAATCTATTTGCTGTCCAAGCAGATTAGCTGAAGTTAGTCCAAGAACCAGAACCGGCAACAGGGCTTTTTTTGCCGCTTTTGTACACATATACATATATTCAGATTTTTTTAAAGCTTATCAATTTGGTTTTAAGGAGCCGGTACTAATTTGATGTAGTCAAGCAAAATGGTATTTAAACCGTTAGTTTTAGTATTAGCACCCACAACAAACACCGATGTTGTGCCATAATTACTCACAGTATAATCACCTACATATACTTCATCATAATTCGGGGAGAAAGTTCCGTCGGCATTTTTCACAGCGCCTACGTTCGTAATCTGAGGTAGGTCGGTCGCAGTAGAAGCGTTAAACGCGATGCGTTCAGGAAAATCATCCAGTTCTGTCTTTCCCACCGGCGGAATCAGATCAAAATCTCTTACCGCACGCATATAAACCTTATAGGTAACCGATTTTAAAAGCGGAGTATATTTTACCCAATAATTAGCAACACCATGATTCTGAATAAGAAGATCCCTGAAAAAAGTATTGTAGCGCGGGCTTTCCGGGTTAAGCGAATTTCGTCGTGTCCGGAGCTGAACGGTCTTACTCGATTGTAAGGTATACCCGATTTCGCCCTGAATGATAACAGGCTTCAATTTGCTCACCATGTCATAATCCAGACGGTTAACCACATAAACTACCCCGTTACTAGCAGAGTATGTTTTTACAATAGCGCTTTTATCGATATGATATATCACACTATCGTTCGCCGAATAAAGTGTTTCCGGTAATTTGTCAAGGGTAAAACGTCCTTTTATGGCCAGGTCCTTAATTACATTGTAATTGGTAAGACTGTCAGAAAATTCTGCATCGCCGGTATTGAAATAGCTGGCAAGTTTTGTTTTTTCTTCATTATAAGCCGCGTCTGTAAGAACAAAATAGGTATACTCTCTGTCCTCATTGCTAATATTATCCTTGTTCAAATAAGTATTTACCGTTTCAATGCCTACGCCCTCCTTATAAACCGGCTCACCAGTTTTTGGGTCATAAGCGATGACTACCGATTTGGTAATATCACGCACCTGGTAGGTAAGCGATTGGAGTTCCTGCTTTTGAAGTGAAGCATCCTCGCTTGTCGTGACATATTCCCAGATGCTTTGCTTAGGAAAGATCGCCTGGTCAACAATATGTAATACTCCATTACCTACATAGGTGTCTTTAGAAGTAATTGCTGCTTCGTCATACGCAGTTTGAGAAAATAAAATGTTTTTTCCGCTCAACGCCCGGATTCTTAAGGTAGAATCTGCAACAACCGCAGAAGTAAGATAAGCCTGATTAGAAATATGATTGGCAATTAACAGCTTCAGTTTAGTGGTATCACCTAAAATACTGTTATCTACAGCACTTAAAGCAGCATTTGTTGGCGCCCAAACCGTAAACAGTTTTGAAGACGCCAGCACTTTATCGTAGCCAGTTTGTTGCAGGTATGCGCTAAATTTACTCAGATCAGGGTTGGCATTAATTTCTTCCAGCAGATTCCTGCCAAGAGCATCATCTGCCACACTGATATGTTCATCCCATTTTTTACATGATGAGACACCAGCGATAACTGCCAGCAACAACACAAATAGTATATTTCGTTTCATTAAACGGGTATTTAGTTTTTAATTAATTCTTCGGTAAATTTCCCTGTGTACTCCAAAGAAGAGTACACAGGGAAATGTCTTTAAGGTTTATCAGCCAACGTTCCATCAGGATTAAAGCGCGGCCATACCTGTTCGGGATCATCTGCCGGAATAAACTGAATCATATCCAGCCACAAATCTCCTGACGAACCATTTACCCAGGTAATTCGGAGTTTATGCCGGTCGGTAGTTTTAATAGTAACGGTACCCAGCAGGCGTCCGTTGTAATTACTACTTGTGGTTCCATTGGTATACTGCTTCCAGCCTTGTGCCTCTAGCTCGGCATCAGAACCGGCGGGCCTTTTGGCAATCTCATCCAGCGTGCGCTGTAATGGCACCCCGTCAATTGTCACCTGACTGTTAATAGCTTTTTGACTGCTGGACTTCCGGTGATATTCGTAATTTGCCCATACCTTATATTTTCCCCGCACAATAAGAGGTGTAGTGAATTCCCACCATGCATTTCTGAAAGGCAGTCCAAGCGGTAATTCAAGATGATCGCGCCACCAGGTCTGGTCATTGGCACTGTAGGTATAATACAATTTGGACTTTGCTCCACCATCCGAGGTAATCTCACTCATAGCATTCCAGGCAAATGAATAACTCTTCTTGCGGAAATATGCATTCAACTTTCTCAGATCCGGAAAATCAGCTACATCCCAATCAATTCTAACTGGCCGGCGTACTTTAATAGCAAAAGAGCCGGTATTCTGCACACCATCATAAATATATGGTGCCGTAGAGTGCAAAACGCCGTTGGTGGCCGAAATATCGCTTGAAGAGCGGTTCAGCTTTATGCCCGGCTCATGCTGCCCGTTAAAGTCATCATCATTGATAAGTACATCGGTTCCCTGTAATTTAGAAGTAATCACTTCAAGGGGGGCCAGTGTGGGATGTGACCCAGCTGAAATAATATCCGCCAGGTATTTGGCATCGTAAAGAATATGGTAGTCCATAAACAAATGAAGGCTGTCTTTAGGATCCTCCGGATTGCCTGTATTGGAATACTTATTAACTAAATCCTGGTAGGTATTGATTCCGGCGGCATGAAATACCGAATCTGTTTGCGCCAGCACTGTAAGCCAGGCTCTTTTTTTATCCGGATTATTGGCAGGAAGAATATTTAATGTGTCATATAATTTAGTCGCTTGGAGTGCTTCTGAGAATATTGAATAATTCGCATTGCTTTTTATCATCTCGGCAAGCGATTGCGAAGCCGGGATAAGCATGTCATCAATCACATGGATAATACCGTTGCCTACCACGATATTTCCCTGCACCAGATTAGCCTGGCGGTTAATGCGTGTTTTGGTTACACCCGAGGTATTACTTGCACCGGTTGTCAAATACTGTCCGTACATGGTCAAGGCCGGCAGTTTACCATCCTTAAAAGACCCGGTTGTCAAAGTATCCTCCAGCAAATGAAAACGAACCAATCCTTTTAGCGTTTCGAGGTTTACATCCTCCACCGAACTTTTTCCCACTTGTTGTAAATAGGCCTTTACGGCATCATTATTCGGAAGGAAAAGAGTATAGGCCCCATAGGCATTCAAAAAACTGGCTGTACCAGTACGATCCAGGATTTTTCTAAACTCCGAAAACTGTTCCGGGTGGTTGTCCAGGTAACCTGTAATGTTTACATCGGAAGAAGTATTGTACACCACATCCTGCTTTTTACAGGCAGCTAGACAAACCATGAACAGAACCGGCGCTAAGACATACAGCAACCTTGAAATTCTGATTGAAATATTTTTCATAATCTTTTAGTTTATTATTCTGTTATTCATAAAATGGATTCTGTTCTAAATTAGGATCGGTACGGAGCTCATATTCATTAATAGGCAGGTAATGACTACGAACATCTTTATACTTGTTAATCATAGACTGTTGTCTGTCGGCAGGAGCAGTTTTAGCAATCATGTCAACAATTAAATCAATCTGCTGATAATTATTACGCTTGGCTACACGCAGTATATCAAACCATCTTTTTCCTTCAAAAGCGAATTCACGTGATCGTTCATTGAGGATATAAACTGATATTCCTAGAGGATCATCAGCACTTGGAAACTCCTCGGTTACTGGCAGTGCATTAACTCCGCGGGTTACTCCTCCCGGACTAGCGGGATCTTCCTGGCCACGGATAACTTTGATAATGTCTAGCGCCTCCTGACCCCGGCCCAGCCACGTAAGGGCTTCCGCTTTTAATAGCAGAATATCCGAATATCGATACATAAACCAGTGAGTATATGAAATTGAAGAGCTAACAGTCTTAAAATCAGTACCACTGTAATAACCAGCAAATTTAGAGATGGTACCATCTTCGGCTTTAACAGATGCGCCATCGCCTCGCATGTCTTTATTGGTAGCATCAAATTCATCCACCCCGTATACTTCCTCCATTACCCTGGCAGAGGCTCCAAAGTGCCTTGATCCCGAAGCAAACATTCCGTAAAAAGGATTTAATTTTTGCTGATCAAACTGAAGCTCAAATATGCTTTCTTGCGAATTTCCGAAGCGAAATACAGTAGAAAACCAGTTAGACTGTGCATCGTTCACTACAGGCACCAATGCAAACTGATTGGAGTTGATAATCTTATCACAGGCCTGAAGACAGTTTTCATAATCATCCATCCACAGATAAGCATCTGCTTCAATAGCCAGGATGGCAAAACGGGTTAAGCGCCCTTTATCTAATGTAATGTTGCCATAAGTCAGCGGTGAATTAAGTTCAGCAAACTTAAGATCATCCATGATCTGCTTGTATACGTCGTCCCTGGAACTTTTAGCCAACTGTTGCAGCGACACATCGCTTGAGGTAGCTTTCAGTTGTAAAGGCACCTCCCCGAAGGTACGAAGCAGATAGAAATACATTAATGCTCGTATTCCTTTTGCTTCTGCCAGATAAGCGTTCAATTGAAGATCTGTTAACGTCTTATCTTTTTCTTTAACATTCGGAGCAAAATCGATAACCGTATTGCAGTAATTAATCGTCTGATACACTTCAGTCCAGTCTGTCAGCGAATTGGATGGCAAAATATTCCCTTCGACAACATTTAATTCATCTGTTGAGGCAAAATTAGTCACGGAAATCATATCGCCCCTAAGTTCTCCCCAATTGAAAAAGGACTGTACGAGCCCGGGTTCAAGCAGAGATGCATAACACCCGACGACAGCTGCCTGCAGCTGCTCTTTCGTCTGCCAGTAATTCTGCCGGATGATCCCGTCTTCAGGACGCAGATCCAGCCATTTATTACAGGAGGACGCCGATAGAATAACTATCAGAAGTAATAAGATATGTTTTAACTTGTTTATCATCTTTTCAGTTTTTTATAGCTGTTTTAAAACCCGGCGGTGATGCCCATTAAAATATTTCTTGATGGTGGAGTTAGGGAGCGGTCATAATTAATTGTGAAGGGATTATTGTTCCCGCGGGTGGAAACGTCCGGATCCTGTCCTTTATATTTCGTCCACGTGTAAAGATTTTCTCCGGTTATGTAGAAGCTTGCGTTTCTGACCCCAATCTTATTTAATAAGGACTTGCTAAAGTTGTACCTTAACGTTACTGCCTGCAATCTTACAAAAGAAGCATCCTCCACATAACGGTCTGATCCCAGCCAGTTAAAGCCTCTTCGATATAAAGCACGCGGCACATCCGTTACATCGCCCGGATTTCTCCAGCGTCGTAATACCACAGTACTTTGATTATCATAACTGTACATATTCGATGTCGTCATGCTAGCATTGTTAATAAGCTGGTACCCTAACTTGTAGTTGAAAAAAGCGGTGAGCTTCCAGGCCCCTTTCCAGGTAAAATTGGGCCCAAAACCGCCATTCACCTTAGGTATCCCATTACCCAGATACACAATGTCTTTGTCATCGATGTTTCCATCATGATTTATATCTTCGTACATAGCATCTCCGGCTTCGAATGTATAATCGGTGGAAGGGTAGTTAAAACGCATGCGGATTTCTTGTCCGTTCGGCCCGATAATCTTAGTCCCTGCAGCATCTCTGGCGATAGTGGCATCATCATCAGTATAAACCCCTTTATATTTAAAACCGTAGAATGATCCGAAAGGATTGCCCACTATCAGGTATGATTTATATACTCCGTTACGGTTAACAACTACGCCATTATCCCGGGGGAAATAATCCGATACCTCCCTCATAATATTGATATTCTTCGCGATGTTAAAATCAAAGCCCATAGTGAAGTTTCGTGTTTTAACCGGGATAGTGTTAATTCCAATTTCCCATCCCTGATTATCCATCGTACCTACATTGGTAGAATAACTCTTAAAACCAGTAAACGATGGGATCGCGAGTCCGTTGAAAAGCATCTTACTGGTACGGTTACGGTAAATCTCCCCATCAAACATTATCCGGTGTTTAAACATCCAAAGGTTAAATCCAATGTTAGTTCCGGTAACGGTTTGCCATTGCAGGTCCGATAATTCCATGTTTGCAGGAAATACTCCAGCCATTCCCTGGTAAGAATAAGAATAGGGTGAATATTGATTAAAATAGCTATAGTCCCGGGATGGCTCCCCGCCGCTTTGTCCATAACTCGCCCTGAGACTCAAGTCATCAATATATTTGATATTCTTCATAAAAGACTCTCCGGAAGCACGCCATCTAACCGAAACAGAAGGAAATAATCCGTACCGGTTAGCCGGACCGAATCTTGAACTTCCGTCGGCACGAAGCCCGGCATTTATAATATACTTATCGAATAAACTGTATTGGCCCTGCAGCAAGGCGGATGCCGACCGGTACTCGCCCTGACTGGCCGTTAAGGCTAAATCAGAATTGGCAGTTCTTGACGGATCAGCGACATCCTGCAGCAATGATGATGCTGTATTCGCTGTCGAGGCATTATAGGAAACATGCTTTTTGTCTGTAGACTGCAGGGATAATAGCCCCTGGAAAGTATTGGTTTCATTTTTAAGTCTTGGGGTAAAAACAAAATTCAATTTACTGGTTACCCCGAAAACGTCTCCGTCGCTATCACCAGCCCGATTCACCACAGTTTCTGTATTGGGACGCCCGGTAGCTACCTGCGGCAAAAAAGTATTTTGTTTGCTGTTATTTATATCAAAGCCTATATCAAACTGTGATACAAGCAGAGAGGGCAAAATATCATATTGCAAATTGAAATGCGGAATTACTCTATTTCCCACTTGTGCAGATACCGCCTGTGTCGCCATGGCAACAGGATTATATGTAGAGCCGTAAGATCCCTGAATATTTGTGGAAGGAGACAAATACACAGGACTTTCGACGCCGCTTTCATCAAATTGAAAAACGGACATATTTGGCATTTTGTTAAAAGCCACACCTCTGATTCCGTTGGTATAATTTAAGTTATTGTCCAGATGCGTAAACGTTATATCTGAGCGGAAACGAATACGTGTGGATACATTATAATCCAGATTTACCTTTGCAGTCATCCGTTTCAGATCTGTGCCAACCGTTGTACCTTTCTGACCAAAATATCCAACTGAGGCATAATACCTGGCTTTTTCGCCGCCACCCGTCATCGAAACATTATGATCCTGAGAATAACCGGTCTGGGTAACAGCGTCTATCCAATTGGTATTGTTACTATAGTTGTAATACCAGTACGGATCATAGGGATCAAAAGAAAATTCTTTATTCACCTGAATATCTAAAGGATTGCCCCCGCCATTGGAAACTTCTTCAGGAATCAGCGTTGCATACTGGTCTCCACTAAGCAAAGGAATGCCCTTGGGCTGTTTTGCATAGGAGCCTTTAAAATTATAGGTAAACTGCGGTTTGCCCATAATACCCCGTTTAGTGTTAATGATTAAAACGCCGTTAGCAGCTCTGGAGCCCCAGACGGCTGTTGCGGCTGCATCTTTTAACACGGTGATTTCTTTAATATCAGTTGGCGCTATATTTAATAGCTGTGCATAACCATTTTCATCTGCGGTACCGAAATTAAAATCGGATGGCACATCGGTATCAAAAGGCAATCCGTCAAGTATAATCAGCGGATTAGATGAACCGTTTATGGAGGATGTTCCGCGGATACGGATAGACATTCCTGCTCCGGGGTCTCCCGATGTAGCACTCACATCTACCCCCGGCAAACGACCTGCAAGAGCCTGATCGATAGAAGCTGATGACAATTCTTCCAGGTCTTTAGCCTGAATGGTAGCCGTTGCCGTAGTAGAATTCCGGGCATCGATATTTAATCCTGTACCATTATTTATGACCCTTTTTCCAACGATAGCGACCTCGCCTAATTGCTGCGTGCTCGGCCGAAGCTGAACGTTAATTACCGAACGCTTATTTATTGCTTCTCTATAGGTATTATAGCCGATAAAGGATATTGCTATCCGATCGTTTGGGTTTAGAATTTTCAGCGAGTAATTGCCAGATATGTCTGTGGTAACGCCTTGCACCGTACGGCCGTCTTTATCAATCTCGATAACTGAAGCACCGATAACGGGCTGCTTATCCTCGGAATCAATCACCTGGCCCCGCACAGTGGTAACTGTTCCCTGAGCCTTCAGTACGTTAGAAAGAGGGCCGATAATCAGAAAACAAAAAATAGTTAGAATAAATTTTCTCATATACCTCATTAGTTCAGTTACTTATTGTTATAATCCAGATAATTATCGATTGAGTGGATAACCGTCCGGTCCGAAAGATGGTTGCTGGCATCAATACTCACGTTAGCAGTACGGTTAAAAGAATCATGTATGACCATATTATTAAGTTGATTGTTGATCGATAGGTACGTCGCATCACCCTCGTCGTTTTTATAAAGGGTTGGAAAAACGCCTGTTTTTTTCCCGTCGGGAACCACCACATTTTTATCGAGAATATGATAATAGATGAAATCCGAGAACGCCTCTTTCTGCGCTGCTGTAGGGCTGCTCGGAAGTGCCCCGGTGACTTTGTCTCCGGGAAGCATACCAGCTTTAACAGCTGCCGAAATAGCCGCATTCGTTGGAACAAAGAAGGTATAGAAAGACCCTGGACTTACGCCAACAAGACTTTGATCGCTATTATATATTGAAGACTTGGTTATCAAGTTATAATAAGAGCTATAATTATTGGGATCACTGGCCGCAAGCCGAGAAATGCTGTAAACCACGCTCTTCTCTGTAAAAGTTAAAATACCTGAGGTATAGTAAACTTTCCCGTTAACCGTAGTCTTAGAACTGTCTATGGTGACAGGTGTATTGGTTTCTTCATTCCCACTGGCGTAAACTTTGCCATTGTCAAACTTCACATACTCGCCGTTGTAAGCCTCAACAATGCCTTTTCCTGAAAGGTCATCCATCTCCCCGTTGGGAGTAGCCAATGCCGAAGTCTGCACAAGCCTGTAAACCCGATCTTTCCCACCGTTGTAATCAATGGAACCGGTAGTACCCGGCCTTAAATAGCCCCAGGCGCCGTGATCCTCATAATAATCAATTCCTTGCGCTCTGATGTCGTCGTTGGACATCATAAATAGTGTATATTTCGCTGTTGGCAGGTAAATTAAAAACTTCACTTCCGCATCCAGCGCCATAGTCATCAAGGAGTATTTCGGATCCAGGTATGCTTTGCCATAAACCGTGCGGAATTCATTCGCATCCTGCACGCCATTTACTCCATAAAAAAATCCGTTACTGGCTACTTTACTATCTTTATTGATAACATCTGCTGCCGAAAATGTAATAGGCTCCTGCTGGCTATTTGACGATAGCGCAATTTGGGACGGCCAGATACCTTCTGTCCACAGATGCGCATTAAGAAGTGTATACAAGATAGCAGGAGGCGCTGCTTTAAAAGAACCATAATTTACCAGAATTTTTTTCTCATACTCTTTTAACAGGTCATTTTTCGGTACGAACATACTGTAGCCATTAATCTGTGCATCCGTTCCAGAAGCCATAAAGTTTTCGTTGTTCGGCGAGAAAGCAAGTTTTGAATTATATGTTTTAACAAAGACAGAATCAGTAGAATGGGTGAGCGCCTGATATCGGTGCGTTACGTCAGGATTATAAGTATACACCGCGGTCATATCCAGCAGTCTTTTAAATTCACTATAATCTGGATTAGAAATAAGGAACTGGTCCAAATTATTCAAAGGGAGCACCACTTTATCTATTGTGTGTATAATACCGTTCTCTGCAGGAATATCTTTCTCTGTAACTGTGGCATTCACCACGTTAAAGCCATTGAAGGGAATGTTAGGATAGAAATAATTATAATCAGCAGCAGTTAAATTCAAGCCTGCGAACACATCCGCAAGGAAATAAGGAATATGTTTATTTCCGTTGTCGGCACTAACATAGCTGCCATTATTCCGGTTCGCCGCTACCACTTTCCTTATCTTGCCATCAACTGTATCTGCATATACAAAATCATAATAAGCTGTCTTTCTTTTATATGCATAAAAAGGGGTAGCATTATTATCCGGAGTATTTGCTGCAGGAGATTGATATCTGGAAAGCTCTTGAGCACTGAAAGCATTATATACTATGGAG
This sequence comes from uncultured Pedobacter sp., assembly GCA_965650335.1. Classification (GTDB taxonomy): domain Bacteria; phylum Bacteroidota; class Bacteroidia; order Sphingobacteriales; family Sphingobacteriaceae; genus Paradesertivirga. The sequence goes on along the minus strand of CBFGOI010000003.1, from coordinate 95,926 downwards.
TAGGTGACTATTTTTCGGGCCATTAGGGAATCTATACTGTTAACACCACTAATTCCTTTTTCTTGAAAGAACTTTTCAAATGCCGCATCATCCGGCGCAAAAACCGTCCAGTATCCGCCTGCGCCCAAGGTTTGTTTATAACCAGCCCGGTCTATACAAGCCAGAAAATTTTTAAAATTCCCTTTCGCTTCTAATTGTTGATAAATCGGAGGTGCAAGATTCTCAGGTCTGCCATAAAACTCATCCCACTCTTTTTTACGACAGGCAGAAAGTAAAAGGACAAAAGACACAAAAAGGAATAGGCCATTTATAGTTCTCTTCATATAAATTTTATTGATTGTAAAAAGTATTGTTAAGCGTTGTTAGAATTGAATTATCCCTATTGTTTTGAACGAAAAAGTAGAGAGGGAATTGAAAGTAAAGGTTCTGCCATAATTAATTATTAATTGGTTTAAAATCGGGGTAAAATTTAGCTTAGTGTAATACGAGCTAATTATAATTATGCAAGTTACCAGCATCCGAAAACGACAGCAACCTGTAGTGTCCTGATTGGTAGCCTATTTCATCCTGTACTATCCTGTATAATAATTTTAAATATTGTACAAATCATTTCTATTAATTAATTAACAAATAATGGCCACAAATAATACAATAAACACAACACAACCGTCGAACTTTTAGTAAAAAATAAAAATGATTGATATCTTTAAAAATTATATTACATTTTCAACATGATTTCACTGATCAAAATTTCTGAAAAACCATGATTCAGAAAGCTGATTTATAAAATTCTGCAATAAAAGCCTGTGTTAAATCCGGACCCTACAAACACACCCTTAGTGTAAGCACAAAGAACAGACAACAACCCGTTAAATAAAAAATTGAAAGGTTTAGAAAAACTGCCTAAGCTGCCGTCTTAGATCATCATGGCAGCACGTAAAAGAAAAAAACAGCGAATGTCGTCTGTCTTACGTTCATCAAGAAAAACAAGTGATTGAAACTAGTTATCAGTTATAAATAACGCTTCATTAATAATGTGCATCAACTCGTGGGAAAACGATGCATTTTGAACTTTTTCTTTCAAAGCCTGTAATCTTCCCATATCGTGAGTATCAGTATTGCGGCGTATTAATCTATCTAAAGCCGAATCAATATACTCCCTTACCCTCTCTAATTGTTCTATACGTCGAATTTCGGCAGCAAGCAAATTCTCCATATTTGATCTGTGAATGTGCAGCTTTTGATTATCGGAAGCATTAAATGCTCTCTTCATTAAAACCTCGTAAGAAAAGGTTTTGGCGAAATTGTCCGGCGTCGTCACTTTAGTCTTAATGCCCATACTTAGAATAAATTAAATCCCCAAGTTTAAACTGGTTATAATTGGTTAGCTTAAAATTCGTCCTCGCTAAATCACTTGGTTTATATCAAATATGCAGGCGCGACCTTAAAATCACCTTAAAATCATATGACTGTTAATCCAGATTCGGGCTTTCTTTGGCAAAAAAGGTTTTACATAGCCTTAAGCCGTCAGATAAGGTGATTAGATTAGAAAAGATTTGATTTCAGGACCAATAGAAAACTTAATGGTTCTTCCACAAGAAAGCCGAAGGGCACATGGAATAGGCCACGGACTGAGGTAGAAAATTTATAAATCCTGGCCGAGTGACGTTTTTTTACTAAAGCAGATTTTTAATTGGTTTACATTTTCTGCAGGGATGAGATATTCGATAGTACCATTATGGTACTGCAAAATACGGCTAACAACACTGAGGCCAACTCCGCTACCTGTTTTATCTTTGACATTACTCCCTCGAACAAATGTATTGAACAAAACAGACGGATCAGTTAGTTCAGGCGTTTTTCCGGTGTTGCTTATTAACACCTGCAGATTATCGGGATTCACTTTTAAGACGCAGTTTATAGCTTTATTATCGGAATAGAGGTAAGCATTTTTAAATAGATTGCTAAAAACTAATTTTAAAAGAACATCGTCCCCGTCGACAATCAGACTCTCATCCTTTTCAATTGCGCCTTCTATTTCAAAATGGAACTTAAAATCGGCATCTATTGATGAAATTTGCGATGCCTGATCGAAGATAATTTCGTCAAGCCTGATTTTAGACAGAGATCTATCAGAATTATTATTAATCTCAGACAATACCAGAAGAGATGTCACTATATCAGACAATTGGTATATATCTTTTGAAACAGCCCGGAGTGCCTTTTCAAGCGCGGGGTCAAGAGTCCGTTGATGGAGAACGTTTTCTAACTGGGCAGTGATTCTTGCTATAGGGGTTCTTAACTCGTGTGAAGCATTCCCGGTAAATTCTTTCTGACGCTGATAAGCATTGTCGATCCTATCCATCATTTGATTGAAAGATCGCGACAGTTCATTAATTTCATCATCTGTATTTGACAGAGAAATTCGTTTTTTTAAATTCCTGTCTGTAATTTCCTGAATCTCGCTCCTAACTTTATCAAGAGGTTTAAGACTCGCTTTACTGAGGTAATATGAGAGTATCCAAACAGTTGTGGCTCCAACCAGGAATGCCACAATGAGTAAATACTTAAGATATGCCAGATATGGATTATCTATTCGATCTTCGGCTGAGGTTAAAACATAATAGATTTTTTCTCCATATTTAACCTTCATTCCTATTACATCAAATTCGCCTTTGGTTTTATAAACGACTTCTCCCTTGTGGATTTCTTCAAAGTCTCCTTTACTCCAATTGAACATGTAATTGTTATTGCTGGTATAAAGACGCTGAAGCTTTTCGTTATAAACAGTTGTCTTCTCGTTATACAATTTGTTGACCCGGTTTTTGTCAAAAAGTTTCAGAAGTTCAACATCTATCCCTTTAACACCAACCAGAAATTTTACGGTAGTTTTGGCGCGTTGAACTAAACGAGACCTAAATTCCATTCGCCTGAAATTAGCGAATAACAAAAAAACAGACACCAATACTGCGCCTAGCAGCAAAGAAAATAGCAGGCTGAAAATAAAAGAAAAGCGCTGTTTTAAATTCATACTAGTCTAACCGTTTCAGATAATATCCATAGCCAGGCTTAGTATGAATTAGTTTGTGATCAAAGCCCTTATCAACCTTTGAACGTAAAAAATTAATATAAACTTCAATAGCATTTGTACCGGTTTCAAAGTTTGCATCCCACACCTTCGAAGCAATAAGCTGCTTTGAAACGACCCTACCGTTTGAGGCAGCTAATAATTCTAATAGCTTATACTCTTTTGGAGTAAGAGCTATTTTTTTATCACTCCTTGTAACAGACATTTGAGTAGTATTTATAAGTAAGTCTTCGACTTTGTAAATCAGGTCATTCTCATCGTCTACTTTACTTCTCCTTAATAATGCTTTTATTCTTGCCAGTAACTCCTCAAAATGAAAGGGCTTTACCAAATAATCATCAGCGCCAAATTCAAGGGCTTTTACTTTATCGGAAATGGCACCATATGCAGTTAACATTAAGATTGGACTTGTTTTATCGTAATCCCTTATTTTTTTGCACACTTGCATTCCATTATATGTAGGCACATTTATATCTAATAGAAATAAATTAAACCTACTCAGATCTTCTTTAAAAAGCAAGCCCCCATCATCCACTATCTGACACTCGAAATCCTGGCTATTTAGAAATAGCTTTACTTCGGAAGCCATAGTGACATCGTCTTCTAGTATTAAAATATTCGCTATTGCCATCTAAAATATTCAAATATATAAGTGCTATTAAACCAATGCATTTTCTTTAGAAATCCTTTTATATGTTTCCGTAAATAACTTTCTAATTGTTTCATGAAGACAACGAGAAAACGGAGCCTAACACTTGGGATATGATACAAAACGCCGAATGCAAGTTAATGAATTTCCTCAAAGCCATTAACCACATATTTATATCGCCGCATAGAGCACTCTATAACCAAGACTTCGAACGAAGATAGAAAATCAGAATAATAAAACAGATCTGCCCAAAAATTCCCGTTTGGGAGTTAGAAAGGTATCTGGATAAATTTAAGAAGCATTTTCGATTTAAGCCCAGCGAGAGGGTAGATGCAACCGTAGGCGGGAGGAAAAAAATAACTTTCCAAAAGCTCAGGGCCTTTGGAAAGTTCAGAAAAAAATAATTGTAATTACATTTTAAATGGCAGATACCAACCTGCCTGGGTAGCGAGTTTTGCTCTGACAGCAGCAGCACCTGCAGCATCGCCTTTAGCTTCAAACTTTGCGGCTATTTTATCCGCTAAAAAGTTTGGTTGGATATCCTTCCGACGCAAAGCAATCCTCAACAAATCCTGCCAGCGGTATCCTTCAAAGGCGCCTTCCAAGGCAACTTCTTCAAGAATAAGATCCTCCATTGCCAGGGTCAATCCGGGGCGATCGATTACTTCCTTATATTGTTTTCCGGGAACTGTCATATTAAAGTACTGTGCAGAATCAACCTTCACAGGTGCCAGACTCATCCGACCTCTAACCCCAGCATTAGTATGCCAATAAGCCCTGTAATTCGGCGCCGTTCCAAATCGTGCATCAAAGTAATAATCGTGATTTGGATCTGCTCCCCACTCATTCGCGGAGTTCATGTAAACATTCGATTGCATTACATTAATAACGTTAGAAGGAGACGGAACAGGCGTGTAAGCACTTCTTATTCCATTGTTTAATAAAGCATAGGCTAGTCTGTCTCGTCCATCTCTATTTGCCGCTTCTGCCATATGAAGATGCAACAAGGCAGCCCGGTAAATTATCCATTTATCTGTAGTTTCAAATGGTAAGTTTTTGGAATAATTAGAGATTTGCTTATTGATATAGGTTTGATTTCCTTCAACAAAATAGCTTCTATTAAACCCTCTCCATGTATCAAAAGGAGTATTATCTGAACGGCTCTGAGCATTCCATTTGTTAACTGCTAAAGCAGATGGCTTTATAACATACTTGTTGTAATACAGCTCTATGAATGGATTCACTGGATCAAATTTCTTGTCAAAGGGAAGCATCGTAATGTTCTCTTCATTGGCATATCGGTCTGTAAAGCCGGTTGTAAATATATTCGTCCATCGATCATTACCAATATAGGTGGTTCCACTATTGCTGGAAGTACCTAAAGAATAGGTGTTAAAAGCCTTTTCATCCGCAGGATTTCCAGGATATAATACTTCCGCATAAGTCATTAGCTTATGATAATATTTGGCAGCAGAAGGATAATCACCTTTCCATAAATACAAGTCACCCATTAAAAAATATTTATTGATAAACATCTTTAAAGTAGGATAGCTATCCAAAGTAACACTAAGTGAAACTGTGGAAGGAAGAGGATCCTTATTCGGCATACTTTCAGTGGAAACGATAAGTTTATCCAGAAGCTCCGTAAACGGAATTTTTGGATATTTAGATTCATCCTTTAAGTCAGCAAACGTTGCCAGAGGGTCTGTAATATACGGAACATCGCCGTATTGAATTCCCAATTGAAGGTACAGCCAAGCTCTGGCGGCAATAACTTCTGATTTGCGGATATCATAATCTGTTTGAGTCAGACGCTTGTTTTCAAGCATGATATCAAAGTTCTTCAATACATCATTACAGTTTAGAATAATCTCGTAGAAGGGCTTTGGATCAGCCCATGGATTATCAACGCTTACGTTATGATTACTTAATTGTTTGAGATATTGATCTGAGTTCTGAGTTACATCCTCTAAATCAGCACGCAGTTCATTTAAAACTAAATAACGATCTGCAATTCCAGCCATTTTACCATAGATACCAAATACAACAGCATCAGCATCATAAACATTTTGATATGCCTGAGTATAATCAAGCGCGTCTTCTGGTTTAAGATCGAAAGTTTTTTCACAAGAAACGAAACTTATGCTTAGAGACAGTGCTATTGCCCCTTTTAACCATCCCTTTAATAATATTTTCATATAAGTTCTTTTTAAATTTTATCTATAGACCAACTCTGACTCCAAGCTGAATGGTCTTAAATTGAGGCTCTAAACCGGTATCAATACCTTGGGTAAATATCCGTTCACCAGCACTAAATTCAGGATCGTACCCTAAATATTTTGTGACTGTAAATAGGTTATTTCCGGTTAAATACACTTTGGTATACTTTAATGCCCGTGCTTTCATTGGCACATCATAACTTACAGACAAAGCTCTTAAACGCAAGTAAGATCCATCTTCAATCCAACGATCAGAAAACCGTGCGTTCCCTGTAGGGTCGCCAATAACAGCTCTTGGAACACTGGTTACCTGACCGTCAGCTCTCCAACGGTTATTCACAGCAGGCAGCTGGTTTTCAATTCCGTCCATTGATTCTAAACTTGAGCGCAAAGAATTGTAAATATCATTACCCTTCGAAAATGTGAACATAATATCGGCTGACAATCTTTTCCAGGATAATGAGCTATTAAACATTCCTGTAAAATCAGGATTTGGATTGCCAATTACCTGCCGGTCATTCTCGTCAATTACATGGATATTATTTGCAATGTCGGCCGGACTATCGTAAGTATTTACAAAGCGCATATCTCCGGCTTGTACAGCAACGATATTTCCAGCCAGATCCTTATTAAACAAACCTGAAGCTGATGCCTCTGCTTGTGAAGAGTATACTCCATTAGTTTTATAACCATAAAACAAGTTAGCAGCCAACCCCGTTTGAGAAAGAATAGTGGCACCTGCATAATTTGTTAGTATCCGGTCATTAGGCACTTTGGTAATTTCATTTCGATATGTTGCAATATTGAATCCCATATCTAGCTTCACTGCCTTGTTTAGAACCCGGGCATTTATGCCAAGCTCAATACCACTACTTTTCATACCACCATTATTGGTAAGCGTGTAGTCGAACCCGCTAATAGTTGGCACCGGCTCCTGTATTAGCATATCGTAGGTATGATTTTTAAATACATCAAAACTTAAGCTTAGCCTTTCCTTAAGCACAGAAGCATCTACTCCGACATTGAATTTCCCAACAGTTTCCCATTGTAAAGAACTGTTAGGTACATTTCCCCGAACTAATCCCTGAAAGCCAAGAAGATTTTGGGAGACATAATACTGTCTTGACGAATAGTTTCCCAAATCGTCATTACCAACTAATCCATAGCTTGCTCTTAATTTCAAAAGTTCAAAAAATTTATTTTCGGCAAGGAAATCTTCAGAAGAGATCAACCACCCCGCAGAAAGGGACGGCATTAATGCGAACGAAGGTGCATCTTTTCCAAATCTTGATGATTTATCAACACCTATATTAAAGGAAGCAAAATATTTCTTTCTGAAAGCATAATCTGCATTTCCATACAGATTGAGTGAACGCCAGTTTCCATTTTGGCCACTAATTTTCCTTAATGCAGCCTGGCCATTTCCAACACTGATGAACTCATCGGTTGCTGAGTTATATCCTAATCCTAAATCCGTTTCCATTTTACTATCATTAAACCTGAATCCAACATTTGTTGAAAGGCTATGAATGTTGTTGAATGTTTGGTTAAAGGATAAACGAGTATCATTAAATATAGAATACAAACGTTCCGTGTTGGTACCTGAGCGGTTTTCAGCAATCGCCTTTGTTAGTGTATCTGCTACAACACCTTTTTCCGGGATAAATATATTCTCACGTACTTTACTAAACGTCACTCCTCCAAGCACCTGAAGATTTAATTTTTTGCTAAATTCATAGCCAAAAGCCATAGAACCCATAAAGCGATAGTTCTTATGATCGCCTAACATTTTTTCTGAAACCGAAACCGGATTACTTTTACCAAAAATATCTACTGCGGCATAATTAGGGGAAACAGCTCCCTCATCGGATACTTCATTGGTAGATAAAAATGGAGCTTTAGTTAGAGCAAGGTAGAGAGGATTGGTATTAAACGCAAGTCCCTGATCCTTCAAATTCTGTTCATTAGAAATGTAGGATAAGTTAGCGTTAGCTTTAAACTTTTCTGAAAGACGCAAATCAGCATTAAACCTCGTTTGGTAACGCTGTAGATCGGTATTATTAGTAACACCCTTATTATTTAAATAGCCAACTGCCAGTCCATAAGTTGCAATATTGTCACCGCCCGTTACTTTCATATAATAGTTCTGATTATAACTATTACTCGTCACTTGGTCCTGCCAGTTGACGTTGTTATGATAACGAAAAAAATTAGGATTCGTAGCCGGGTTTGAATCGTCGTTCATATAAGGTTGAGACTGAATATATGACTGCGGATACACCGATGCAAGGGCATCAGTCAAATAGGAACGATATTGCCCGGCATCCATTACCGGCACTCCTGATGGCTTTACATTATATCCACCATAAGCTGCGAAATCGATTTTTGTAGCTTGTTCTTTTGCCCTGGCGGTTGTGATGATAACCACTCCGTTAGCTGCTTTTGTACCATAACTTGAAGCTGTTCCATCCTTGATAACTGTGATGTTATCGATATCTTTTAAGTCGATATTGGTTAAAGGATTGTCAACATGGCCGGCAATTAGTGATGTGCCAAAATTGGTATTGTCGTAATAAATACCGTCCACAATATAGAGGGGCTGATTTGTTGTGTATAAAGAATTATATCCCCGAATCAGAATATTTGAACCCGAACCATAGCTTCCCGAACGTCTTATCGCATTTAGCCCGGCCACTTTCCCCTGAAGGTAAGTATCTACGCTCTCGCCCGAGCGTTGCCAGTTATCACTCACACCAAGAGATTTAATGCCTGCGGTTGAATGGCTGTATAATTTTTGCTCATATGGCATACGAACCTCATCGTATGCAGAGGTAAAATCCTCCTCATATAGGTCGGTGGACACTCTTTTCCGTCCTTTTAGTGCTATTTCCTTCGTATGAAATCCCGGAGCAGAAACCAACAAAGTAACATGATAATCCGGAATTGAGAGCTTAAACTCACCGCTAGCATTGGTTATGGATGCTGAATAACCAGGAAGAGCCACGTTTATTCCATCAAGTCCTTTTCCACTTGCGGCGTCCTTAATCACGCCCGAAACTTGTAACCGGCTATTACTAGTTTTTTTATTTAAAGAATCCTGAACAGTAGTTGATACTGAATCTTGTTGTCTCGCATTTATTTGATTTGAAGCAATTCCAATAATTAAGCATGGCAAGAAAATTCTTTTCACCGTTTTTGTAAATATGTGCATAATTCAAGTTTTATGAATCGGTTATTTCTTATTGAATAGGGATTAACTTAATATAATCAAGCAAAAGTGTATTTGTACCGTTGCCGGTTGATGTATTTCCAACCAGGTAGATTGGCAATCTGCTATTACCCCCAAATTTCAAGCTGCTTGAATAATATTTATCGACAGTGTACTCTCCCAAGGTCCTTTCTTCATAGTCAGGGGCGAACATATATTTACCTGCTGCATCAGTAGCCTGGGTGCCATTACTATTTAGCACCGGTACGACTCCTGGTTTGGGTATATAAGCAAATCCGGTAGTTAGAGCCGACGTTTTAAACGCAACCCTCATAGGGAAATATACCAGGTCGTTGCCAGTTGGAGCTGTTGCGGCATTAGCAGGCACAAGGTTTGTTTGTCTTACAACCCTCCAAACCACCTTGTATTTAACTGAATTTACCGCCGTCGGCTTGTAACGGGCCCAATAAGCGCTAGTACCATGATTCTCCACCTGGATTTGCGTAAATAATTTTCCATCCAAATCTCTTCTTACCGGGCGCGTATTGGTTTTAACTGAGAGAAAATCAGTACTGTTATTGGCACTTTCTCCCTGAATCACAACCGGTTTGATTTTAGTATAAGGATCATATGTTCCGCCGGCGCCCATTAAATCATAGTTAATACTATTCATGACGTAAACGACCCCGTTACTCACTTGTCTGGTCTCTACTATCGCCGACTTATGAAGGTGGAATCTAACGCTGTCTCCTACAGAGTAGGCTGATGCAGGGAAGTTTTCTTTATCTAAAATCCCTTTAAAAGCCAAATCTTTTATGATACTTTGGTTTGTCAAAACTGCGGTGCTATCATAACCTGTGATAGGATCTATTCCAAGTTGATAATATTTATTTAGCTTAGCTCTCTCTGCCTGGAATGCAGCATCAGTTAAAACAATATAAGTATACAGTGAATCTTCATTGCTTATATTAGCTCGGTTCAAATAAGAGTTTCTAGTAAAGTAACCCGTTCCCGGTTTATAAAGAGTGACTCCGTTAGCGTCAACTCCTATTTCTTCAGCTTTTGTAGGGTCAAAGAAGGTAAAGTTCAATTTAACAAGTTCGTCCTTTTGGATAGTGCTGGTTGACATCAAATATTCCCAGGCACTAACTTTTGGGATAATTGCGGTGCTTATGGTATGTAACACCCCGTTTCCCACATAAAAATCTTTAGTTGCCAGGGGCGAGCCATCGACAGCGTTTTCTGAGAACGTTACATTCTTACCATTTAAGGTTTTTACACGAATAAAGGTAGGCAGGGTCGATGCTGTAAGATAGGTTTGAGTCGCAAGATGATTTCCCACGAATAACTTTAACTCGGCCTCAGTATCTAACAAAGTTGGATCAACGGCCTGCAATGCGGCATTTGTAGGCGCCCAAACTGTAAATGTTTTAGAGCTGGCCAAAACACTGTCGTAACCTGTTGACGCCAGATACTCGCTGAATTTACTGAGTTCGGGGTCTGAGTTTATTTTGTCTAATAGCTTCTGGTTTAAGATCGGGTTGGTTACTTCATTGTGCTCATCCCACTTTTTTGAGCAGCCCGCAAATATTACCGCCATGCAAGCCAAAACCATATATACGTTTCTTTTTAAGTTCATTATCTTCAATTAGTTATAATGTAACCCTGTAGCTTGGGCTACAGGGATTTAATATATTTAATGCGTACCAGGATAATCTGTATAGTCGAGTGAACCGTCTGTTTTGAAACGAGGCAATATTTGTGACGGCCAGTCAACCGGAATGAAATGGATCATGTCCAGATTATTTGTACTCTGACTTCCAAGAACAGCAGTAAGTCTGATCGTATGCGTTCCTGTGGTTGTAATATCCAACGCTCCTACTTTTTTAGACAATAGCAGATTTCCAAGAGATCCGGATTGAGGCTGTTTTGTGAAAGGATTCGCAGGATTTCCTGTTGATGTATAATACTTCCAGCCTAAATTTTCAAGTTCTACGGTTGACCCCGCTGGTGCCGGCTCGGCAAAATGCAGAGGTATAGTTGTCATTGGACCACCATCGATGCTTACCCTCATTGTGGTTCCGACGTTATTCGGCCATTCAGTGCTTGACTGCCTTCTTCTTTCGTAACAGATCCAGATGTTATAACGACCACGTACGATTAAAGGAGTCTTTAACTCCATCCAGTCATTTCGGCTGCTTACCCCTAGTACCATGTTCAAATAATCCTTATTGACAAATTTTCCATCGTTTATATAAGTAACACCAAAAGTTTGCTTAAACCAGTTCCAACCTGCTATAGGAGCTGGTGCAGTGGAACTTGCTTTATTGAAAGCAACGGAAGGTCCGCCTACAGTCCTGAATGAGTTGGTGAGCTTTCTTATTTCCGGAAAATCAGCCACGTCCCAGTAGACCGGGAACGGAACTCTCGGTTTAATTGCAAACTGACCTGTTGTTGTTCCGCTAACAGTAATCGATGCATCTGTAGCGTCTTTATAGGTTTTTGTATAGGTATACAAACCAGTTGTATGTATTACCCCGTTAAACGCTGAACGATCGCTCGTTTCACGCACCAGTCGAGTACCTGGCTCAAATTGGAAATTAAATATTAGTTCATTTAAGATAATATCTCCACCTTTCAGCTCTGAGGTTATAATTTCAGGGAGAGCAAGAGTTTTGTGAGCTATCGGAGTTGCTGAAGCCAGATCTGCCAGATATTTTGCACCATTAAGTATATGATATGCCATGTATGCATGGAAACCATTTCCTGCCTTCGTAAGATCAGAATTACCAGAAGTGTAACGATCTCTTAAATCCTCCCATTTTTGAAAACCAGCAGCGTTTAAGACATCATTTGTTTCTGCCAGAACAGTCAAATACTTGCGGGTCGGATCTGGATTGGCAGCAGGAGCTATATTTAAGCTGTCGAATAAACCGGTTTTCTTAAGGGCCTCTGTAAATATTGAATATTTTTCGGGCATTGATTCGAGCAAAAATCCAAGTGTGAATTTCTCCGGACGTAAAACATTATCAATTACATGAATGTAACCGTTTCCTACCCGGATGTTTGCCTTTTCAATATTTGCCTGCCTGTTAATCGTAACTGACGACACTCCTCCTACATTTTGCACCCCTGTAATCAAAAATTGACCATACATGGTAACTGCATCCAATTTGCCGTCGCCGAAGCTGGTGGATGGTATTGTATCTTCCAATAAATGAAACTTAACTACATTTTTAAGATCTTCCACATTAACTTCTTCGACAGAGTTCTTGCCGATATCTTGGAGATAAGCTTTTACTCCATCATTTGTGGGCAAAAACATCGTGTAGTTTCCGTATGCCTGCAAAAATCCCGCTGTCTTAGTAATCTCAAGGATTTTTCTGAATTCAGAAAACTGATCGGGATACTTCTCAAGGTACGTGGTAATATTTACGTTATCACTTGTTTTAGCCACGATGGCTTCCTTTTTACATCCCGAAATGCTAATAATTAATAACAGGATCGCAACTACCTGAATTGAAATCCACCAGGGCTTTATAATTCTCTTCATATCCTTAGATTAGTTTTTATAGAATGGGTTTTGTACCAGCAGTTTATCCGCCTGTAATTCAGAAAAGGCTATTGGTAAATAATGACTTCTCGGATCTTTTAATTTATTTATAATGGACTGCTGTTTGTCTAACACTGCCACTTTAGAAACTGCATCGATAATTAACTCGGTACGGCCCTCACGTTTACTATGGCGCAATAAATCGTACCACCTCTTTCCTTCAAAGGCAAATTCGCGAGCTCTTTCTCTCAGAATATAGTCAGACATCCCCTGGGCGTCGGTTGGACCTTCCTCTGTTGTTATCAAAGCCCGGGCTCTTCCCCTCACGTCGTTGATGAGAGTCAGTGCGTCAGCTAATTTATTAGGTCTGTCACTCCAAACCAAAGCTTCTGCCTCCATTAACTCGATGTCTGCATATCGGTAAACAATCCAATTTCGGACAGAAGTTGTTGCAGTAACTGTTGTAGCGATATCGCTTGTTCCAACATGCTTCCAAATAATTAAGTCAGCACGATAAGCTGCATTTTCGCCCCTTATATCTCTCTCAAAACTGCTTGGATCCGGGTTGAAACCATATAATTCCGGTACAATTTCTGATGCCTTAAATTTCAAACCAGAGCTCGCCAGACTATTGAACCAGGGGTTTAGAGCCTGACTGTCGAATTGAATCTCAAAAATTCCCTCATTGGAGTTTCCCTGTACAAACACGCTATTATAGTACTGTGAAGCATCCCTTATTAAGCCAAAACGATTCGATGTACGTATTTTCTCGCAAGCCGCTATACATTCCTCATACTTATTCATCCATAGATAAACATCAGCCTGTAGCGCATAAACAGAATATCGGGTAATTCTTCCCTTATCAGAATTTCTATCTCCAAAAGTGCTTACCGCATTAACTGCGGCAAAGTTCAAATCTTCAACGATTTGATTATAGATCTCCTCCTGAGAGCTTTTAGGCAATTGCTCTATTCTGGAATCACTCGAACTGGCTTTTAACTGCAACGGCACTTCACCCCAGGTTCTAAGAAGGTAAAAGTACATCCATGCTCTGATAGCTTTTGCCTCTGCTAAATAGGCATTCAACTTCTGCTCGGTTAGAGTTTCATCATTTTCCTTTACCCCCGGGCCATAATCGATTACTGTATTACAATAATTTATTACAGTATAAAGATTCGACCAATTTACCAGAGGGTTGGTAGACAAAATTTCAGCATCATTAAAATCTACCTCATTAGCGTTGGCAAACGAGCTGGAACCATGTGTGGTTACCATATCGGCTCTTAATTCGCCCCAGATGAACATATTTTGAACTAAAGTTGGATTCAGCAATGCTGTGTAACACCCTATTACTGCAGATTGTAACTGCTCTTTGGTCTTCCAGAAATCTTCTCTTACTATTCCGTCCTGAGGCTTTAATTCTAACCACTTGTTACAAGAGGACGCTGTTAGAGTTAATACTACTATTAGAAGTGTATATTTTAAATTCTTAATCATTTTCTCTAATTTTTATTTAAAATCCAACAGATAAGCCCATCAAAATATTTTTTGACGGCGGTGTCATTGCGTCATCTACGGCATATTTGAAAGGACTATTGTCTCCACGAAGCGATACATCAGGATTCACCCCTTTATATTTTGTCCATGTTGCCAGGTTCTCCCCTGTAACAAAAATGCTTGCATTCTTAACTTTCAACCGGTTTGTTAAAGCTTTATTAAGATTGTACCGGGCTGTAACAGACCTCAGCCTTATAAAAGATGCATCTGACACATATCTGTCTGATCCTAACCAGTTGTATCCGGCATTATATAAGGCCCTTGGAACATCAGTTTCATCGCCAGGATTTCTCCATCTTCTTAAAACAATCGTACTTTGATTATCGAAATTATACATATTGGTTGTATTCATCAGAGTTTGATTTATTAACTCGTAACCATATTTGAAGTTGAAAAATGCCTGTAGTTTTAGATTTCCTTTAAACGTAACCGAAGGGCCAAAACCACCAGTAACCTTGGCATTTCCATTTCCCAGATATACAATATCATCTTCGTTGATATTACCATCATGATTAATATCTTCATAGATTGCATCACCGGGCTGGAAAGTATAATCAGTTGTTGGATAACCATAACGCATGTAAACAATTTGTCCGTTAGGGCCAATAATTTGCTCACCGTTTGAGTCCTTCGCTACCGTTTGATCAAGGTCTTTATATACCCCTTTGTATTTAAATCCGTAAAAAGATCCGAACGGATTGCCTTCCTGCAAATAAGAGCGATAAACACCATTACCAATTACCTTACCATCATTTCGTGGATAATACTCGGAAACTTTTTCAACCACGTTTAGATTTTGAGCAAGGTTAAAGTCAAAACCCACAGTCAGATTTTTAGCGCGGTACGGAATAGTATTAATACCAATCTCAAATCCTTTGTTAATCATTGAGCCAATGTTAACCGACAACTTGGTATACCCTGTGTAATTAGGAATCTGAAGATCGTCGAAGAAAAGATCTTTAACTCTGTTACTATAAAGTTCAACATCTACTTTGAATCTGTTCTTGAAGGTCCAGAAGTTAAGACCCACGTTCCTTCCAATATTCGTCTGCCATTTTAAGTTATCCAAACCAATATTTCCGGGAACAACACCTGACAGTCCCAAATAGGTTGTATTAACTGGATTATATGTATTATAAAAGGTGTAATTATATCTGGGTTGCTGTCCGCTTTGCCCATAACTGGCACGAAGACTTAAATCATCTATCCAGCTAAACTTCTTCATAAAAGGTTCTCCAGATAAGCGCCACCGGGTGGAAAGCGACGGGAATATACCGTATCTGTTATTTGCACCGAATCTTGAATTCCCGTCAAGACGGGCGCCGACGTTAATTATGTATTTGTCTGATAAAGAGTATTGGTTAGTAAGTACTACACCAAAACTCCGTTGCTGGCCAAAAGTTGATTTTAAAACCAGATCACCATTTTGAGTTCTTCCCTGATTAGATGGATCCTGTAAAAAAGAAGAAGCTGTATTTGATGTTGTAATATTTTGACTTAATCCTTTATTGTCATTCGTTTGGAAAGAAAGCAGGGTCTGTAAAGAATGTTTTTCGCCAATTTCAGGCGTGAAGATGAAATTTAGTTTGGTATCAACTGCAAAAGCATCTCCGTCATTATCATCCGCCCGGTTCACAGTGGTTTCGGTAGCAGGTCGCCCGGTTGCAGTTTGGGGCAGGAAGCGCTTTGATTTTGTATTATTTATATCAAATTGCAAATCAAAAGTAGACAGCAATATTTTGGGCAGAATATCATACTGCAAATTAAATTTAGGTGTGATCCGTTCTCCATAAAGGCGGCTGCTGGCTTCCTCCGCCATTGCAAGTGGATTCAACGTACCTTGAATATCGCCTCTCGAATTCAACCCTCTGTAATATCCTTGTATATTGGAAGCCGGTGAAAAGTAATTCGGTGTTTCATTTCCATACTCATCGTATCGATTGATGGCCATATTTGGCATTTTTTTATATGCGATACCTCTCAGAGATCCGGAATAATTTAACGAATTTCTAACATTGGTATAGGTAAAGTCTGAACGGAAACGTATTCGGTTGGAAACGTTATAATCGAGATTTATCTTGGTGGTAATACGATTTAAATCCGTGCCTACGGTTGTACCGGTTGAATTTAAGTAACCAAAAGATGCATAATAACGGGCTTTATCTCCTCCCCCTTGCATTGAAATATTGTGATCTTGTGTATACCCAAGCTGAGTAATAGCTCCTACCCAGTCGCTATTATTATTGTAATTATAATAAGCTAGAGGTGTCATCGGATCATACAGAAACTCTTGATTTCCTGCGATGTTAAGAGGCAGCTTACCAACATTGTTAATCGCCTCCGGAATTAAGTTTGAAAACTGATCGCCACTGAGCAAAGGAATATTTTCTGGCTGCCTGGATAAAGTTCCTCTTAAATTATATGCAAAAGTAGGTTTACTTACTACGCCACGTTTGGTATTGATTACTAACACGCCATTCGCTGCACGTGCACCCCATACAGCAGTTGAAGCCGCATCTTTTAAGACAGTTATATCCCTGATATCTGTAGGTGCGATATTTAGCAGTTGTGCATAACCCTGCTCATCTGCCGTACCGAAATTGAAATCAGAAGGAATTTCTGTTTCATACGGCATACCATCCAAAACTATCAATGGCTGTGAAGATCCATTGATAGATGAAGTACCACGTATACGAATGGACATTCCTGCTCCGGGGTCCCCTGAAGTGGCGCCGATATCTACCCCTGGCATACGCCCCTGCAATGCCTGATCGATAGAAGCTGCAGAAAGCTCTTCCAAATCTTTTGCATTTATGGTGGTAGTTGCCATGGTTGAATTCCTGGATTCGATATTCAATCCCGTACCATTATTTACTGGTCTGGAACCTGTAACAACCACGCTCTCCAGTTCATTTGAAGTTGAAGAAAGTGAAACGTTGATTGTGGTACGACCGTTTATAGGCTGGGAATAGGTTTTATAACCCAGATAGGATACCTGAAGCGTGTTTTTGGGATCTGACACCGGTAAAGCGAAATTTCCGTCGATATCGGTTGTAACCCCTCTAATGATTCGTCGATCTTTATCCAACTCAACGACGGATGCACCAATTACAGCAAGTTTGTCTTTAGCATCGATTACGGTTCCACGTATTACGATCCTCTGCGTACCTTGTGCACTAACATCCGACAGATTAAATAATGCGGATAGAAAAACCAAACACCACAATATTTTAAAAAATATCTTCATCTTGTTTTCTTTAAAATTTTAAAACTTTGTCTATAGAATGAATAAGTGCCCTGTTGCATAAGTTATTACTATACGCAACACTAGGTTTTGCTATGTTAGGCGTGGCTGTATCGTCAACTATTTCCATAGTGGCGGGGTCAGGATTATCGCCGGGAGCATACCTTACCGTTAATAACCGCGAGTCGCCTACAGCATTTTTAAGAAGCGTAGCGTATTTACTCGCTTTCTTTCCATCAACAGCTATGGTGTTTTTATCAATAATAGAATACTGTATAAACTTTTCAACGGCTTGGCGCTGCGCAGCAGTTTGCGCCGATGATAATACATTTGCCGGCAATCTGCCTTCTAACACAGCTTGTTGGATCGCTGCATTCGTGGGCACTAACAAAGTATAAAATGCACCAACATCTACTCCAGTAATTAAAGTACCGGTAGCAGTCCAGAGGCTCGAGTTCTTTAAATAATCGAAGAACAGACTATATCTATTTTTAACGTTTAAATCTGTGGAAGTAGCCAGACGGCTCAGAGCTGCGCCTAAGTTGAAGTTATCCGTAGCAAAGGTTAATACTCCAGTTGTAAAATAAGCACGCCCGTTATAATAATCTTCGTATTCGCCGGTCATCGTCACAGATGTGTTAGCTTCCACATTTCCACTTGCATACAGTTTATCTCCAATTTTCTTGATATACTCCCTGTTAAAAGCTTCGGCTATTGAATTTCCAGAAAGACTGTTGAACTCATTAAAAGGAGTGGTTACAACCATATTTTGAACCAGTCGATTTATCCTTGCCAGTGCGTTTGTTGTATAATCTGTTGATGCGCCAGGAGCTGTATAGCCCCATGAATTCACATCGTCGTAATAATTATACCCAGCTGCACGAAGTGTAACATCGGAAGTCAAAAACATAGTTTGCTTTAAAGCAGGAGTTAACACATTAAACTGCATATCTGAGTTTGCTATCGCTCTCGTCATTAAAGCATAAGAAGGGTTTAAATAAGCGCCTGCAAAGATTGTTCTGAATACATTTGCTTCCTGCACTTTATTAATGCCGTAAAAATTGGCATTACTTAGTTGCTTACTCTCAACAACATCAGCATTGGTAAACGTAACCACTTCTTGCTGTGAATTCACTTCTGTGGTGAGCTTAGAGGGCCATACTACATTACGCCACATGTGTGAGTTTATGAAATTGAGTAAAACGGAAGGAGGGGCATTATCGAAGGTTCCGTAATATTTTAAAATCTTACTTGTATAAGTATCTAGAACATCATCTGTCGGAACAGCTATTGACCATTCCTGGGTTTGTCCATCGGTAGAAACAGCCAGGTAATTTTCATTAACAGGCGAGAATGCGAGATTGGGATCATAGGATTTAACATACACAGAGTCTGTTGAACCTGTTAACACTTTATACCGGTTTGTTAATACGGCATTGGAAACATATAAAGATTTTTTATCGAGAAGAGCCTTAAATTTGCTGTATTTATCTGGCTTGGAAGCTAAATATTGATCAACATTAGGCAAGGGAAGCAAAACTTTATCCACCTCATGAATGATTCCGTTTTCGGCGGGAATATCCGCGTTAACAACTGTTGCATTAGCAACATTAAAGCCGGTATAGGTATTCGAAGGATAAAAGGCTTTATAGTCGGCTTCCGTTAGACCATTGTTGTCAACAAACTTAGTGACGAAATATGGGATATATTTATTATTATCTACTGTAGCTATATACTGACTACTGTTTAAGCCATTACTAAACACTTTCTTTCCGTTTTCAGAATAAACAAAATCATAATATGCGGTTTGTCTTCTGAACGACACGTCAGGAACCAAGCCTGCTGATGTTTGGCTTGAACTTAACTGATCTTTCCGGTATGGATTATAAACAAGACCATAGGTGGAAATTTTGCGAGCCGTTTCCAGATCAATGCCGTCTACACCGGAAATTCCCTTTTCCTGAAAATACACCTTAAATGCCTCGTCATTTGGTGCAAAGAAGGTCCAGGCGCCAGCCTTACCTAAAATATCCTTATAGCCTGCTTTCTCTATTACTGCTAACAGATTTGTAAAGTTTCCTTTAGCCTGTAGTTGCTGATAAATAGGAGGAGCTAAATTCGCTGGTCGTCCATAATACTCATCCCAATCTTTTTTCTGGCAAGCTGAAAAAAAGAAAGTAACAGACAAAAAGCACAATAGGCCATGTATCGATCTCTTCATATAAAATTGTTATTAAATGTATTTACTGATGGTTTAGCTCTTCTCTGAATGGTTTTTTTAACAAAAACTAATGGTAGCTTTTGTACAGGTATAATCATGAGAAGTAAGGAATAGTAAATTTTTTATCATACTTTTTTTGTGTAAGGTTTAAAATAAAGGATGAATCGCCATGGCTCATCATTGGTTAATAGAACTAAATTAGCGAGAGTAAATAGCGGCGGCAACCTGTAGTGTCCTGCTATCTCAAGATTGCATTCAATACTAGCAGAAGAAAAGAGCGATAATCTTATTTTTTTCATTAACAATATCTATTTACAATGCCATTTTTTTACTAAAACCAGCAACTAGTTATCAATATTGTAATAGAAAATTGTTGATTTTTTTAGCAGAGAAATATCTTATCTGCAAATTTGTTACTCAGGGTGTTAGACCTTTCAGTTTTAGCAATGTAATACTGTTCTGCGAACCCCAGAACTGTGGGCACTTGCCAAGAAAAACCGGAGAACGGATATATCTTCTAATTTATCAGGCTGTTAAATTGAAACACCCACCGTTAAAAGAAGACTTGCCAAGTAGGTTTTCCAGAAGCAGATGGATAATATCGAGGTAATTGAAAATTTCCCTAAGCTTTTAAAACACAAACATCAACCGTTTGGCAACGGTTGATGTTTGTAAATTCTAGATTATATCGCTAATAACCCGGATTCTGGTAAGCGGCTCTTGCCGAAGCATCCAAGGCATTTCCATTGGCATCCGTTAATTGCACCAAATAGGCATTAGGCCATGGCCTGAAAGTATAATACTTTTGCATCTGTCCTTTCCCGTTTCCATTCTGACCGTTGCCGCTTTGTGTATTAAAGGCTACGGGCCACAAACCGGTGAGCGGTGAAGCCATCTGATTGAGGTAAACCACGCGGTCGTATAGAATGCCTGCATTATGTAAATCTTCCCAGGCTAAACCTTCCGACAGGAATTCGCGTCCTTTTTCATTATAAATAAAGTGGATGAACATATCTGCTTTTGAGGAAACAGTTGGAATGTAACCTTCGGCCAGTGCCTGAGGAGTACCCGGTGTAAAATAATTTTCCGAAACCTGTATAGCCGCATAAGAAGTTCCGCTGGCAGGATAAGGAGCTTGTTTTTCGCTGGCTGCCAAAGTAGCTGCCTTGGGTTCATATTCCACCAGAACCTTAGGACGAGCTTCACCCGATTTATAGGCTGCTCTCTGGCGCAGCACATTAATATCACTTACAGCCAATGCGTACTGGCCTTTTCGTCCGTAGGCTTCTGCCCGGATCAGATATGTTTCTGCTAAGCGCATTAAAATAACGTCCCGGGTACCGCTTTCACTGTTGAAATTTGCTTCATCAGAGCTGCCTCCTCTTAAAGGATCTATATATTTCTTAGAGGAAAGATAGGGTGCTGTTCTGCCTGTCGCCAAACCCATGGATGATTGGTCTATAAATAATCTGTAATAATACCTTCCGGTAGTCGCCGACTTGATCCAACGAACCATGAATTGAAAAGGCATACTCATTACCATAGCAGAATCCAGCGCTTCGTTCTTTTGGTTTTCGAGATAAATAAGTGCCCGCTGACCTGTTAATATCCTTTTGCTGCCAGCGGTTACTGCCGGTTCCCCGGCTGGCTTATTTGCATTCCACCAGGCTGCCGCTGCTGCACTCCAGGTATAGGATGAACTTGTTGAAAGAGGCATATTACTGATATATTCGTATTGAAAAGTTTTGTAATAACGGGAGTCATTTACTTTATCTCTAAAATTATCGTATCCCCAATCGGTGGGTTTATATGTACCAAACGGACGACCATAGGCCATGGTCCTGCTTACTCCTGTTTGAGAAGTATAATCGCCAATATGATAATTTATTGAGCGGTTTTGAAAGCGACCGTTCAAAGTAAGATTTATATCAAACTGGGCCGACCATAATACTTCTTTATGGGGATTGGTTTCTGAAACCTTTGGATCAAACAAGGTCCAGTAATCTGGTGCAAGTCCGGCTACTCCACCCATTCCATTGATCACTGCGGTTGAAATCGTGATCACCGAATCCAGGTCAGTGGCCACATTTCCCTTATAGAGCATTTTCAAATGCAGTTCAGCACTATTTTGAAATCCTGCTGCCTGTGCACGATTAAGGTACAGCTTCGAAAGAAAATGGCCGGCAGCCCATTTCGAAGCACGACCCTGCTCGGTTGTTCCGGGCAGATTATCGTATGCATAGCGCACATCAGAAATTATCTGTTTATAAATGTCTTCGAGTTTTGCTTTTGGATAATAATAGATCCCCCTATCTTCCCTTGTCGGGGTCAACAACAAAGGAACATCTCCCAACTGATTAGAAATTAAATAATAAGCCCAGGACCTCAGAAACAGAATTTCTGCTCTGCGTGCCTTTCTGAAATTTTCATCGGTACCGAATTTGCCGGGGCGAATATTATCGATAACATCCAGAGCAATGTTGCAGTTATTAATGTGAGGATAAGCTCCCATTGGGGCAAAACCTGCATTTGCACTACCAATGTAGTTATTTACATTCGGGGCGATTCCGGTTATGTCCGAGCCATACTGTTCAGGGCTCATTCGGGCAAAGCCCAGATTGGTATGCATGTAGGCATCTGTTTCGGGTTCAATTAATTTTGTTCCATTGCCGTCCCATTCATGCTTTACCCGCGCATACACATACAGGCCATTAATAAGTGAATTCAATCCACTTTCGTCCTCGAAATACTGTTGAGTTAAACTTGAAACCTGCTCTTCTTCCAGAAAATCTTTGCAGGAGCCAAGGCTGATCAAAATCAATACTGTCAAAATTGAAATATATCTTTTCATAACGATCTTTTTAAATAAGTTTTATAAACCTGCGCGTATCCCAAATACAAAACTTTGAGGCTGAATTGTATTATTATTCGTTCCGCCTAAAGGCCCACCATTACTTGAAATCCTTTCCCAGTTCGTTTCATCATCAGGATTAATTCCCCACTTAACTAAATCTCCTCCAAAAAGGAAGGGATTTAGCACCTGAATATTTAGCTGGACATTTTTTAAGGTATATTTTTCAATCAGTTTCGAGGGAACATCGTAGGTAAGCGAAATATTTCTAACGGCTACAAATGAACCGCGATTATACTGCATTGCTTGCGAAAAATTACTTACCGTCGCTCCCATGATAGCCATAGGCCAACGTCCGCCTGGATTTGTCCATGACCATAAATCATTTTCAACACGACCATTAGGGAAAATACCGCCATAGGAATTAGGATATCCACCAAAATAGGTCTGTCCTATTCGTGCATAAACAAACGAGCTTAAACTAAAATTTTTATAGGTAAAGGTGTTGGTGATACCTGCTGTCCATTTCGGTCTGGCCGAACCTCTGATGACCATATCGTTACCGTCGATTTTATAATCACCATTTTGATCGATCACCCTAACTGTTCCAGGATAGAAATTAAGACCACTAGTAGCTTTAAACTTCGCCATTTCGGCAAGGTCCTCGGGGGTATTTTGCCACAGACCGTTAAAATCATAGTAATAAAATGCCTGCAATGGCTGGCCTATGAACCAATTATTCGAAAGCATGTCTTCCTTACCATTAATCAGCTCAACGATTTCTTCCTTATTCGTTGTAAAATTAAGGTCGGTACTCCAGCTAAAATCTTTCTTCTTAATATTATCCGATGAAAGTGTTATTTCCAGACCTCTGTTACGTGTTTTACCAATATTTTCAAATTTGGTAACATAGCCAGAAACCGCGTTAATAGTTCTAGGCATAATTAAATCAGATGTTTTTGAATCGTACACTTCAATAGCTCCGGACAAGCGATTGTCAAGGACAGCAAAATCTACCCCGAAGTTCCACTGAGCTGTTTTTTCCCAGGCCA
The DNA here is from genome assembly GCA_965650335.1 of uncultured Pedobacter sp. GTDB lineage: Bacteria > Bacteroidota > Bacteroidia > Sphingobacteriales > Sphingobacteriaceae > Paradesertivirga. The sequence continues at coordinate 72,284 of CBFGOI010000003.1, read as the reverse complement.
GATCTGGGTTCTGTACCAATTGAGGCAAGTAACCAATAGCCGGAGAATTACCAAATATATAAGGGTTTCTACTCAAAGGACCTGAAGTAGTATATGGTTGCACCGATGAATTACCTGTCACTCCGTATCCCAAACGAGGTTTTAACTCTCTGATCCAATCAACTCCTTCTAAAAACTTCTCCTCATGCATCTTCCAGGCGAGAGCAAACGAAGGGAAAAAGTCCCATTTATGTCCCTTGGCAAGTACAGAAGCTCCGTCAAAGCGCCCTGATGCGGTAAGTAAATACTTATTCATCAGAGTATAATTAGCCCGTGCCATATAAGAGAACAAGGTGTTTTCTGTAAAACTGGACCCATAGCTATTTGGCTGGCCATTTGTATTGGAAGCAAGATCATACCACATACTTAACGGAATAGTTGTACCAGATACGCTTGTAGCAACATTTTCTCTTCTCGACTTTTGAGCCGACTGCAACAAGGTAACACCCAGCACATGATCGCTACCGAAGGTTTTATTTAAATACAAAAGATTCTCTGCTACCCAGGAGAAGTTTTCATCTCTGTTATATCCGGCAGTGTTTGGTCTGTTTGTTAAGTGATTTGTCGCTTCCGGACCAGTCCATGCTCCAATTCTGAATGTTCGGAACTGTGTTCCGAAGTTGAGGCGGTATTTTAACCATGGGGTGAACTTCACCTCAGAAAACATATTGGCCATTGCCGATGCCGAACGTCGCTCATTTACAGATTGGTCTATATCAATTATTGGGTTCCACAAGTTGAGATTTCCTCCCGGATTTCTAATAAACTCGCCATTATCGCCCCTGGGAAGTGCATAAGGAAATTGATCAAGAGCCCTTGAGTATAAATCTTTAGAGCCAGTATTGCTGGTATTCGGGCCAAATATGCCATAATTCTGTGTTGAGAAAGAACCCATTATGGAAGTTCCCAGTGTTAGCCATTTAGTGGCGGTGATATCTCCGTTCAGATTGACGTTGTATCTATTAAAATCCTGATCTCTTTGAACCCCTGTTACATTGTTGTATCCAAGAGAGAGGTATAAACGGGAGATTTCCGAACCTGCGCTGAGCGCTATTTGATGGTTTTGATTTATCCCCTGGCGGAGAACATCATTGGTCCAGTCGTACGACCTGATATTGGCTGAGTTATATATCGGAACCTGAGCCGGCCAACCCATAGCCTGTTCTTGTGCAGTTGTCGGACGGGTTTTTACTGTTACCCCAAACTCATCCCAATCATACCCCATCCAAACGGAATTCCGTGCCACAAGATCCGATCCAAGTCCCATCCTTTTAACATCTTCAAATGGATCGGGATACCAAACTACAGCGGGTTTAGATAGATCAGAGTTATTGATCGTGGTAGGGATATTTCCGTACTGACGACCATTAATCAGAGATTCCCGCCATCGATCTATATATTGGCTCCCATTCATCCAATCGGTTAATGATTTATACCAGTCCAAGGCAACTGTACTGCTATAGTTTATAGCAACTTTTCCTTGCGAACCCTTTTTAGTGGTAATAAGAATCACACCGTTTGCTCCGCGAGATCCATAAATCGCGGTGGCTGAAGCATCCTTTAAAATTTCCATTGACGCAATATCATTGGGGTTGATATCATTGATAGAAAATGAAGTAACGCCCAAAGCAGATACAATTGGAATACCATCAACTACATATAATGGATCATTCGATGCTCCTAAAGACCGGTTACCCCGTATGCTTACGTTCGGCGTTTCACCCGGCTTTAAATTGGTCGTAACGTTTACTCCGGCTGCTTTCCCCTGTACAGCCTGCAATACATTGGTAACCGGACGTTCCTGAATTGTTTCGGCAGAAACACTTGTTAAGGCACCGGTAACATCACTTTTTCTTTGAGTACCATAACCTACCACCACCACCTCTTCGAGGGTTTTGGTATCTTCAACTAACTGAACGTTAATTGTTGTTCGGCCATTAACAGCAACTTCCTGAGATACAAAACCGATATAAGAAAATACGAGCACGGGACTGGCAACATTATCAGGAATAGTTGTAACGTAATTCCCTGAAACGTCCGTCGCCACTCCGGTGCTGCTGCCTTTCAGTTTTACACTTACGCCAATAAGGCCTTCGCCTGACGCATCGGTAACTTTTCCCGAAACGCGTGTCTGTGCTTTTGCAGCAGATACAATAATGGAATTGTTCTCTCCAAAAGAAATGACGGTTAAACTAATAGCCAGCACAAGCTGACTTAATCTGTTTCTTAGAATATTCCCTAACTTACTAGAGACTTGTAGGTAAAATTTCATACATTTATTTGTTTTATTTCCAAAAAATGAGACAATAAAAAACCTGGGCATTAGAAATAATGCACTATTATTCGATAGACAGGTCTTTGGTTAAGGAGTGCTGCACACACTTCTTAACTTTTTTAATAATCTTTCGCTTGCTTTCCTCTATTCATTCTTATTAGTTTAATTGTTCAATTAGGTTTCGAGCCCCTTTCATCAGGCTTTTGTCTTACGAAAAGCAACATCATACAACTTGTACTAACAGCTAATTAATGGATATTAAATAATAATTTTCATATTGGTAAATTGGTTTCAAAAGAGATTTAACACCCTCTGGATTTGACAACAACACTCTTATTTTCAAACTGTTTAGTTAAATTCTATTTTAATTATTAGCTGATAAATTCTCAATTCGCGAGATTTTTTTTTGATGGATCTGAGGTCTTTGGCATTCGATTTTTTCAGAAATTCGAGGCAGATTTACATGAAACTGCGCGCGACGGAAAAAGCAGAACGTCAAAAATTTCTGCAAAAGATGATGTAGATAGCTTCACTTGTATTTGATGTAACAAAAAAGGACAAAGCTCTCGGCTTTGTCCTTTGTGATATGCGCCCGGTTACAAGCGCAGGCAGAAATATTTATTAATATCCAGGGTTTTGATATGCGGCTTTCTCCGCGGGGGTGAGGGCTACACCATTGGAGGTGGTTAACTCAATTTGTTGACTTGGGATGGGACGCAATTTATGATATGGTTTAATATCGGTTGCATCGGGATTATATTTTTGAGTAATACCGTCTTTGATATAACTACCATTTTCCTGGTTCACCCTTTGATATAAGGTTTCTGTTCTTACAAGATCTTCCCAACGATACAGTTCGCCACAAAGCTCTCTTGTTCTTTCATTTAACATAAAATGTATAAACCGTTCTTCATTGGTGGTAACAGTAATTGGGTAAAGCTCGCTGGCCGCATTGGTTGTGAACAAGGCGGTGGTTGCTATCATATTAGGATAGGTATCAGAAACATCACCGGGGGTGCCTCCATCAAATTTCCAGGTTTGCGGATTTTTAAATTCACCGGCATGATAGGCTGCTCTGGCTCTGATTTTATTCACATGTCGTAATGCATCTGTAAACAAGCCTTTTCTTCCATATGCTTCTGCAGCAATTAAATGAGTTTCGCCAAGTCGGGCCAGAATACCATTTTTTACGCCCGATTCCTCATTAACTGTTGTAGTAACACGCACCGGGTCGATATGCTTAACCAAAGAGAGATACTTACTGGTTGTAAAACCTTTTGAAATAACTCCCGCTGAATTTTTTATGTATCGTGCATAAGCTGCATATCGATATTTAGGAAGGTCCGTATTGAGGATGGCCGTATTTCTATTGTTTACAATAAACAAAGCCGCCGTATCTCCTATCCCAAATTTTGGCTTGCCAACAAGCGATGGATTTGGTGCATTAGCCGAAGTGAAAGTTAGCTTCGCGTCAGCATTGGAATAATATGCCGTTCTAAAGCTTTTATAAAAACGAGAATCATTTTTTCGGTCAAAAAGATCAATAGTATAATCTGATGGGCCGGTACGTCGGAATGGGCGACCATTGAACTGGTCTCTTACCATTCCTGGTATGCCAGAATCATACTGCATTAAAAAATACTCATGCACTCTATTACCAGTACCATTTGCGGTAATATTGTTTATAAACTGCGCCGCGAAGATAATTTCCTTGCTATTATTTGAAGTGGCGAGCTTCGCGTAATCGCCCGCCGGTGCAGATCCGTGTTCTCCGATTGCCGGTGTTAACACATTCGGATATCCATTTGGATAAACCCCGAAAAATAGATTCATGTAATCCGACTCGAGCGCATAGGGCCCGGCTATAACCGCCTCCGAATGAAAGATAGCGCTATCCAAATCCGTAGCCAGTGTTCCCCGCTCTTTTTTTGCCTCGACACTAACTGCGCTTCCTCTGGTTAGATAGGTCTTTGCCAGAAAATGCTGTGCAGCCCCTTTGGTGGCACGGCCCAGCAGAGTTGTTGTGGGGGCTAAATTGTCTTTTGCAAAAATCAAATCCGCAATTATCGCTTTATAGACATCGGCGGTACTTGCTCTGGGGAAATCAGTACGAACTTCGTTACTTGATTCGAGAACCAAGGGCACCCCCCCGAACTGCTGAACCATCATCAAATAGTAGTAGGCACGCAGGAAACGCAATTCGCCTATTCGCTGCCTGCGTTTTGATTCGGTTTCTAAAAGGGCCGAATTCGCATCATTGAAGGCACCAATCAATTCAATACCTATGTTACAACGATTAATTCCATCATAATTATTATTCCATAAGGCGTTTAAAGCTGATTCACTGGGATTTAATACCGGAGAATACGTATTGTAATGCACATTATTAAACTGATCGCCCAGGATAAATTCATCTGTTCCAAAATTAAAGAGAGTATATGACTGCTCATTATTGAACTTCCACCTTACGGGAGCGTAAGCGGCTTCAACCAGATCTTCGAGGCCTTTATCCGTTTTATAGTAATCAAAAGTTAAGGTGCTTATCAATTCCTCTTCAACGAACTTCTTACAAGAGAAATTACTCAGAACAAATAAGAGGGTTATGGCAACTATATAATATTTTTTCATTGTTTTTAAATTATATCATTAAACAATCTTACAATCCCATTCTTAAACCAAATACAAAGCTTCGGAAACTATAAGAAGTAGGGGCCGGGTTCGCTGTACTTCCCTGAGGATACGTGGAATTATACGGAACTGTCTCAGGATCGTAACGCTTATATTTACTGAAAATGAAAGGATTTACTGCATTAAACGATAGCGTCATATTACTTAAGCTAAACCGTTCGAGCATGGAAGCAGGTATGTGATATGCCAGTTGAATACTTCTTACTCTCACAAATGAGCCGTCGCGAAAACTTAAAGATTGCCAGTAGAGAGGAATATCGCTTGTTCTGTTTGGCTGTTGATATTCATTAGATGGATTGGTCGGAGTCCAATAATTTACCTTTTGACCTGGATATCGGCCAACCAAGCCTGGCCTGAAATCTCTAACCAGCGAACCGTGGCTTATATAAATAAAGCTTGAAAGATCAAACCCTTTAAACGAAAAGGTATTGTTGATGCTACCTGTCCATTTTGGATTGGGAGAACCAAGTATTACTCTATCGGCATCGTTAATCACGGTGTCTCCATTTAGGTCTTGCACCCTAATCCGCCCGGGCTGAAAATTGGCAGCATTTTTTCCGGCTTTTTTCCAGAAATAATCTTTAAGTATCCCTCCCGAAAGTGTATCTGTATATTGAAAAATTCCATCGCTTTTAAAATCCCAGTAACTTCTAACCGGATTTCCATAAAACCACTGGCGTGCGATATCGTCAACGCCCCGATTGTTTAATTCTGTAATCTCTTCCTTGTTAGTGGAGAAAGCGAAATCTGATGTCCATCGAAACCCACCCTTTTTGGCAGACTTGTCGATGTTAACAGTAGACAGCGCTATTTCAAGGCCTCTGTTTCGAACATTTCCCAAATTAACAAGCGCACTAGCTATTCCTCCAGCTCCTGGCAGCGGGATATTTTGAATATTGTTTGTATTCGATTCATAAATATCGATCGCCCCCGTTAACCGCCCCTTCAAGAATCCATAATCTACCCCAAGATTCTTTGTAATAGTTCTCTCCCAAGTAACCTCAGAACGCAGGTATTGGGGGGTATATCCGATGGCTACATTATTTCCAAAGTTATAATAGGACGGATCTCTGAATAAAACACCAGCAGTTTGATAGGGATCTATACCGGCATTTCCAACTGCACCAAATCCTAAGCGCAATTTCAATTGCTCGATAGCGGGTATGGCTTTAATGAACGATTCCCGGTCTAACCGCCATGCGATAGAAGCAGAAGGGAATAACTGACTTTGATTTTCAGGAGACAAAACAGAAGAAGCATCGTGCCGAAGAGCTGCGGAGAATATATACTTACTATCATAAGAATAGTTAATACGGCCGAGATGAGACGCTAACTGATCTTGCAAGAAGTTACCCGAAACCACAGTCACTCCTTTGGCATTGTTTTGCAGGGCATACCATTTTTGAGTTTCGTAAGTTAGTTCATTGGCACTGGTATTATTCTCTTCGTCCCTTCGCTTTCTAAGCTCTTGTACAACAGTCGCAGAAAAGTCGTGTTTCCCCGCAAAGGTGGTGTTATAACTCAATTGGTTTTGAAGTGTCCATACTAAGCCATTATTCGTATCGTAATTACCGTTGGGTGCAGCATTTCGTCGGACGGATGAAACGGCTCCATTGAACCGCCCTCTTCTTGAGGTATTAAGGTCGACGCCAAATGCACTTTTAAAGCTCAGACCTTTTAAGATATCTACCTGGCCGAAGACGTTAGCTAACAAACGGTTAGTTCTTGTTTCGTCGAACACAGTATTTGGATCGTTTAAAGGATTAAATACCTGATCGTCAGCTCCAGGATTGAGAAGAAACTTTCCATTGCTATCGTAAGGAGTGGTTAGAGGAAACTGCCCGCTTGCGCCACTATACAAATCTGTACCGCTATTACGAATCGCATTGGAATAATTTAGATTGGTTCCGAAATTCAAATATTCCCTGGGTCTGAAATTATTATTATTTGATAAAGTGAATCGAGCGAAATCCTGGCTTTTTATGATACCAGTTTGTTTAAAATAACCACCGCCGAAAGCACTTCTGAACTTATCAGATCCCCCAGAGATAGAAAGGTTGTGATTTTGGGTGATCCCCGTTCTTAAGGCATCATCTCCCCAGTTATAAGTTGTAATTTTAGAAGGGTCATATATTGCAACTTCATTTAAAACAGGATAGCCCAAACTTGCCATTACAGCTTTTTCTTCTGCTGTAGTGGGCCGGGTTTTAGCAACAAATCTTTTTGGTGTGCTCGTAATATCAAGATCAATCCATTCATACGCATTCTTCACATTATCCCAAAGCATGTTGTCATTGCTTTTAAATAATTCGTAATCCGCTTCGGGATCAGGAAAATATCGTTTGTTGGTGTTATTCGCATTCGCAGTAGCATTATAGACACCGGAGCCGATAAACGCGTCTCGCCTAAACTGGGCGAATTCGGGACCGTTATATACTTCAAGCTTTCTGACAATATTGTCGGCGGATGTATTTCCATTATAATCAATAGAAAGCTTCCCTGCCTTTCCTTTTTTAGTCGTTATCTGAATTACTCCATTTGCACCTCTTGATCCATAAATAGCTGTTGCTGCGGCATCCTTAAGCACATCAATCGATTCAATATCCAGAGGATTGATATCATCAATTGTATAGCTGATCGGAATACCATCTACCACATAAAGCGGGTCATTCCCGGCTGTTAAAGATCTGGTACCTCTCAATCTGATACTTGATCCTGAGCCCGGACGAAAAGAACTGGGAGTTGACACGAGGCCCGGTATCCTTCCTTGCAGAGCCTGCGTAACGTTTGTTACCGGTACATCTCTAAGATTCTCCATATCAACAGAAGCAATCGCCTGCGAAACATCCCCTCTTTTCTGCGTGCCATAACCTACTACTACTACCTCCTGCAATGTTTTAACATCCTCGACTAATTGAACGTTGATAGATGTTTTCCCCTCTACAGCGACTTCCTTAGTTGCATAGCCGAGATATGAAAACACTAATACCGGATTTGTGATGTTAGAAGGTATGGTAATTGAATAATTTCCTGAGACATTGCTGGCTGCACCAGATGTTGAGCCTTTCAATTTAATGCTCACCCCGATTAAAGGCTCGCCGCTTGGATCCGTAATTTTTCCGGTAACGATTATATCCTGCCTTACTGAATTAATATCACCTGATCCGGTATTTTTTTCTTCAGGAACCAGGGGACTTAAAATAATCTGCTGGTTCATTACCTCATACCCGATACCTCGAGACTTGAGTAAATCGTCGAGTATGACAGAAAGCTTCTCGCTATCTGCCGATATGGAAACTAATTGGTCTGCATCGATGATGTTTTTGCTATAAACAAATTTGACATCGGCTACTTTTTCAATCTTTTTTAAGGCATTGTTTAACGTAGTGGTAGTTTGATTTAATTTAACAGAGTTATTCAACACACCTTGTGCGTTGCTTTCGTCGGCATAGGAGACACCTGTTAAAACAATAAATATTATTAATTGACTTAATGTAATTCTCATAATATAACCTAAGTCATTAGAGAGTTGTAAATAAAAATTCATACTTTTATTTGTTTTATTTCCAAAAATGAGACAATAAAAAACCTGGCATTAGTGATAAAGCACTAATCCGATAGTTTAGGTTTTGGGTTAAGAAGTGTCGCAACCACTTCTTAACTTTTTAATACTTTCTAATTATTCTATTTCATTTTTCATGCAGGGGGGTTAGGTTAAATTTTAGTTAGTTTCAGGTTTTTTGGAGATTATGATTGTATCTCCGTTAAGCTCATAAGTAATATTTAAAGATTTGGACAGCATGTCCATAATATTAGGCAAATTAACATCTGTAAAATCCGCTCTTAAGGTTAACTGGCTGATATCAGGATCCGTTAAAATGATTTTGGCTTTAAACGTTCTATTTAAAGTTTCGACCACTTTAGTGATTGGTTCATTTTCAAAAGAGAGGGTATTCTTTTCCCAAATGCTTAAAGTTGGCTCCTCGACTTTGAGTTTTATCAATTGATGTTTGGCCTTATTGTATGTCACCTTTTGTGCTGGAAGCAGATAAACACTGCGCAATTTTTCATTTTTTGAAGCCGGAGTATAAACCAAAACCTTACCTGTAACCACCGAAACCTCGGCATTGTTAGCCCCTGCATAAGATTTCACGTTAAAGCTTGTACCTAATACTTTGGTAATAAAGTCATCGCTGTGAATCAGGAATGGGTGTTTTGCATCCTTCGTTACTTCAAAAAATGCTTCGCCAGCCAATTTTATATCCCGTGTTTGTCGAACAAAATCATGATCGTAACTGATAGCGGCATCAGGCTGAAGCCATACAATCGTGCTATCGGGTAAAATATATTTTTGAATCCTGTTAAGATCGTTCTTAAAATTAATTTGAGTAGCAATCTCTGCTAAAACATTCTCTTCCGGCTTACCCTTTTTAAAGTTCTGATTCAGTAATGAAAACACAATCAAAAATGCCGCGGCAATACTTGCCGCAGCATAATAATACCCTTTTATTGAATTGGTTGATCTTTTCGAATGGACGACCGGCATCGTTGAGATTTTAAATTTGATGCGACTAAGCATAGCGGCTTTTAGATCGTCTTGCTGTTTTTCAGATAAAAGTGATATAGGGTCAACTGTAGAATTAAAAGAATTATACCAGTTCATAATAACCATCTCTTCTTCAAGGGTGCATTCTCCCTTGAGATACTTATCAACTAATTGAAATATTACTTCGTCTTGCATTGAATGATTAGAATATCCGGTATAGGTACATAGTTCTCAAACTACCACCTAACCCCTAGTGAAATAAAAAAATATTTAAAAAAACTTAGAAAAGGCTAAAACTAGCGGGATAATATTTTTTACACTTAAACGCAGCGTTTTAAGTGCTTTTGTCATATGATTTTCAACCGTCTTCTCAGAAATCTCAAGAATGGCAGCAATTTCTTTATTGCTTTTATATTCTTTGCGACTGAGATTAAAAACCCCTCTGCATTTGGGAGGCAGAGTTTCTACCTGTTGCTCCAGTACCCGTCGCAAATCATTTAACTCTATGAGTTGCTCGGTTGAAGTATCGCTTTCAACAAGGCTCATTTTATGAGCATCTTCGAATTTTCGGACGTTATATTCTTTCTGATATTGCTTAAAAACAAGATTCCTAACAGCCGCATAGGCATAATTACTGAACGATGTATGAATGATCACCGAATCTTTATTGATCCAAAGGCTGGTAAAAAAATCCTGAACAATCTCCTCTGCCACTTCAGTTCTGTTAATTCTCTTATAGGCCTGGGAATATAATTTAGACCAATAACGATTGTATAACTCGTCGAATGCAGCCATCTGGCCATCCTTCAGTAATTCAAGAAGATCATTATCAGAAAGTTTTTTCAGCATACTCTTTTACACGGTTTGATAGACCACTATATAGCATTGCGTAGTGTAACAGGTTCGTTATCTAAACATAGTATTATTTCTGAACATAGCCAACCTGCACCGTGCTGCAATGTAAAAAGTAATTATGTTTATTGGCTAAACTGGGTGTTAAAGCGTGATGTTAATTAGATTCAAATGGCAGCTAGAATCAACAGAATAATCCCCTCCGTACAATGAAGCGGCAGATGAAAATAGAATGACTTTTAAAATTCCACTTGATTAGCTAAACTTCAGAGCGATAACATTCAAAAAAAAACACTTGCAGAGATGCTTATTTTATCAAAAATACAACCATGGATCTTGGTCCGTGCGCACCCAGCACCAGTGATTGTTCTATATCGGCTGTTTTAGATGGCCCCGCTATAAAAGCACTGTATCCATACTCCCTATCGCCAATAAGTCCATATGCCTGATGCATCGTTGGAACGAGCGTATTCTTTGAAACCACAAGGGCGAGATGCTGTGTAATAAATGGCAAAACCCGCTGCATGGTATTTCCTTCCGGAACCCACAAAGCGCCATTTTCTGCCACTGCCATCTCGGCCTTAAGAATGGCGAAATCTACATTCTCTAATTCGTGAGGGTCAAACCCCGATATATTCGTTTCAGCGATAGCAGATAATTCTGAAAAAGAAGAAATAACTCGCGAAGGCGCACCGAAATGTCCGCTTACATACTCTTTTATTTCCTCCAGGCTTTCAATTTCAATCACTTTACTTCCAATTGCCGTTGCAATTGCCGTAAACCGTTCAACAAGCCCATCTGTCGATTGAGGAATATTCACAACCGGAATTTCTATCAGTGCCGGTTGATTGGCTTTTACAGCCGCCAATATTTTATCTCTGCTACCCATGAATTAATGTAGAATTTATTTGAATAATAGATGTACAGATTGATTGAATCCCATACTCGCTTTCACCTATATCCTGTCACCTTTTACCTTTTTACCTTTCACCTTTTTTCTTACTTCTTCCCCTTCTCCCTCTTCGCATACCATTCTCTAAACGACTCTTTAGGTGGCTCGGGCATTTCGCGTTCTTTATACCAGGGGTTTAATTTATTACTAACCATAAATGGAAAATATTTCATAAACCAGCGTCCGGATTTTCCCGCGATATTAAACAGAGCAGGAAACGAAAACACCCATGCCATGCCGCGCATTCCTGCAGCTTTAACAGTACTTACATACCCTTCTTTCACCAATACCTGCCGCCATTTATACAGCTGATCGTGGATGTCAATTTTTACTGGACACACGTTTGAGCACGAACCGCAAAGCGTTGACGCAAAAGGTAAGTCTGCATTTTTTTTCATATCCAGATTCGGCGCCAAAATTGACCCAATCGGGCCAGAGATCGCATAATGATAACTATGTCCGCCGCTTCTTCTGTAAACCGGGCAGGTATTCATGCAAGCGCCGCAACGAATACACTTTAACGAGTTTCTGAAGTCTTCTCTACCCAGCTGCCGACTTCTGCCGTTATCAACAAGGATAATGTGCATCTCTGTACCGGGACGAGGCTTCTTGAAATGGCTTGAATAGGTTGTGATAGGCTGCCCAGTAGCACTTCGTGTTAGCAATCTCAGAAAAAAGCCCAGATGTTTCCTTTGGGGGATAATCTTTTCAATGCCCATAGAGGCGATGTGTACATCAGCTAAATGCACGCCCATATCGGCGTTTCCCTCATTGGTACAAACCACAACTTCTCCTGTTTCGGCTACCGCGAAGTTAACACCTGTTAAAGCAGCTTTCCTGGTAAGAAACGTATTTCTGAGATCCTGCCTAGCGGCCTCGGTTAGCACCTGCGGATCTGCCTCCCCGGCGGCTGTACCCAAGTGGATGTGGAACAAATCGCCTATTTCCTCTTTCTTTTTATGGATGCAAGGCAATACAATATGGCTTGGTGGCTCCTGCGCTAGCTGAACAATCCGTTCTCCCAAATCAGAATCGACCACTTCAATTCCATTTTCTGATAGAAAATCGTTTAGGTGGCATTCCTCCGTTAACATGGATTTACTCTTTACCATTCTGTTAACCGAGTTTTTATTTAAAATTGAAAGTACTATCTCGTTATGCTCTTTCGCGTCGGCAGCCCAGTGCACCTGAGCGCCATTCGCCAAGGCATTTGCCTCAAACTGCTCTAGGTAAGCGCTTAAGTTTGAAAGTACATTATGTTTGATTTGAGATGCAGTTTCTCTTAGCAGCTCCCATTCAGGAATGGTATTTACTGCTTTATCGCGCTTTTGACGAACAAACCAAAGAGTCTCATCGTGCCAGTTAACACGTGGCTCATCCTGGTTGAAGATATCTGATAATTCTGCGTGATCTTTCACTAATTCTTCTTTCATGAAATTCATTTTTCAATGGTGAAATCATATCACCAGTTACTGAGATCCTGAAACGACTTCAGGATGACAAGCTCTCGGGAGAACAATCCACCCAAAGGCTAAGCACACGTCGTGCTGAACTTGTTCCAGCATCTTCCAGTTGTATTTAAAATCCTGAGCGAGTTCAAGATGACAAGGTCTAAACCTTACAAATCTCTAAGTATTTTAGCCTGCGTTCAAAATTTCGGCGATGTGTATTATTTTCACATTGCTTTTTTGCCTTTTCAAGATGCCTTCCATGTGCATAAGACATGATAGATCTGCACCTGTAATATATTCTGCCCCATTTTTTACATGGTCGGCAACCCGGTCTTTACCCATCTTTGCAGAAACTGCTTCTTCGGCAACACAAAAAGTCCCCCCAAAACCACAACACTCGTCCACACGGGTTAAGGTAATTAGCTCTATTCCGCTAACCATGTTTAATAATTGTTCCGGTTTAGAAAATTTTGGCGCCACTAATTCGCTCATCTGCGACAGCTTTAAACCTCTCAGACCGTGACAGCTTTGATGGACGCCCACTTTATGCGGAAAACTGGCTTTTAGTTCTTTTACCTCAAGAACATCGGTAAGAAACTCTACCAGCTCATATACCTTTGTGCGTATTTCTTTTGCCTTCTCGGGATGTTTAGATGAATGCAAATGATCCTTAACATGAAGTACACAGCTCCCGGAAGGGCATACTACATAATCAAATTCGGCAAAATTCTCGACAAACAGCTCATCACACTCGCCCGATAAATGAGAAAAACCTGAATTGGCCATTGGCTGACCGCAGCAGGTTTGCTTTTTGGGAAATACCACCTCTACTCCAAATTTTTCTAATAATTGAAGCGTCGCGATAGCGGCATTAGGATAAAACTGATCTACATAACAGGGTATAAATAACCCGACTTTCATATTTCTATTTCCTGTGAAGCTGAATAATATTTTAAATCTATAATATTTGTCGGCAAAGACTTGCTATTCCAGTGTTTATGAATTGCGAGCGCTGCACCGATAGAAGTGGCCTGAGCCACAGAAGCGGCAAAAACTTCCATATCAGGAAATGCTGCAGCCAGCAATTGCATATAAATAGTGTTATTGCTAAAGCCACCGTCGACAAAAATACGTTTAACTCCGGTTCCTTTTACTACCATATTGGTAGAAACTGCCTGAAGTTTAACCAAATCTATAATTAATTGATGATAGGCTTCTTCTGCATTTGCAAAAACAGACAAATCTCTTTTCTCAAAACCCGAGTTAGCCAAATTATCCCAATTAACAATTAGTCCCACTTCTTTAGCATTGCCTTGAAGCTTGCTAATGATGGTAGAATTGTATTTAACTTTCTTATAAAAGTCAGCCGGCTTTTTGTAATGTTCAGCTATACGTTTCGATTGATGATCGTGCTCATTGCCTGCAAATACCCGCGAAGCTTTAACCGGTTTCCCTTTATAACTGATATAACATAAGCAATCGCTCTTTAATTCCTCGCTTGTAAGGGGAGATGAGTTAAATGGATTCAATGTTACACACCAAGTGCCTGTAGATATTAATACAAAAGGCTCGTGGAAACTTGTAAAAAAAGGAATCAGCGCAGAAGAACTATCGTGAAGGCCTATTCCTACCGAATATTTATTGCCTCCGATGTTTACTTCAATAGCAGAATCTGAGGGATGAAGCGGAGCAAGCTTGTTAATGATACCCTCATCTTTCACCCATCGATGATAATCTTGCTTTGTAAAATCCCATAAATTGGTATGACAACCGACACTCGTTATATCGCTATAAAATTGTCCTGTTATCAGATAGCTTAAATACTGAGGCAGATGTAACGAATACTTTATCCTGCTATATACTTCTGGTTTTTGGTATTTAAGTCTGTAGAGTTGCATGCCGGAGTTCAAATTTCCTAACACAGGAGATGCCGTTTCGGTAGAAACCTTTAACTCGCCACCATATTGGTTATAGAACTCTTCCTTTAACTCCTCGGGATATGGTTTTAAATAATTATATAAACATCCGATTGGATTTCCGCTTTCGTCGATATGAACAAAGCTTGCACCGTAGGCCGAGAAGTTAATACCCTTAATCTCGAACTGCCGCAATTGCATCACCTCAGCAAGAGTAACCTTAATCCAGTTTGTTAAATTAACTAAGTCTTCACAAGGATCACCTTCTTCATCAACGGTTTCTTCAAAACGCGAAGTTCGTTCAAGAACTATCTTGTATTGCTCATCGAAAAAGAAAAGCTTTTTGTTGGTCTTCCCAACATCAAATACTGCTATTACCGGGGTTTTACTCATTGGTTTTTTAGATATGAGATGAGAGATTTGAGATGTTAGATATGAGACTTGAGAAATGCAGGGTCTAGAGCCGCACTTCTCAAATCCCACATATTTTTATTCGATGTGAATGGCAAACAGCAAACAGCTTGAACTATGCCTTCTCAAATCTAACACCTCGTATCTCAAATCTATTTTACAATCCCGTTGCTACGGTCTTTAATCCACGTTCACCAACCAGACTTTCTCTAACTTTTAATTCACGGTATAATTGAACCGGATTTAAAGCTGCGTTAGAACGTAATCTTGCTTCGGCAACAATAGATCTAACGTCTGTGCGGAATGCATTTTGCAAAATCTCCTGGCAACGTACCACATCATTTTCCTGACGGGCCTGATCTAATGCCTTTGTATCCACCAGCAGAGCCTGAGCATAAGCCATCATAATTGCTTCAACAGATTGCAACAAATCTTCAAGTGGATCTTTAATATTGTGAGATGCATCAATCATCCAGCCTAAACCGGTTGCATGATCAATTCCCTTCGCGTCCATACCTTCAACCAATTCGTTAAAGATTAGAAACAGCTGATAAGGCTTCATACAGCCCGCAGTTAAATCGTCGTCGCCGTATTTTGAATCGTTAAAGTGGAAACCACCTAATTTGCCTTCATTAAGTAATAAAGAAACAATTTGCTCGATATTCGCATTAGGCAAATGATGACCTAAATCTACAAGAGTGTAAGCCTTTGGACCTAATTTGTTGGCATAAAGCAACGATTGTCCCCAGTCCCCTACCGTCATTGAGTAAAAGTTTGGTTCGAATGCTTTGTACTCTACAAACACTTTCCAATTGTCTGGAAGCGCTGCATAAATTTCCTGTAAACTTTCGTAGGTATTGTTAAAAGCTTTACGGAAATTCAACTGACCAGGAAAACTCGAACCATCCGCTAGCCAAACGGTTAATGAATCAGATCCTAATTCAACACCCTGACGGATTACTTCAATATTATGCTCAATGGCTTGCTTACGTACTGCTTTATCAACATGCTGTAAAGAGCCAAATTTATAACTGTGTTGTTGCCCTGGTTGATCCTGAAAGGTATTTGAATTCACCGCATCAAATTTCAAACCGTATTGCGCAGCTAAAGCCTTGATTGAATTCGCATTTTCTGGGATATCCCATGGAATGTGAAGAGATATTGCACCGCTCGACTGGTTCAGTTGATGCAATAAACCGATATCTTCCATTTTCTCTTCAAGGTTGCGAGGCTCTCCACCGCCAGAAAATCTGCCGAAACGAGTACCGCCGGTACCTAAAGCCCAGCTAGGTATTGCGATCTGAAACTTAATAAGTTTTTGGATAATACCCTCTACGCCAGCAACCTCTTGTGCTACAAATTCAAATTTTCTTTTGTGTTGCTGAGCTTGTTTATTATTGTGCTCCTCAATCTGATATTTTTCGAGTTTCATGGTTATTTCTTTATTCAGTCCAAAAGTCGGGAAGACAAGAGACAGATTTTACTGATTAATTTTCTTAAACATTCCAGGCAAGGTAAGGATTAATTAAGGTCAGAAAGTATGATCCATATCAGCCATTTATAGCTTTCTGATCTCATACTTTCCGATCTTTATTTTATCTCACAAAGGCCATTGCAACGCCACCGTCAACATTTAAAACGTTACCGGTAGATTTATTCAAAAGGCCTCCCGCAAAAGAGAAACAAGCATTTGCAATATCTTCTGGCAATATGATTTCGTTTAGCAATGTACGTTTAGCATAATATGCAGGCAATTCTGCTACAGTAATTCCATAAGCTTTAGCACGACCTTCGGCCCAGCCACCTGCCCAAATATTACTATCGCTGATTACAGCATCCGGGTTTACTACGTTGACACGGATTTTATCTGCACCCAGTTCGGCAGCGTTTAACCTGCTTAAATGTAACTGAGCTGCTTTAGCACTTCCGTAACCCGCATTATTCGGACCACTAACCAATGCATTTTTACTTACAATATTGATTACATCGCCACCAATGTTTTGTTTTTGCATAGTTGCCGCAGCAGCCTGAGTTACAAAAAACTGGCCTTTAACCAATACATCATATAACAGATCCCAATCTTTTTCGGTGTGATCGGCAATTGATTTTGAAATTGATAAACCGGCATTGTTTACAACGATGTCGACACCTCCGAACGCTAATGCAGCTATATCTAAGGCATCTTTAATTTGAGAACTATTGGTTACATCCAGAACTGCTGTTGCATAAGAATCTTTGCCATACTGGCTTTTGAAATCTTCACCCGCACTCTCCAAACGCTCAACATTCATGTCGTTAAGAATAACCACTGCGCCTTCATCAACAAACTTTTTAGCAATTGCTTTTCCAATACCACCAGCACTGCCCGTGATCAAAGCAATTTTACCAGATAAAGCTTTTGGTTTTGGCATGCGTTGAAGCTTTGCTTCTTCTAACAACCAGTACTCAATATTGAAGGCCTCCTGACGTGGCAATGAAGTGTATTCAGAGATTGCCTCCGCACCTTTCATTACGTTGATAGCATTCGTATAAAATTCTGCGGCAACGCGAGCTGTTTGTTTGTCTTTTGAAAAAGCAAACATACCAACTCCAGGATACAAAATTATAACGGGATTAGCGTCGCGAATTGCAGGGCTGTTTGGATGCTTACAGGTTTCATAATACTCTGTGTACATTTTACGGTAAGCTTCAAAAGCAGGAGCTAACTTTTCTTTTAACGCATTTACATCTGATAAATCAGCATCAGGTGCAAGATCCAAAACTAAAGGGCTGATCTTGGTGCGTAAAAAGTGATCCGGGCAACTGGTACCAAGAGGAGCCAACCTGTCTAAATCATTCGAGTTAATAAATTCAAGCACACGAGAATCATCCGTAAAGTGACCGATCATGTGTCTTTCGCTTGAGCAGAAACCACGCAATATAGGTGCAATTGATGCGGCCTGTTTTTTACGGTTTTCCTGATCTAAGCTCTGAATTTTTTGACCACCAAATACCGGACCTTTTTTGCCAAAGTTCTCTTCAAGGTATTGCGCACAACGCTCAATTACTTCGAGAGTATTCATGTAACTTTCGTATGCTGTATCTCCCCAGGTAAATAGGCCGTGAGAACCGAGCATAATACCACGGATTCCAGGATTTTCGTCAAGGCATTGCTTTAACTGAAGACCCAGATCAAAACCCGGTTTTTGCCATTCTACCCAACCAATAGTTCCTGAAAATAATTCTTCAGTGATTTTCTTACCATCTTTCGCTGCCGCGATAGCGATTGCAGCATCCGGATGCAAGTGATCAATGTGTTTAAACGGTAAAAACCCGTGTAAGGGAGTGTCAATAGAAGGAGCTTTTGAGCTTAGATCGTAAATGCAATGATTGAATAATTCAACCATCTCATCCTCGTGCTCTATACCTCTATATACATTTTTCAAGCTACGTAAACGATCTACATACAAGGCTGCAAGTCCACTGCGTTTTAAAGTACCGATATCACCACCAGAACCCTTAATCCACATAACCTCAGTTTCTTCTCCCGTTAAAGGATCTTTAGCCATGGCTTTGCAAGAAGTATTGCCACCGCCATAATTCGTAAGACGCAAATCAGCTCCCAATAGATTGGAACGATATATTAATAATCCTACTTCATCACCAGCAAGCTCGGCTGCTTTAGCGTCATCCCACAGGTAGCTAACGTGTTTAAAACGTGTTGTTTCGACAGACATAAATTAAATTTTAACTTTTATTTTAATGAGTTGCCATATCCTACAATTAAAATTGAGAGAATTATAGCGATAATACCTACTATTACTGTTGTTAGCGTAGCTTTACGTACGCCTTTCCATTCATTTAACGCCAAACCCCATGTGTTTGCCACAAGGATTATAAAGGCCATGTGTAAGATCCACGAACTTGGCCCGTTACCCAGTTTACTTTCGCCCATACCGTAGAAGAAGAACTGCAGGAACCAGGTTGTACCAGCTAGCGCTGAGAATAAATAATTCTTAAGAAGCGGAACCTTCTTATTACCGTAATCGGAGAACGTTTTGTTACGTGCATTCAGTATCATACACCAGATTAGGTTTGTTGTTAAACCACCCCAAAGAATAACCACATAGGTAACATTATTCTGGAACAAGAATTCACCTTCACCAGGGTTAGCAGCTTTCCACACATCATTGGCAATATGAGCCATATCTTTTCCCGCATCTATACCAAAGGCAAAACAAGCGCTAAGGATACCTGAAACAATAGATACAAAAAGACCTAAGCCAATTTTAAATTCAATATTATTTGCCTTATTTTCTGCGGCCAGATCTTTCTCCTTCATCGAACCGGCTTTACCGCAAATGATTATTCCGATTACACATACCAAAACGCCAATCAGCACCATCTGTCCCCATGTTGAACTAATCAGGTCGGTGAATGTATCTTTTCCCGGACTCGGGTTGAAATCATAATAAATAGAAGGGATAAGTGCACCGAAAACAGAACAAAGTCCTAATATAATAGAACTACCCAGGGCCACGCCCAAATACCGAACACCCAGACCATAGGTTAAGCCTCCAATTCCCCATAAAACCCCGAAGAAATAGGTAAGACCTAATATGCCACCATCAGTATTTTTTATGATATCCAAATAGCCGGGAATTGTTAAATATGCAGCTAATGGAGGTACAATAAACCAAGAGAAAATTCCACCCACGATCCAGTAACTTTCCCATGCCCAACCTTTTACCTTTTTGTAAGGAATGTAAAAACTACCTGAGGCGAATCCGCCGATAAAGTGAAAAATAACACCTAAAATTGCTTGCATGTACTGAGGTTTATTTGTTTAAAGTTAATAGGCTCTAAAAATAGAAAAGTAAGGGCTTACATCTGTCATGGACTGTCATGTTTAAGGCCTGTTAAGCCCGCAATTTGTATGCCGGCCTTTTATGTACATGAAAAAAAAATTGAAAGAATATTAGGCTCTTTTCGAGCTAGAAAACTGGCAAAATGTGTTCTTGTTTTAATGTATCCAGTCTGATTCTGTCTTCGCAGGGATGCATAGGAATTCAATACTTCGCGGATCATTTAACATATGTTTAACATTCTCAGTTTGGTGGTTGAATGGCTAAGAGGTTAAAGAATAGAATATTTTCAGCATGTAAGAATTTTCACATTGTATGTCGATGAGGAGGAGCTCTTGCTATTACAGGCCTGATATTTAACAGATCCTATGTTTCCATCGCGTCCAGAAAACAGTAAGTGAATGAATTGTGATGAATCATCAATAAAGTCCCGGAATGCTGAGCTTTCCGGGACTTTTCCGATTATTTTATTTCTCCCTTAACTTCTCCGCAATTCAACATATCATTACCATAATACGGATTCCTAATCTCTTTTTCGCTGGCTAACCAATATGCATCTGCCATCGGGCAATATTGCTTGTAGATTTTCCCCGATTTAAGTCCTGTTTTTTTAATCACCGTTTCAACCTCGATGGTTAAGGCATTCAAGTCATTGCGTTGTTGTTTAATATCGGAAGAAGCGGCGATTTTAGAAGCAACATCTGCGCCTTTCTTGCTGCCGACACTAGTTAATGCTGCTTTTAAAGCCAATGCCCCGGCCTGAGCTTCTTTAACATCAGAATTAACCAAGGCCGTTTTTAGATGAATGTAATGCTGATAAACGGCATTTGACGATTCATCTTTAAATTCAGGATTACCTGCTTCGACTACTGCAGTTTCCTGCTCATGATCGTCGTGTTGTTCTGTAGCAGTTTTGTTTGTTGTTTCTGATTGACATGCGGTTGACACTGCAAAAAGCACAGCCAGACTGCTAATTAGGATTGTGTTCATTTTCATACTATTAGTTTATACTTATTTAAAGACTTGTTCCTCGTTTCAGAGTCAGCTCGCTATGCAGCAAATATGCACCTCTTGTGACTATTTCTTCGCCGCCAGAAATTCCTGACGTAATAATTATATTGTTTGCATCTTCTGCCCCGGTAATAACTTGCCGGGAGGTGAAAGAATTTGCAGCGGTTTTTATCCAAACGTAGGCTCCATTTTCATCCCGAAGTACAGATTCTATTGGTAAACTAACAACATTTGAAACATTTCCGGTAGATAAATATACATTTGCCTGCATACCAGGCTGGATTTTACCTGCAGAATTATCAATAGACGCACGAATAGTTAAACGTTGAGTTGAAGGATCTAAAGCGGGACTGATAAAGTCGACCTTTGCATTTTGGCTTAAATCTGATAATCCATTTACAACGACTTTTAGGTTTGATCCAAGAGCGACCTGATTAATTTCTGAAGGATAAACATCTGCTTCGATCCATAAACGATCATAATTCTCTAAACGTAGAACCGGACTTCCTTCCGGGATGTACTGTCCCTCTGATACGTTAATTTCATTAACGATTCCCGATGCTGAAGCATACATGGTAACCAATGGCGACACACGGTTTCGCTTAGCCAAAGCACTAATCTGAGCATCAGAGTACCCGAATAGTTTTAACTTATTTCGAGCAGCCTCCCTTAAAGACTGATATATTTTTTCTCCCGGAAAAGCCGCCACCTGTTTTATCTGCAGCAAATAATCTTGCTGCAATACTTGTAACTGCTCACTGTAAACCTTGAACAGGGGCTCGCCTTTTATGATCTTCCTTCCGGTTTCTTTAACAAAAAGCTGTTCGATGCGGCCCGCCATACGGCTTGATATCAATTCGGTTTGCATAGGGTTTGTTACGATGCGGCCATTCAGGATCTTCGACGTATTGAAGTTCGAGGAGCCCACTTTAATGGTCTGTATATTGGCCAATTGAATCTGACTTTCGTTTAGCATAAGCGACATTTCCTTTCCTGTATCTTTCATCAGGACTAGCTCCATGCCGCAAATCGGGCAGTTTCCCGGGTGGCTTTGTACTATTTGTGGATGCATGGGGCATGTGTATTTTGCCTCAGTTTTAGCTTTCTGGTGGTCGCCTGAATGATTGTCGCCGCCGCAAGCGGGGAGCCATAATACCGCTATACACAAAAACAGGAATCCAAGAATATTTAATTTTTTAAATTTCATTTCAATCTATTTAATAATCATTGCTACAGCCATGATGTGTTTAAATATATATATCGACTTTTGCATACAAACGCCTACATCTTCAAACTATCTACCTTCACAAAACTCTCACTGTCTACCAAAAACCAGGCATTTACTGCAACATTCGCATCTTTCGGCAAGCTTTCGCCAATCTCCACCCAGTCGCCTCTCCGTTCGGTTATTCTTACATAAACAGGAATGAAATGTCCCTCATTCTTTACAAAAGCGACATACTTCGACCCCAAGTGCAGAACTGAACTTCGGGGAAGCCAGCTCCCAAATTTACTATCCACATCTGTTTTAACTTCGACCAGCTGTCCTACCTTCCATTGCTTGCCCGAATTATTTACTTTCGATCTTACCAGAGAAAATGTAGCGCCCTCGCTGTAATAAGGCTGGATCAGGCTGATTTTGGATAGAGTACTTTGTGCCGGGTTATCAAGCGCAGTTACCTGCACAGGAGTTTCGCGCTTCAAATAGTTCAACTGTTCGGCGCTGGCAAAAAACTCGGCCCAGACTGAAGAAGCCTTTATAAGGTCGAATATTTTTTGCCCTTGGCTAATATATTGCCCCTCCCGCAATTGCAGAGGCGAGTTTGTTTTAACCGTCGGCAATTTTGATGCAACAGAAGCACTATTTCCACCCATTTCGCCCATCGAAGAACCCGAACTTTCAGTAATCACTGTACCAGAGCTATATGCAGTCTCGGCAGCTACTGCTCCCGATTGTTCGGATACATAGCCGGAATACGGACTATAAACGGAAAAGGTATAGTCCAGCTTTCCAGTTCTGAGCAGGGTATTAATTTGTTGGTCAGAAGCTCCAAGTAAGCGCAACTTCATTTTTGCCGCGTCTAAAAGGTTTTTGTCGCCGCTATTCTTCAGGTAAAGCAGTTCTTGTTGTGCATTCGCTAAATCAGGACTATAAATATCCATCAGCTTTTGCCCCTTGCTGACGCTTTGATAGTTATATTTAACGTACAATCGCTCAATCCTCCCGCCTACCCGACTCGAAATAACGTTCCGATTATTGGAATCGTAATTTATAATTCCCTGGATTCTTACATCTGCTGTGCGCACCCCTTCTGATGGTTTCACAGTTCTAATTTCAGAAAGTACCAGTTGATTGGTGGGTTTGACTAAACTTTCAAGACTCGTGTCGGCAACATTATGCGAAGCCGCTGCCTTTAGCGGAACCAGCTCCATATGGCAAATGGGACAGGTACCCGGCTTATCCGAAATAATTTGTGGATGCATAGGACAGGTATATTTCGT
Organism: uncultured Pedobacter sp.; assembly: GCA_965650335.1. GTDB lineage: Bacteria > Bacteroidota > Bacteroidia > Sphingobacteriales > Sphingobacteriaceae > Paradesertivirga. The sequence goes on along the minus strand of CBFGOI010000003.1, from coordinate 48,797 downwards.
CGCTGAATTTGTATCGTCTTGGTGTGCTTTATCTCTACAACTAAAAAGCAAGAGTAACACAAAGCAAATCATGGTGAATGCAGATTTATCTTTCAATGCTCTTTTCATAATCTGTAATCATTTTATAATATCGCTGCAAAGCATCCAGGTAATTCATCTGGGTCATGTTCAGTGCTTCCCAGCTGATAATCACTTCGCTCAAATCCATTTTATTCTCCTGGTAAGAAAGCATCGAAACATCAAGGCTCTTCTTCAAAGCGGGCAATATCCTCGTTTCATATCCTTTAAGCTGCTGCTCCATCGATGTGAGTTCGACCGACATAGATTTAGCCATGGCAAGCATTTCTGTAACCATTCCTTCAGTTTGCTGACGCATGGCATCAATTTCAAAATTCATCGATTTAATTTCCGATTTGTACATTTTTGATGACCATGGAACGATTGGGATGGAGAGCATCCCCATAAGGGTAAACTGACTTGGCATCATCGCCGAATAATTGGCTGCATGATCGAAGCGGATTCGAAAATCGGGCTTTGCCTGCTGCCGCATTTGATTAATATTTGCCTGCATCGAATGAATATTATGCTGCATATGTCGCAGATCGCTGCGCACATCGACCAAATAGGTTGAATCGAGACCAGCGAGGGGAGTAAACGACACTTTCAAAGTGGTATCAATTTCCAATAATGCGGTCGCAGGGCGGTTCATCAAGGCATTTAATACCATTTTATCCGATTTGATCCGTCCCTCGGTCATTAGCAACATATTATCTGCTTCAGCAAGCCGACCTTCTGCCTTAAAAACCTCATTCAGTTTTCCCTGGTTATAGGGATAGCGAATATCTGCAAGCTTTTTCATTGTTTGCATGATCTGCTTGTTCTCGCGTTGAAACTTTTGCTTTTTAGATGCTATGATTAAATCGAAATAAAGCTGTCTCGCCCTGCTTCGCAATTCATTAAAACGCTCAGACCGGCCCAGGGTATAGGTTTCCGCCAAAGTATTGAGATATTCTCTCCGTGCCTTTACCTTAGCGGGATTGGGAATATCCTGCTCTGCAGAAATCATAAGAGCGCCTTTATCGCCTTCTTCAATCATGCCCTGACCGGGGTAAGGCGTCATAAAGGTTCCCGCCCCTATCATTGGTGGCATCCATGCGCCCGCACCCTCGACCTTTGCTTCCTGACTTTTCGCCTGATATTCATATGTTTTGAGAGATGGATTGTTCGCTTCAATTTCTTTCAGTATTTCCGGCAGGCTCATGCCTTGCTGCGCTGAAATATTGAGACTAAGCATACACAACACAATCAAAGAAAGACCAGGCTTTAAAGAGATTCCCTCATAAAGTTTCTTGCATAAAGCGCCAACCCCCTCTCCCCGGGGAGAGGGATTAAGGGTGAGGGGACTTTGAGATGAATACGAATACCCCTCATCCCCAACACTTCGCCCCAAAGAAAAAGGGAAACATAAGGCGAGATTAAGCGCCTTAACTAAACTTACTATTGAACTATAAACTAATGAACTATAAACTAATGACCTAATTCTCTTAATGTCCATTGTGCACCTCCATTTTTCCAAATTTGTTCAATTCGTATTCTTTTGTCATTAAAAATATAAGTGGTGTAACAATCAAAATATGGATGGAAGAAGTCAATACCCCGCCAATCATAGGCAGCACAATTGGCTGCATTACATCACTTCCCACTCCCTGCGACCACAGCACCGGAATTAGTCCGAACAGGGCTACGCAAACCGTCATAATCTTTGGACGAAGACGTTTTGCAGCGCCGGCAATCACATATTCCCTAAGGTCGTCGTTGGTGATCGTATCTCTGGAATTTCCTTTCAAAGCTACCAGCCGGCTCATAGCATCATTTAAATATATTACCATCACAACTCCGGTTTCTACTGCAATACCAAACAAAGCAATGAACCCAACAGCTACTGCTACCGAAAGATTCACGCCCCAGAAGTAAACAAGGTAGGCGCCACCGATCAATGCAAATGGAATGGTTATCAAACTCAAAAAGGCTTCCCGTAAGGATTTAAAAGCGAGATAAAGAGATAAGAAAATGATCAATAGAACAATAGGAGCGATGAAAACCAATGTCTGCTGTCCACGAATTAAGTTTTCATACTGACCACTCCATTCTATGAAAGCACCATTCGGTAATTGAAGCTGCTTGTTAAGCTTTAAAATCGCTTCCTGAACCGTATTCCCCAAATCTCTGTCGCGAACGTTAAACATTACCGCCCCTCGTAAAATGGCGTTTTCGGAAGTAATCATGGGCGGACCATTTACAAAACGGATCTCGGTAACAGACGAAAGCGGAACTACTCCCGCATCAGGGGAATTCAAGGGAATCCGTTTTAAGCGTTCGATACTGTTACGATAATCCTGTCCTAACCGCAGACTGATGTTAAACCGGCGACGCCCCTCTACTGTTGTCGCGAATGGAGCGCCTCCGATAGCGGTTTCAACAGTAGAATTTACATCTTCAACAGTTAAACCGTAGCGCTCCAACTGATCTCGTTGAATATCGATCTCCAGATATTTACCCCCTGTAACGGGTTCTACGTAAATATCCTTCACGCCATCGATACCTTGTAAAAGGGAGTGCACCTGCTTTGACACTTTGTCTATTTGCTGTAAATCCTGTCCGTAAACTTTAACCCCCACATCTGTGCGAATACCCGTTGAAAGCATATTTATCCGGTTAATAATAGGCTGTGTCCAGCCATTTACCACACCGGGAATCTGAAGCTTTTGATCCAGTTCCTTGATCAGATCTTTTTTTGTAAGGCCCGGCCGCCATTCGCTCTTTGGCTTCAATGAAATCATGGTTTCTATCATGCTGATAGGCGAGTTATCGGTAGCTGTACTCGCACGTCCCGCTTTCCCTAAAACTTTATCTACTTCGGGAACAGATTTTATGATTCGATCTTGTACCTGTAGAATTCGTTTGATTTCTGCATTGGAAACATCGGGCAAAGTAACTGGCATAAACAAAATCGACTGTTCATCCAACGGCGGCATAAACTCTCTGCCCATACTCATAAGCAATGGAATGCTAATAAGAACGGCTAGAATATTTATGCCTATAGTAGTTTTGCGATGTTTTATACAAGTACGGATTAATGGCTCATAAAAGCTTTCCAGTTTTCGGTTAATGGGATTTTCATATTCCATGCGAAAGCGTCCTTTCATAAAAAATGAAATCAGAACCGGTGCAAGCGTTACCACCAGCAAAGCATCAATCATCAAAATGAAGGTTTTGGTGTATGCCAGCGGATGAAAAAGCTTACCCTCCTGGCCGGTTAATAAAAAAACCGGTAGAAATGAGGTGATAATTATTACGGTAGAATAAAAAACTCCGCGAGATACCTGTTTTGAAGATTTTTCAATGATTTGCAAACGCTCTTCATCAGAAAGTCTCACATAGTTCTCTTTTTTATTACGAGCAAAGTATTTGCTAAACTTATTTAACATTAGTTTCTCCTTTCTGCAAAGCAGTTAACTCCGCCTGTCTTACTGCAAGATGCCGGTATGCATTCTCGGCCATTATAATTCCATTGTCAACAATTACCCCTATGGCAAGGGCAATCCCAGTTAAAGACATGATGTTTGAACTGATGTCGAACGCGTTCAATACGATAAAGCTGGCAGCAATGGTAATAGGGATTTGAATAATAATACTGATAGCACTTCTCCAATGCAGAAGGAATAGTAGTACGATGAGTGAAACGACTATCATCTCTTCGATTAAAGTCGTTTTTATAGACGAAATCGATTCTTCGATCAGTTCGCCCCTGTCGTAAACAATGTTAAACTTTAGTCCCGCAGGTAAGCCCTTGCTCACCTCTTTCATTTTATTTTTCAGTCGACCAATTACTTCATCAGCATTTTCTCCGTACCGCAAAACAGCAATTCCGCCTACGGCTTCGCCCTGGCCGTTATAATCAAAAATACCCAGGCGGCTTTCGCCCGACATTTCTACAGAAGCCACATCTTTAATCCGTACAGGAATTGAGTTGCGCGTTTTAATTGATAGATTTTCAATCTCCTCAATAGATTTCAGGTATCCGGTAGTTTTTATGATGTACCCGATATCGCTCATTTCAAACTTCCTGCCCCCCGCTTCGTTATTGTTCGAGTTTACCGAGCGCATCACATCTGACAAGCCAAGTTTGTAATAGCTTAATTTATTGGGGTCAATACTTATTTGATACTGTTTTTGAAATCCGCCGAAAGAGGCGATTTCACTTATTCCTTTCACATTTTGCAGGGCGAATTTTATGTACCAATCCTGAACGGCGCGCTGTTCTCCCAAATCCATTCCGGGCGCATCCAGAGTATACCACAAAACATGTCCCACACCGGTTCCATCGGGCCCCATTGTGGGCTTTACCCCTGCAGGTAAGGCAGTACCGAGGGAGCTAAGGCGTTCCAAAACGCGCGATCGGGCCCAATAGGTATCGGTATCATCTTCAAAAATGATATAGATAAAACTCATTCCAAACATGGAACTGGCCCTAACATACTTCACCTTGGGAATACCTTGCAAATTAGTAACCAGTGGATAGGTAATTTGGTCTTCGATAAGCTGCGGACTGCGCCCCATCCATTCGGTAAACACAATTACCTGATTTTCGGACAAATCCGGAATGGCATCAATTTTACTGGTTTTTACAGAATAGATTCCCCATACAAATATGGCCGCCGAACAAAGGAGAACTAAAAACCTGTTGCGTAATGAAAATGCAATCAGTTTCTCTATCATGAGATTTTGTTAATTATTATCAGTCAAAAAATTCAGGTCGGCTGATTGATGCGAGAGAAAATTGACGTAAAACGCCAAATACCTCGAAGCTGACCGGTTCATTAACCCGACAAAATGGGTTAGAGACCACCAAAATGTGGTGGTGTCGCTGATAAAAATCCTATAATCTGAATTGCTGAAGCAAGAGAATTAATGCTTCTATGATAAACAAGCCGGGAGATGGCTTTCGTATTTCTTCTTCTTGCTGATCGGATGAACTAAACCAGTTGGTAATTAAGGTATGGAAAAACAAAACATCAAAGTTTTGTTTCGTTTCTTTTACCTGGCTATTTGTAGTTGCAGGAAATGCTTTGTCTGTGGATTTAGTTAAAACTATTTTCTGATCTGTACAGCAGGACGTTTTCTTTAGCGATGTTTTTGAATGTTGGGGGCAGTCTTTTGGAGCCGGTTTCTCGGCCATCTCACATTTGTGAGCACTAGCGAAAAGCGAAAATCCTTTTATAGAACCACAGCACTTATGCAAAGAAATTGTTATCCCGCTTGCCGACAAGGTTATCAGCATGGCTAACGTAAGTACGATATAGGTACGGAATAATTTCATTTACAAAAGCAAATATATAAAGAATTGTTATTTATGACTTTATATAATTTTGAGAGAGTTTTATATAATTTACAACCGTAAATAGCATAATTTTCTTTTTAGAAGTTATAATTTATCGTTAGCAACAATCTGCCCGCAATGTAGGATGGGAATCAGTCGGCATTCTTCCATAAACAAAATTACTCCAATTAAGTGTTCTCAGCCCCCGTCAGCATATTTAGTTTGCTCGAGGCATTATTTTACCCGTTATTTGTTTAAAAATTTATCATCAAAAAGATTCTAATTATAGACGATGAAGAGCGTCTTCGCTCGCTAATTTCCAGAATTCTCGAGCTTGAGGGCTATAAAGTTTATCAGGCGAAAGATGGAAAGTCTGGACTTAAGCTTTTAGAAAAAGAAGATATCCCTGTAGTTCTTAGTGATGTAAAGCTACCCGATTGTAACGGGGTAGAATTGGTGATAAAGATCCGCCAATTGAGCCCCGCAACCGAAGTAATAAATCTCACAGCATTCGGTAATATTCCTGATGGCGTACAAGCGATAAAAAATGGTGCATTCGATTATATCACGAAAGGAGATGATAATGATAAAATTATTCCTTTAGTTGCCAGGGCAATGGATAAGGCATTGCTTCAACAGAAAGTTCATCAGCTCGAACAAAAGCTTGAAAAACGCTACGGATTTGACGTTATAATTGGGAAATCTGAAGCCATACTGCACGCGAAAGATTTAGCTCAGAAAGTTGCCCGCACAGATACTACTGTTTTGCTACTGGGCGAAACTGGTACAGGAAAAGAGATTTTTGCGCAGGCGATTCATCAAAGCAGCAAACGGAAAGATCAAAGCTTTGTCGCAGTTAATTGCAGTGCTTTTGGGAAAGATATTCTTGAAAGTGAATTATTCGGATATAAAGCGGGAGCTTTTACTGGTGCCTTGAAGGATAAAAAAGGATTGTTTGAAGAGGCTGATCATGGTACGATCTTTCTCGATGAGATTGGTGAAATGAGTGTCGATTTGCAAGCCAAATTATTGCGAGTGCTTGAAGACGGGGCATTTATCAAAGTTGGGGATACAAAAACAACCAGGACGGATGTAAGGATAATCGCAGCAACCAACCGAAATTTACAGGAAGAAATCAAGGCAGGACATTTCAGGGAAGATCTTTTTTACAGGTTGTCTGTATTCATTATTCAACTCCCATCTTTGAACAATCGCACCGAAGATATACCTCAATTAGTCAAATATTATATTCAACAATTTGCTCAGAAGCTAAACAAACCAGTTCCTGCAGTTGATGAATATTTTTTGTCCAAGCTTAAAAGTCATACTTGGAAAGGCAATATCAGGGAGTTAAAGAATGTGATCGAAAGAGCTCTAATCCTCTCGGATGCCCCGGCTTTGTCGTTGAATGTGTTACCGTTTGAATTTGATGAAAGCTCGCCGCTACCTGAAAATACATTTGAATTGGCAGCAATAGAAAAACTGCATATTCAGCGTATCTTAAAATATACTGGCGGTAACAAAACTGAAGCAGCCCGACTTATGGGAATTGGACTCACTACCTTATATCGTAAAATAGAAGAGTTCAGGATATAAGCACCGCTATACCACTCCATATTGACAAAGAAACCCTTCCAAAATGGAAGGGTTTCTTTGTTTATTAGCCCTCATTGTTTTGTGCAGTTATTATAAACGACTGTACATTAATCGATTACGAAAATAACAGTATTCTGGCATTGAAGTAGCCTTGTTGGTGAAAACAATCAAGATATGCTGGTAATACTTCTCTCCCTCGCCCTGTTTCTTTGTATGTGGCTATTTTTTAAATCCATTGACTGGTTCGAAAAAATCTAAATCATGATCGCATTATTCATTATCGCAGTTGCAGTCTTCGTGTACATGATATACGTCCTGCTTAAACCTGAAAAATTTTAATTCAAGCTATGAACACAGAATTACTGGGAATTATTGCTACCTATCTGCTTACGCTGCTAATTGCTATTCCTCTAAGTAAATATCTTGCAAAGGTATTTGCAGGAGAAAAGACCTGGACAGACTTTCTAAATCCCGTGGAAAGGAGCATCTATAAACTTTCGGGAATTAACCCCAGAGAGCAAATGAATTGGAAGCAGCAGCTCAAAGCTATGCTTACTATCAACTCTGTTTGGCTGGTGTATGGCTTCTTTGTCCTTCTTTATCAGGATAAATTACCGCTCAACCCGGATGGCAATCCCGGAATGACACCCGATCTCTCCTTTAATACAATTATTAGCTTCGTGGCGAACTGTAATTTGCAGCATTATTCGGGAGAATCTGGAGTAAGTTATCTTACCCAGCACTTTGTAATAATGTTTCTCCATTTCGTTAGTGCAGCTACCGGAATCGCATCAGCAGTTATATTCTTCAAAGCCTTTCGCGATAAAACAACTACTACATTAGGTAACTTCTGGGAATATTTTATCAAATCCATTACCCGCCTGCTCCTCCCCTTGTCCTTAGTTATAGCCATCATACTGGCCTTTAATGGAACACCATCAAGCTATGAGGGGAAAGATCAATTCATATCGATGCAGGGCGATACGATAAACGTATCGAGAGGTCCGGCTGCCGCAATGATTGCCATAAAGCACTTAGGGACAAACGGAGGTGGCTGGTTTGGTGCCAACTCAACTCATCCGTTTGAGAATCCGAATTACCTTACTGATATGGTAGAGGCTATTTCGCAAATGATTATTCCCATTGCCATGGTTCTCGCGTTTGGATGCTTTATCCGCAGAAAGAAACTTGCCTATACGATTTTTGGAATAATGACCATTGGATTTCTTCTTTTACTTATTCCAACTATCAGCAGCGAATTAAGGGGTAATCCAGCTATCAGTAAAATGCAAATCTCTCAGGCAACCGGAGCGATGGAGGGCAAAGAGGTGCGCTTTGGCCCGATGGCTACTGCTTACTGGAGTACCATTACAACCGTAATTTCTACCGGCTCTGTCAATGGTATGCACGATAGTACTATGCCCCTTACCGGATTGTGGCAATTATTGGGGATGATGATTAACTCGTTCTATGGTGGCTGCGGGGTGGGCATCTTAAACTACTTCATTTACCTCATAATCGCAGTATTTATTTCAGGTTTGATGGTTGGCCGTACACCAGAGTTTCTGGGCCATAAGGTTGAAGCAAGGGAAGTGAAGATTGCTGCTATTGTTACCCTGCTTAGTCCGTTTTTAATACTGGCGGGTACAGCCTTGGCAAGCTTTGTTTTTAAGCATTACGGAGATGCTACATGGACAATTAGGCCTGCTAATTGGTTAAATAATCCTGGTTTTCACGGCTTTTCGGAAATGCTTTATGAAGTCACATCGTCTAATGCAAATAATGGTTCCGGTTTTGAAGGTCTGGGGGATAACAATATTTTCTGGAATGTTTTAACAGGGTTTGTGTTAATACTTGGCCGCTTTCTTCCAATTATTGGTCCTGTGGCTATTGCCGGACTGCTGGCTTCTAAAAAATTCATTCCGGAATCAGCGGGCACTCTAAGAACCGATACCATGACTTTCGCTCTCATGACATTTGCCGTGATAGCTCTACTTAATGCTCTTTCTTATTTCCCGGCATTGGCTTTAGGTCCGATAGCCGAATACTTTACCCTTATTAATAAGTAAATGAAACCTCAATCAAATAAATTATTTGAGCCAGCTCTGGTGCAAACCGCACTGTCACAATCGTTCACTAAACTGGATCCAAGGGTGATGATTAAAAACCCTGTGATGTTTACGGTAGAAATCGGGACACTCATTATGGCTTATGTTACATTCTATTCTATTAATCACAGTGGCCAGGGCTCTCCCATATATAACTTTTTCATCTTCCTTATTTTACTGCTAACATTACTTTTTGCCAACTTTGCCGAAGCAATAGCTGAAGCCAGAGGCAGAGCGCAGGCTGACAGTTTAAGAAAAACCCGCGAAGATACACCAGCGAAGGTTGTATTGGTTAATGGCACAATTGAAACCCGTTCATCAAGCCAACTAAAAAAAGGGGATGTTTTTTTCTGCGAAGCCGGAGATATTATACCTGCAGATGGTGAGATTGTAGTAGGAATCGCAACGATCGATGAATCTGCCATAACCGGAGAATCAGCTCCGGTTATCCGCGAGTCGGGTGGTGATAAATCATCTGTAACAGGTGGAACCAAAGTACTTTCAGATCAAATTAAGGTGATGGTGACTACTGAGCCCGGCGAGAGTTTTTTGGATAAAATGATTGCTTTGGTAGAAGGCGCCTCACGTCAAAAAACACCAAACGAAATTGCATTAACTATTTTACTAGCTAGCTTTACCATCGTATTTATAATAGTGTGTATAACGCTAAAGCCCTTTGCCGACTATGCAAATACGCCCATTACCATAGCAGCACTTATTTCGCTATTTGTATGTCTTATTCCAACCACCATTGGCGGTTTGCTTTCGGCGATTGGCATTGCAGGTATGGACAGGGCATTACGTGCCAATGTAATTACGAAATCGGGTAAGGCGGTAGAAACAGCAGGAGATATTGACGTGCTATTACTAGATAAAACCGGAACCATTACAATTGGAAACAGGAAAGCAACTAATTTTTATCCTGCTGTTGGTGTGGTTATGCAAAGCTTTTCAAATGCATGCGTTTTAAGTTCGCTGTCTGATGAAACTCCTGAAGGGAAATCCATTATTGAATTGGCTTTGACCCAAGATCCAAACGTAGTACTTGTGGCCCATGCTAATTCAGAATTTATCAGATTTACTGCCGAAACCCGGTCCAGCGGAATCAATATGCCCGATGGAATACGAATCAGAAAAGGGGCTGTAGATTCAATTCGAAACATTGTTCAAAAAGCTGGAAATATTTTTCCAGATGATATTGAAGACCAGGCGAAAGCGATTGCCAGAAACGGCGGTACACCGCTGGTGGTATCAGAAAATGAAAGAGCTCTGGGAGTAATCGAATTACAGGACATTATTAAGCCTGGCATTAGCGAACGTTTTGAACGTCTCCGTAAAATGGGGGTTAAAACGGTAATGGTTACCGGAGATAACCCATTAACGGCAAAGTATATTGCTGAAAAAGCCGGAGTAGACGATTTTATCGCAGAAGCAACACCAGAAGATAAAATGAACTATATCAAAAGTGAGCAGGCTCTTGGAAAACTCGTCGCCATGATGGGTGATGGCACCAATGATGCCCCCGCACTTGCGCAGGCAGATGTAGGTGTAGCTATGAACAGCGGAACTCAGGCAGCGAAAGAAGCAGGTAACATGGTCGATTTGGATAATGACCCTACTAAACTGATTGAAATAGTTGAAATTGGAAAACAGTTACTAATCACCAGGGGCACGCTCACAACATTCTCTATTGCAAACGACGTGGCCAAATATTTTGCGATCGTTCCTGCTTTGTTCATCGCTTCAATCCCAGCGTTGCAAAGCCTTAATATTATGGGGCTGCACACGCCGGAAAGTGCTATCCTTTCGGCAGTAATTTTCAATGCTATCATAATTCCGATCCTAATTCCGCTTGCTTTAAAAGGGGTGGCTTACAAGCCCATAGGTGCTACAGCCTTGCTTAGACGAAATTTGTTCATTTATGGTATTGGCGGCGTAGTAGCTCCCTTTATCGGAATCAAGGTTATTGATTTGGCAGTTGGCTTATTTGTTTAAATATAGAATTCATGAAAAAATACATTTTACAATCTATACGACTTACGCTGGTACTTCTGGTGCTGTTATGTGTAATTTATCCTCTGGCAGTTGCTTTTGCAGGTAAATTTTCGAAAGGAAAGGGCGGGGGAGAAAAAATAATGAAAGATGGCAAAGTTGTGGGTTACGCTTTAATAGGTCAATCGTTTACAAGCGCCCAATATTTCTGGGGAAGACCCTCTGCGATTGGCTATAATGCTGCTGGTTCGGCAGGTTCAAATAAGGGGCCATCAAATCCGGATTATTTAACTGAAGTTGGTGAAAGGATAGATACCTTGTTAAAATATCACCCCTATCTTCACAAATATCAAATTCCAGCTGATATGGTAACAGCATCTGGCAGCGGGTTAGATCCCAATATCTCTGTGGAGGCTGCCGACATTCAGGTAAAACGTGTTGCCGCTAATCGAAATTTAGATGCGCAACAAATTAAGGAGCTTGTTGAAAAAAATACTAGGAAGCCATTAATGGGCTTATTCGGACCTTCGTCTGTGAACGTTTTAGAGCTTAATCTTGCTTTAGACGAAATGAAATAATAATATACTTCTATAAAATGGAAGCAACGAATAACGATTCTGTAAAGAATTTCTTGAGCCTGGTAAAAAAATCCAGACGCGGAAAACTTAAAATATACATCGGCATGATCGCTGGGGTTGGTAAAACCTATCGTATGTTACAGGAAGCGCATACGTTACTGCGTAACGGTATTGATATTCAGATTGGCTATATAGAAACACATAACCGTTCTGAAACGCATTCCCTTTTGTCAGGACTTCCTTTAATCCCGAGAAGAAAAATATTTTACAAAGGCAAAGAACTGGAAGAGATGGATGTTCAGAGCATACTCAGTCGCCATCCCGAAGTTGTAATTATTGACGAACTAGCTCATACCAATGTAGAGGGTAGTAAAAATAGCAAACGCTGGCAGGATGTATGGGATATACTAGAGGCTGGAATCAGTGTGATATCAGCTGTAAACATTCAGCACTTGGAGAGCATTAATGAAGAAGCAGAAAAAATTACCCGGGTTTCAATCACCGAACGTATCCCCGATAAGATACTAGAACTGGCAGACGAAATTGTAAATATAGATTTAACGGCCGATGAATTGGTTACCCGCCTTAAAGAGGGTAAAATTTACGACAAAAGTAAAGTCCAGCAAGCGTTAAACAACTTTTTCCAATCAGATAAAATTCTTCAATTACGTGAGCTGGCCCTAAAGGAAGTAGCACATCAGGTAGAAAGAAAAATAGATATTGAGATACCAAAACAGGTAAAACTTCGTCCAGAGCGGTTCCTTGCTTGTATCTCGTCTAATTCCGAAACGGCAAAAGTCGTGATTCGAAAGACCGCAAGACTAGCATCGTATTATCGTTCTCCATGGATTGTATTATATGTTCAAAGTAGTAGCGAAAGTCTTGACAGAATTAAGTTAGATAAACAACGTCATTTGATCAATAATTTTAAACTTGCTACGGAACTTGGAGCCGAAGTAATAAAAATTAAAAACGACGATATCACCAAAACGATTATGCAAGTAGCGGTTGAGAAAGAAATTACTACTATTTGCATTGGCAAGCCACATTTGAACTTATTTCAAGTTATTCTAAGGACTGCAATTTTTAATCAGCTGCTGCATAAAATAGCGGCTACAGAAACAGATTTAGTAATATTATCATGAAAATAAAAACAAAGCTCCGGCTGGGCTTCGGATTCTTATTCGCCATCGTTCTTTTTTTTGGCGCGGTCTCTTTATTCTATCTAAATGAAATTTCCTTAAGTGCCCGGGTTATTCTTAAGGATAATTATGAGACGCTGAATTTCACCAGGGCGATGAGAGATATCTTGGATAATAACAGTCTCCCTCTCTCCAGTGAAGCATCTAACACTTTTAATAATCATCTTCAACTGGAAGAAAATAACATCACAGAAGCTGGTGAAAGAGAAGCGGTATTGCGATTAAAAGATGCTTTTACACTGTTAATTTCTCCTGCGAGCCCTCTTATCCAAAAAGAACAGGCATTGAAGCATATACGCATGAATTTAAATTTTATTGAAAAACTTAATATTGATGCAATCGTACGAAAAAATGCAGCCGCTCAAAAATCGGTTAAGAAAGCAACGATGTATATGAGCTTTGCAGCAGCCTTTAGCTTTCTTGTCTTATTCAGTTTCATTGTAAACTTTCCGGGGTTTATTGCCAATCCATTGAATGAGTTAAAAGCCGGGATAAAAGAAATTACCCATAAAAATTATAAGCAACATCTGTATTTTGAAGGAAATGATGAATTTTCTGATATAGCCAAAGCATTTAACGAAATGGCTACGCGCCTGGATGAATGGGAGAGCACTAATCTGGCTACATTAAAATCCGAAAAACTACGAATTGAAGCCATTATCGAGCAAATGGAGGATGCCATAATCGGTCTTAATGAAAATAATGAGATTCTTTTTGTAAACCCAATCGCGGAACAGGTGCTAAACCTGGATGAGAATAATATAGTTGGGTTAAATGCATTAGAGCTTTCTCAAAGGAATAATCTATTAAAGAGTATCCTTGAGCTTCAAAATGCTAGAAAACCACTAACGATATATGCGAACGGCAAAGAATCATATTTTCAGTTAGAAAGCAGAGAAATACTGATTCCCAATCTAGAGGAATCAAATACGGATAATGCAGTAATTAAATCGGGAAACTCTGCAGGGAAAGTTTACATCCTTAAAAACATCACGCAGTTTAAAGAACTGGATGAAGCCAAAACTAATTTTATAGCTACAGTATCTCATGAATTAAAAACACCTATATCATCAATTAAAATGAGCATCAAGCTCCTTAAAGACGAACGAGTTGGTGAGCTGAATCATGAGCAGAAAGAACTGGTAGAACATATTGAGGATGATACACAACGACTATTAAAAATCACAAGCGAACTTCTTGATCTGTCACAGGTAGAAACAGGGAACATCCAGCTGAGCTTTATGGCTGCAGACCCGGATAAAATAGTAGATTATGCCATAAATGCTGTAAAATTTCAAGCAGATCAAAAACAAATCCAGATTGAGTGTTTTAGTGTACCTAATCTGCCTAAAGTAACTGCTGACATAGAAAAAACTACTTGGGTGCTCATAAATTTCCTGTCAAATGCAATGAGATATAGTTCTGAAAAAGGAAAGGTGACTATACAAATCAAGCCAAGCGGGACCATGATAGAGTTTTCTGTGAAAGATTTTGGAAAAGGAATTGAAGAGCAATATCAAAAAAGGTTGTTTGACAAGTATTTTCAAGTACCAACAGACGGGAAAAATAAGTCTGGAACGGGATTAGGCTTGGCTATTTCAAAAGATTTTATAGAAGCCCAAAGCGGGAGAATATGGGTAGAAAGCGCAATTGGCGAGGGAAGCCGGTTTTGCTTCTCGCTACCTGTAGCTTCATAAATATCTGTTCTCGCCATTTTTACTAAAAATAGGTATAACAACTTATTACTCCTCTCTCTTGTAGTATCCTGATTATACTTTTAGGGTTTCGTATCGTACTAGAAGACAAACCGGTGTATCAAGTCCGAGCCAAACTTATTTCGTGAATGAATATTATATACCTATGCATGCACTTATTAGATTTCATCTGCTGATTTTATTGATAGGTATCCTTTCGGGATGTAAGAACTCTTCAAATCAGGTAATAGAATTGAAAAAGGAAAACAGAGTTCTAAGGCAAGAGATAGACAGCTTGAAAAAGCTTATTGGCGTTGCTGATTCTGGAAAAACTGATACTGACGCAAAAGCCGCAACAACAATTAAACTATCGACGTCCCCGAAAGATAAAGCCTTAAGAGTTGGGAAACACGATTTCACCTTGCAATGGATCAGCTGGAACGAACCAGGAAGTGTTAACATTCAAATTGCCGAAAACGGCTGGTATTCAATTAAAGGAGGACAGAAAAGCAGCAAAAATGCAGACTATATAAGTATTGACGGCCTTATAAAGCAGGTCTCAGAATCCGAACTATTATTTCAGGGAGAAATCAAATCGGTAATTGAAAGCAATAACCGCGGCGAACCTTGTATTAAAACAGGCAAACAGTTATTTAAAACCACGAAAAACAGAAAATACTGGCGTTTACAAGATATGATAAATTGTGAAGGCGGAATGCTGACGGATTACGTCGATATCTACTTTTAATCAATGCATCGTTAGGGAGCTTTACTTGTCGCCGGCTTAGTGCAGATGACTGTTCTGAATTTAAAACACTGATTTTAAACCCATACACCGTTGCCCTAAATATTATCCAGCTAGTTTTCAAGTGATTAATTCTATCGATTTTTTTCTCTCCTAGTATGAAAAAAAATTATCCCGGTCGTAAACTGTTGATTTTGGCCCGAGTATTGCATCATGAAAACAAAAATATCTCCCTATGATCCTAAAAACCTATACCCCATCGCCGCACAAACACAAGTTCAGCACTGAACAGAACAGGAAGTTCGATATTTTAATGTATGTCATTCTAACTCTAGTGGTTTTAGCAGTTTCAATTTATACATCATTATAAATTTTAGGATATAGAATACAAGGATGGATCTTAAGAATACTGTTTCAGGATATCTGGAAGAACACAAAAACAATTGTACAAATACCTTTCTGGCTTATATTAAGCGAACCTATGAAGAGGGAAAGCTGGATCACAATAAAATCAGAAGAGCTGTTTTGCAGCATTTTCAGGCGCAGGATAAAGCAGCAGTCTTTTTCGGATCTTTATTACTTCAATTAGATATCAAAGAAGTTCATGATATTTTGAACGAGAAACTCTAAGATCACCAAATCAGAGCGACGATTTACTTAGCCAAAATATAATCTTTAACCACAACTTCGAGATTATTTTCCACACTTGTTATTCCCGGCGCTGCCCAAGCTGCAGTTTCTGCATCTTCTTTTTCTGCCAGAGAACGAACTTTACCAGACAGTACCACCTTGGTATCGTTTACACTAACATCAATTCTACCCGCATCAATATTAGCGCTGCGATGAAATGCAGAACTAATTTTTTGTCTGATATCTAGTGCGGTAATTTGTGGCTTAACAATAATTAAATTAGTGATAGAGCGAATGCCGGCCAACTGCTCAATAGCCGTCTTAGCAGATGCCCGCTGATATTCCCATTCTACCTCTCCTTCAAGTGTTACATTTCCTTCTTCAACCTTAATTTTAACTTTTTCTTCTTGAACTGAGGTGTGCCATTGTAAAGCGACAAGGACTGCTTCTGCAATTTCTGCATCAGTTTTAGTAAAGCCCATTGGTATTCCTACCTGTATTTCCTCTGCAACGGCTTTTACGCCGGCCACTCTTTTAGCAGCTTTCTCGGCCGTGAGCTTTTTAGAAAAAGTATCTACTTTCCCTGAAAGAGTTACCACACTATTTTTCACAGCCACTCCAATTTCCGAAGCATTTAAAGACGGCTCCCAATTAAGCTCTTCCATTACATCCTTTTGGATCTGTAAATCAGTTTTCATATCATTTTATGCACGTTATAAAGGATTTTCGAAATCCCAAAGGAAGTCTTAAGAATTCAAGATTTAAACCACCTTTCCCGACTCTCTAAGTTTATTCAGGTAAAACAACACCTTCTCGTCCCCGACCTGCGTAAAATTATGATAGAATGCACCTACGCCATAAAATTCATGCGGTATCATTACAGCAATTACTTCATCCACTTCTTTAGACAGTTTCTGAACAGCGGTTTTAGACGCTACCGGAGCCGCAATTACAATTTTAGCGGGTTCACTCTTCCGCAGCACATTTACCGTTGCCAAAATTGTATTACCAGTGGCAATACCATCATCCACTACAATTACGGTTTTCCCTTTAAGATTCTCGGGCTCTCTATCTCCCATAAATTTTTTATACATCTCCTTTAAACGGGTCCGAATTCGTTCCACTTCCTGAAGAATATATTCGTCGGAAACATTGGCATGAGGAATTACAAAATAATCGCTGAGACTTGCAGCACCTATTGCATATTCTTCATTCCTGGGATGTCCGATTTTCTTTGTCAGGATCAAGTCGAGCGGAAAATTTAATTCGCGGGCTACAGAATACGCCACAGGCACGCCTCCCCTTGGAACCGCCAAAACCACACCAGGATCGCCTTTAAACTTTTTGAGCCTTTCTGCCAGGAATAACCCGGCATCTATTCTATCTCTAAACATAACATTCTTTTTTCTCGGCCGTATCAACTCTTAATCGCAGCCACTGGGCTTAAGTATTTTTCAAACCATTCAGCAGCCAGTTCAGCAACCTTATTCAATTTTCCGGGCTCCTCAAATAAATGAGTTGCCCCTTCAACTACTACCAGCTCTTTAGGGCAGTGTAATCTTTGTAATACTTTCTGATTTAACTCCAGAACCACGGTATCGAAACCTCCGACAATCAACAAAGTTGGAGCTTCGACCCGTTCTACGAACCGCATGGCCAGATCCGGGCGCCCACCTCTCGAAACAACAGCGCCAACCCATTTTAAATTAGCAGCGGCCTGTAAGGCTGATGCAGCACCCGTACTGGCGCCAAAATACCCGACGTTCAGATCTTTTGTAGCCGAATTAGCTCTAAGCCATTCGGTTGCACTTATTAACCTGCTGCTCAGCAGATCGATGTTAAACCTGTTATCGTAATCCGCATCTTCCTGAGTTGTGAGCAAGTCGAATAAAAGCGTTCCGAAATTTCTCTCCCGCAGGTATTCGGCCACCATCTGGTTACGGGTGCTAAACCGGCTGCTTCCACTGCCATGCGAAAAAACTACAATAGCTGTAGCATTTTGAGGCACAACCAAATCACCTTTTAAGGTTATATTATTAACCGGGATTGAGACCTCTTTAGCAATTTGCATTTCCATGATCTCTGGTTTATTCGGGTAAAACAATAGGAGTTTTAGCCTTAATATTTACCTCATGCTCGGCCAACTGAGACAACCGATCGTCTATATGTTTTTCGTTAATTTCTGCTTCATGAAAAACAGTCGCAGATTTGTCCATTCCGAGTGCATTTGCAAATGCTGCGGCAGTTCCATATGTACTTATTTTAAAATGATTGATAGCCTGCACGGATGAAAGCAAGCAGGCATCTTTCACTTCCAAATGTGTGCAATTTTCTAAGGCCTCATTGGTCTCGGAGATATAAGCCTGCATCACGCGATTGTTAAGACTTAGAGAGCCTATTTTTTCCTGTTCAAAAAAATCTTCCAACTTTTCAATATGCTGCTGTACAAAAGTTAAATATCTCTGCAACACATTTTTCAGCTGCAGCGAATTTGCCCTGTTTATCCATTCTGCCAGGCTGTTTTTCAGCTGAACTTCTGCACTCATAAACCTGCTGATATCATAATCTATCAGATTATGAAGTGTGCTGATAGGCGTGTTATTTTCCATGGTTTTTTCCTTTTTATAATTCAAATCTAGTCCGCTTTCAATTCTATCTCCATGATAATCATCAGACTAGAGTCTGACAATCATCATGCTTAAAGCGCATAAAATGAGGTTGTTTTGAATAAATTATATCGAAAAAACAAATTATCTAAAAGACATCTTTACAAAGAAAAGCCTTTGCATAATACGCTGTTCAAGAGATAAAAATCCAGACAATAGACAGAGATTTATTATTATGAGACGTCATTTTACACAAGAAGTACCAGTAGATGAATCTGCTGCTATATCTGCCATTAAACAATGGAGTTATCCGCTTAATAGCAGGGCTGATTTGCAGCCATTATTTGATCGAATCGGAGATTCGAGAGTGGTGATGCTGGGTGAAGCCAGCCACGGAACGAATGAATATTATACCTGGAGAACTCATATTTCGCGAAAGCTGATAGAAGAAAAAGGATTCAATTTTATTGCCGTTGAGGGCGACTGGCCGGATTGCTACCGCTTAAACCGGTTTGTAAAAGGATACGATCAGGAGCACAAAACAGCCTTAAAAGTATTGCACGAATTTAACCGCTGGCCAACATGGATGTGGGCAAACTGGGAAGTAGCGGCACTGGCGGAGTGGCTGCAAAGACACAATTCGGATTTACCTTCGAATAAAAAAGCTGGATTTTATGGTCTCGATGTATACAGTCTCTGGGAAAGCATGGAGAGTATTATGCAGTATCTTAAAAACACCGATCCCGCAGCATTGCAAGTTGCCGAAGATGCCTTCAGGTGTTTTGAGCCGTATCGCAGCGATGAGGGCCAGGCATATGCCAGAGCATCAATGCTGGTACCTCAGTTATGCCAGAACGAGGTAGTGAAACTGCTCAAAGAAATACAGCAAAAGTCGCCGCATTACGACTCCGATTATGAAAATGTATTTAGTGCCGAACAAAATGCTCTGGTTACGGTGCATGCCGAGAAGTATTACAGAGCAATGGTGCAGGGCGGCCCACATAGCTGGAATGTTCGGGACAGGCATATGGCTGAAACGCTCAACAGACTTTTGGCATATCACGGCGAAAATTCTAAAGCAATTGTATGGGAACATAACACGCACATCGGCGATGCCCGGGCAACGGACATGGTTCATGATGGTATGTTTAACATTGGTGAGCTGTCGAGAACCCAGCATCCTGATAAAGGCGTGGTATTAGTAGGCTTCGGCTCGTACAAAGGATCTGTTATGGCAGGTGTAAATTGGGGAGCACCAATGCAGAAAATGGAAGTACCAGAAGCAAAAAAAGGAAGCTGGGAATATTTATTGCATACAGCAGGTGCGGAAAATAAGTTATTGATGATGGATGATTTTGCGGACCATGACATTCTGATGGAAAATCATTTAGGACACAGGGCCATTGGGGTGGTTTATGATCCGAAACATGAATATGGTAATTATGTGCCCAGCATTTTGCCGTTGCGTTACGATGCGTTTATCTATCTGGATGAGACCAGTGCTTTGCATCCGCTGCATCTCAAACCCGACGGACACCAAATACCTGAAACATACCCATTTGGGGAATAGCAAGACAAGAATTTAATACTAAGATTATGAGAAAGGTAGCAAAACCAAACGCGACGGCTCCGAAAACTAATTCGGAAGCTAAAATGCCTATGGATGCAGATGAACCGATTATTCATCATGAGAATCCGGATTTCGTTGAAGGCGTTGATTCACTTTTTTCTCCGGGAGAACATGAACAGAATTGGCCCGATCAATTAGACACCAGCGAAACAGTATATTATAAAGAGCTCAAGATTACCAGCCCTGCTTTTGAAAACAATCAACCGATTCCATCAAAGTTTACGTGCGACGGCAAAAATATAAGTCCACCGCTAGAAGTTGAACACATTCCGAATGAAGCCAAATGCCTGGCATTGATCGTTGACGACCCGGATGCTCCGATAGCTACCTGGGCGCACTGGCTTGTGTGGAACATCCCGTTGACGCATCATATAAAAGAGAATAGCATCCATGGCATAGAAGGGGTAAATGATTTTGAAAGGAAAAATTATGGTGGCCCCTGCCCTCCCTCCGGCACTCACCGATACTTTTTTAAGGTTTACGCATTAGATGAATTACTAAAATTAAGTCCGAACGCAAGGAAAGCTGATTTAGAGAAAGCAATGAGCGGACATATTATAGGTTTCGGAGAATTAATTGGAACCTATAAAAGGATAACATGAAATCTGCCTTATTCATCCTGATAATGTTCGTTGCTCTCACAAGCATTGTATCGGGTTTACTTATGATAAGCGACCCGCCGGGAAGATTACTAAATTTATCAACTGACTTATTAAGAAATACAGAATTCAAAAACTTTTTGATCCCTGGAATTCTTCTGGTAACTGTAGGTTGCCTGAATTTGTTTGCAGGATTTTGCATAGCTCAACAATATCACTCAAGATATAAATGGTCTATCGTAGGCGGTTTATTTATAAGCGGCTGGATACTTGTGCAAATTTTCATGATCGATGCTTTTCATCCCTTGCAAATGTTCTATTTTCTTATCGGAATTGCTATAATCTACCTGGCAGTGCAACTTGAAAAAACAAGATAGACTTCATTATTTATCTTCCAAAACTAACAGCGGTAATTTATTTTGATAGGTCATTGAGCTGGTATGAGTGCCGCCAAAAATCCGTTCGAATACGTTGTGTGTATGTGCTATCATAACCAATAATTCGGCCGGATGACTTTCTACAAAATCCTCAATTCCTTCTTCAACGCTATCGGCCTCTATTTCTTCATACCAGAAAGTTATTTTAGATAAAATAGTGCGTAGTTGCGCCTTTCCAGGCTCTTCAACATCCGGTCTGTCTTTCATGTATCTTTTAACATGCAAAACCTGTAACATGGCATCGAGTTTATCCATTAACCTAAGCAAAGAATCAAAACATGAAACATTAGAAATCTCATTAAAATCAGCAGCAAATACAATGTGTTTAATAGGTACAAAAGAAACTCCCTCCGGAATTATAAGCACAGGTATAGTAACTTTTCTGATTGTACTTAATGTTGTATCACCAGCTCCCATAACAATCAAATCAGCCTGCATTTCCTTCGCCATATCCCGTATTCGGTCAATTCGAAAGCCTATCCTGGCATATCCGCTTACTTCCACCGCATAGCGTTCTTTCAAAAAGTCGATCTCCCTCTTCACCAGGATTTCATTCTCTTCCATTAAGTCAGTGCCGGTGGCATCACTGCTAACCATTCCATCAATAACTGCAGAGGCCTCGTGAAACACATGTAAAAGTCGAATCTCGCCAGAAAGTTGCCTGGCAAGGGCAGCTGCATACTCGCTGGCCTGACGAGAGGCTGGCGAAAAATCGATTGGCACCAGAATTTTTTTCATAACACACCTGAATTCATTCACGAATTATAAAATTGGGCAAAAAGCCTTTGGGACTGACTGATTACTGTCCAGCATCGAGATGATAAACATCCAAAATATTTGCCCTAATATCAGGCTCAAAACTGACCATTGTCAAATCAAAAAACAGGCAATGAGGTACCTTTAAAAATATTAAAATCACAACTATTATGAAAAATGATGCACAAATCCAGCAGGATGTACTCGACCAATTAAAATGGGATCCACTTCTAAACGCGTCAGAAATTGGCGTTTCTGTAAAAAATGGGGTGGTAACGCTTTCGGGTCATGTAGACAGTTACTTGAAAAAATTGGAAGCTGAGAAACAAGCTAAAAAGGTGACTGGAGTTAAGGCAATAGCTGAGGATATTCAGGTGGGAATTTCGCCAAGTTATAAAAGATCGGATACTGAAATTGCTGAAGCGGCTGTAAATGCAATAAAATGGCATACGTCCATCAATGAACAAAGTATTAAAGTAAAAGTCGAAGATGGAATTTTAACTCTGGAAGGAGAAGTTGACTGGGGATACCAACGCGAATCGGCAAAGAACGCAGTTATTAATCTGGTTGGTGTACGGAACGTTATTAATAATTTAACATTGAAGCAAAAAACCCCACCCGAAAACTTAAAACAAAAAATAAGCGCTGCTTTTCATAGAAGCGCTAGCATTGATGCCAATAAAGTGCACATTGATGTTGACGGAAACAAGGCCATTCTGAGAGGTAAAGTACGTTCGTTTGCAGAAAAAGAAGATGCTGAAGATGCAATCTGGTCGGCCCCCGGCATTTTCAGAGTAGAGAACCAACTAGAGGTTGAAGAAGAAGCAGAATTCATTCTTTAATCTGGTAAGACTTATAAGACTTAATTATGCCGGCTTCGGCCGGCATAAAATCTAAGCTCTGCGGATAACATCCCACCATCATGGACCTTCTCCAGGAACAGGTGGTGTATAAGGCGGGTTTTCGAAAGGATCTTCGAAAGGAATTATCTCCGGATCTCCCTCAGGAACAAATGGATCTTCGGGATCAGCAATTGGCGTACTTTCAGGATACTCTTCAGGCAATTGCGCAGTCAATTTTTTCTTCTTTGCCATAACCGAATTATTAAATTAAAAACCAACAATTAGCGTTCCATTTAATCAAAACCACGCTTTGGGCAAATAAATTTGCATTTAACTAAGCCCATGTAAAGCACCTGGAAATTTCTAATTCCGGATCTTGAGAATCTTGAGAAATGTCAACTTCCTTACTGACATAAATCAGCCATGCCTGCTTATTTGAACGATAAATTTGAATAAAATAAGATTGTCATGGAAGTAAATAACTCATCAATCAGCGACTTGGGCAAGCTGCTTGACTACGATATCAGTCAGTGTATAAGTGCAGAAAACCAGCTACATGTTATTTTGCCCGACTGGATAAATAAAACCACTTCTCAAAAACTAAAAGCCATTTTAGAGAAGTATCGTGAATTTATTCAACAGCATATTCAAAAAATGGAGACCCTCCTCGATGAAAGTTCAAGCGCTTTCCGTGATACAAAAAATCGTATAATGGATGCTTATATTAAAGAGGCCGAGCAAACTATGTTCACTTGCCAGGATATGGATGTTAGAGACGCGGCGCTGCTTGCCAGTATTCAGGCAATTAACCATTTCAAAATAAGTGTTTATGGAACCGCGGCGGCTTTTGCTAAGGTACTGAACATGGAAAAAGAAGCTGAAGTATTCTATTGGATTGATATAAATGAAAAGCATATTGACGATCGATTGTCGCAATTAGCAGAGCACGAAATCAATGTCAAAGCAAAAGATCCCAACCTATATCTTAAATAAGGCCGGAAAAAGTAAGGATTTATCTGATAGACTGGTAAACCTCCAGATTTGTTGGGGGCGATAAAACTATTTGCCACAAATTATTTCTTTTTGCCCTGAAAGACGCTGCACAGGTAGCTAAATAATAAATCCACATTCTGTAAAAACGATCATCGTACCTCTCTCTTATTTGCGACCAGGCATTTTTGAATCGACGCATCCATTCCATCAACGTTAAGTCGTAATGGCTTCCGAGATTATGCCAGTCTTCGAGGATAAACTTATTTTCAATTGATTTACCATTTGAGCAACAGAAGGCATCATCGCATTCGGGAAAATATAAGTATTGATCCATGGATCTATGGTTGTCAATGAAATGTTTCCGCCAATAGTATGCAAGAGGAATAAGCCGTCATCTTTTAAAGCATTCCTTACTATTCGCATGTAATCAGAATAATTTTTATAGCCAACATGCTCGAACATACCAATGGATACAATTTTATCAAATTTTTCGTCCAGACTCCTGTAATCCTGTAAGCGGATTTCAATGGGAAGATTAGCACATCGTTCCTTCGCCAATTCAAGTTGTTGATTTGAAATTGTAATCCCAACCACCTCTACCTGATACCTCTCTGCAGCATATTCAGCAAAGCCACCCCATCCGCAGCCAATATCCAATACCTTTTGTCCGGGCGCAAGTTTAAGCTTTTGGCAAATTAGTTCGAGTTTGTTTTCCTGGGCCTGGTCGAGTGTTTCAGCATTATTCCAGTAAGCACAGGAGTACATCATTCTTTTGTCGAGCATGGCTGCGAAGAGGTCGTTCCCGATGTCATAATGTTTTCTTGCAACTTCATGAACCTTATTTGCCGATTGCTGGTTTAAAAATTTAGATTTGAGAAAATATACGATGGCACGAAAATCTCTTGCGACTTCACTATCAATGTTAGCTCTTATAATTCTGAAAATTAGTTCGTCAAGCTTTTCACAATCCCATAAGCCATTCATATACGATTCGCCGAATGCCAAAGATCCATTTTTAAAAAGGTTTGCATAAAGGGATGAATCATGAACCTGTATATCCCAGGAGTTTGAACCATTTATTTGTATACCTGCTTTATTAAAGAGTTTGCGTATTCGGCCTTCGTAAAAGCTTAATTTAACTTGACCGGACTCCTGTAGGTCTGTTAAGACGGTTGCCATTTCTTTTAGTGAGAAAAATGTAAATTTTCTGGTACTTCAATTGAGAAAACAACAATATGTCCCGTTTAAATAGGGCAGGACATATTGTTCGCAGAAAAATTTACGACACATTAATGTGTTTACTTATGGCGCCCCGCACTGCCTCGTCCTTTTTCACCAAAGTAATAGTTAAGACTCCATTTTCATACCTGGCCTGTATCTTATCCTTATTCACATCCTCAGGCAATGCAAAGGCTCGCGAGAATGAAGAGAAGCTATATTCCTGACGAGTAATTTGATCTTCTTCTTGCTCCATCTTTTCTTCAGTTTCTGCACTGATTCTTAATTGATTGTTCTCCAGGTCGATTTTAAAATCTTCTCTTTTCATTCCCGGCACAGCGAGGCGAATCTTGTAATTATCCTTTCCTTCTACAATATTAGCTGCTGGAACGGATAAGGTTCGACCACCGTCGCCAAAAAAAGAAGAAATAGGAAGTTGCATAAAAGGGGTTAAGATATCCTCAAATAATGATGGGATTGATCTTGTCTGTGTCGCTAGTGATCTCGTAGCCATAAATACCTCCGTTGTTTGATTGTTAAATTATTTATTTGAGAACTAAATTAGAGAGATCCAAAATCCTATGTACTGATAGGTCTCAGCCCCATGGCTGATTCTGATCAAAATAGAATCTGAATGGAAATAAGATGACGAATTCATGGGCGGACCACGTATTTATTTTGGATTATCGGAAGGAATTTTAAATATCGCTAAAAGCATGTAGCGGTTTGTGGTCACACAATCAAGCTCCGGTTATTTGGGGAGACGTTTTTAGTTCAACAGACATGCTACTCTCGGGCCGTTTACCCAGTATTTTTTCGAGATCTTCTTTGAATACCACTTCCTTTTGTAAAAGCAGTTCTGCTATTTGTTTAAGTTCTTCTTTATGATTCAATAAAATTTCCTTCGTTTGCTTATAGGCCTCTTCAACCAACTTTCTCACTTCCTGATCAATCATTTTACCAGTTTCTTCACTATATGGCTTTTGAATACTTGAATCACGCAAACCGGTCGAATCATAAAAACTCGTGTTGCCAATTTTTTTGTTGAACCCGTAAAAAGCCACCATCATATATGCATCTTTTGTAACCTTTTCTAAGTCGTCTAAGGCCCCTGAAGATACATCGCCCCATGTTATTTCTTCTGCTGCCCGTCCTCCGAGGGCTGCACAAAGCCGTTGCGAAAATTCAGTTGAGGTTCGCAATTCACGCTCCTCGGGCAAATACCAGGCGGCGCCAAGCGACTTTCCCCTTGGTATGATTGAAACCTTAGCCAGGGTGTCAACATATTTTAAAAGCCAGCTAACAACGGCATGTCCGGCTTCGTGATAAGCAATAATTTTCTTTTCCTCCGGAGAAATGATTTTACTTTTTCTTTCCAGTCCGGCTACTACCCTATCGGTTGCATCCAAAAAATCCTGTCTATCAACCTTTTGCTTTTTACGACGGGCAGCAATTAAAGCCGCTTCATTACAAATATTGGCGATATCTGCACCCGAGAACCCCGGAGTTTGTGCCGCCAAAAAATCAACCTCTATAGATGAATCAAGCACTAATGGGCGCAAATGCACTTTGAAAATGGCTTTTCTTTCAGTGAAATTTGGTAGTTCCAGATAGATATGGCGATCAAACCTTCCCGGTCGTAATAAAGCCGGGTCAAGCATATCGGCACGATTTGTGGCAGCCAAAACAATTACTCCACTATTCGTTCCGAAACCATCCATTTCTGTAAGCAACTGATTCAAAGTATTTTCCCTCTCGTCATTTGCGCCGGTGTATAACGAATTTTTGCTACGCGATCGTCCGACGGCATCAATCTCATCAATGAAAACAATACACGGAGCCTTTTCCTTAGCTTTTTTAAACAGATCGCGAACTCTCGAGGCTCCGACTCCCACAAACATTTCTACAAATTCAGAACCTGAAATGGAAAAGAAAGGAACCTGGGCTTCGCCGGCGACCGACTTCACCAAAAGGGTTTTTCCAGTACCCGGAGGGCCCACAATAATAATTCCTTTGGGGATTTTAGCGCCCAATTTGGTATAAGCGCTAGGATCTTTTAAAAAATCAACAATTTCCTTAATCTCAACTTTAGCTTCTTCAAGTCCGGCAACATCATCAAAAGTAATCGTGCTTTTATTCTCCTTTTCCATTAATAAAGCGGTCGATTTTCCAAAGGAAAAAACAGAGGAGTTACCACCTGCACCAGCCATTCGTCGGAAAAGAAACTGCCAGATGAAGGTTATGACAACGAATAAGAACACCCATCCAAGCATTTGCATCAGCCAATTCGATTGCTTTACATACCTGACAGAGATTTTATCCTGTTCTTTAAATTTAGCCTGAGCCTCTTCTAAATTATGTTCAAATGTTTCCACCGAGCCAATAGTGAACACATAATGAGGTCCGGCATTCGGTTGATTGGCAATCATCGGCTTAAACACGTCCTTAAAAGCCGGATTATTGGAAAATTTTTTTTTTATATATACGTTTACGTTCTCGTTGTTTATTACTTCAACATGATCAACAGCGTGGCGCTGTAATATATTCCGATTGAACTCCTGCCATGTAATTTCTTTTGCCACCGAGGAATCTCTAAAAAAAGAAATCGCTAAAATAATCCCAAACAGAACGATATATATCCACCCGATATTGAAATTAGTTCCTTCAGGCAGATCCTGTTCCGGAAGCTTATTTAACTCTTCTTTTCTCTTTTCCTTTTTCGCGGTGCTTTTTCGCATAACAGTCTCACATTAAAAGGTTTTATGTTATTGATTGATGAAGAGGGATTGAATTGATCACTATTTATCAAGCGAGGTTTTGCTACAAAATCAAAGCAAAAGAATGTGAACCTCGGTTTTCTTTATTATTCGATACCCGGTTATTCAAAGAAACAAAAACCATAGGCTCGTTCGTAAAATTACCGTCAGTTCTGCTGCTGATTATTATCAGGCCGGGGGTAAAATCCGGCACAGAAAAGCTACATCACAAGTACTGCGGCACCTTGTATTTTACCATGACGAAGGCTGTCAATCGCCTGATTAGCCTCATGCAGTTTAAACAAAACAGTTGTAGCTTTTACAGGCACCTTTTCTGCAAGCTCGAAAAATTCCACTCCATCCTGGCGTGTCAGGTTGGCGACAGATCGCACGCAGCGCTCTTCCCATAAAAGGCGGTAAGGAAAGGAGGGTATATCCGTCATATGGATACCGCCGCATACCACCATACATCCTTTATCCACATCTTCTAAAGCTTTTGGAATAAGATCTCCAAGGGGAGCAAAGATTATGGCGGCATCTAATTTTACAGGAAGCGATGCCTCAGAATCTCCGGCCCATTCTGCACCCAGATCCAGAGCAAATTGCTGTCCTATTTTATCTCCCGCACGGGTAAACACATAAACCTTTTTACCTTGAAAAATGGCAAGCTGAATGATAATATGTGCAGCTGCGCCGAATCCGTAGATGCCAATATTTTCAGCTTTTTTATCAAGCATTTTATATGACCGATAACCAATTAACCCGGCACACATCAGCGGAGCTCCCGATGAATTGTTGTAAAAACTCGACAGATTAAAGCAATACTGATCATAGGCAACAGTATATTCTGCAAATCCACCATCAATGGTATAGCCGGTAAATAAAGGTTTGTCGCATAAATTCTCCTGACCCGCCTCGCAATACTTGCATTCTCCGCAGGTGTGTGCCAGCCAGGGGACACCAACCATATCACCTTCATTAAAGCGGGTTACGTTCTGCCCCTTTTTTACAACCGTTGCGATAATTTCATGCCCCGGAATGAGCTGAAGTTTAGGATTTTTAAGTTCTCCGTCAATTATATGAAGATCGGTCCTGCAGATTCCGCAGGCCCGGATCTTTAATAACATCTGATCAGCCGAAGGCTGAGGAACGGGTACCTCCTTCAAAACTAATGGCTTTCCGGCACATTCGAATACCATTGCTTGCATTAACTCCGGAATCTCCATATGTTGAAATTTATATTTCCCTCATTATCCAGGGCATGTAGAATAATTTAATGTTTGTTAGACCCGTACCATCTATTTTAATAAGGATTGGGCATCAGGATTAATCCTGCTTTCAGCAAATTCGGTTAACACCTCATCCGCTGCTTTTTCTTCCTCCAGTAAGTGATGGATCATTGAAGCAATCTCCCGCATCTTAAAAAGTCCAGCAAACGAATTCACCGCTCCGTATTGTGCAATTTTATAGTGTCCGATACATTGATGAGACACAAGGATAGCAGCATCTTTAACTTCAGGATCGGTGGTTATTTCAAGCAGTTCATCCATTTCTCCGATCAAGCCATCTACAACCAATGCTTGCTTAAATGAGTTGCCATTCTCGAAGCTCTCTAAGGTTTCACCCAAAATTCTCAGGTGATTTCTTGAAAGGTCAGCGGATTTATCTAATAAGGTTTTTAAGTCCGGCGACTTCACTGCCAACACGATTCTGTCCAATGCTTCAGACCAGCGCAATTCCGTTTCCAGCAATGATTGCAGGTAATAAGTCATCAAATCATCCAGCGTATTAATGCCTCTCATTGTCTTGAAAACTTGCTGAATTAATTTACCGATGCATTTTTAAACCGTTCAACCTCATCAAGCTGGTCGTCCTCAACCCGGGTTAAAACTAATTCTCGGCCTTCTTCCAAACTTACTACCCAAACCTTCCGGTTTGCCTGATTAACATAAATAGCATTGGTAATGGTAGCTTTTGGATATTGGGCTTTAATTTGATCTCTTACGTTTTCGGGAAGATTTTTCTCTGTTCCGTAAGCGATATGATATATTAAATAACCTCTTTTATTATATAAGGCTGTATTTTTTTGATCCGCCGAAATAAATTTCACCAAATATCTCTTGTTTATTTCGAACCATCTTGCATTTACTGCATTCTTGAAATCTTTATTGAAGGCCTTCGACAGTTTCTGGTTTACTGCAGAACTACTGGTAATTATTACGGTTGGTAAGGTGTCAATTCTTCCGGTAGATATACTGTCGGTTCTTTTAAGCAAGGTATCAACGGTCTGAGCAGAAGAACCGAAGGCAAGTAGTAAGCCAACGAAAATCGCCGACGTACGACAAATTAATTGAGTTTTCATGGTATTAGATTTAAAAATATTTAACGCGGTAAATTTCAGAAGTAATCAGGCGCTTATTCCTGATTCTTATTACCCCAATTATTGATTATCGTCAGAAAAAAAGAGTAGATTCAATCTCTTTTGGAATAAAAATCGGCAGCCGAAATGCCTTGCTAGCCGGGTTAAATAAAGGCAGTTTGACGCTTTAGGAGGAAAATATTTATTGCTTAAAAGCTGTAAATTAGTATTCCCTATTCCTCGTTCTGAAATACGGTTCCCTTATGTTAAATGCACAGCAGAAACCCTCAATCCTCCTAAGCAGCTACACCTTTTCGCCCGGTCGGAATGAGGTTGGAATGATTAGTTTGTCGGGAAAAGATTTTGAACTGAAAAAAATAATCCTTTCGGGAAAAGATGCGAAAGCTTTCGTAATTAAAGGAAACAGACTTGAATTGCTTCCCTTTTATAATAAGAAAGATGCTGAATACGATTTGACGATCTCTATCGACACAGAACTGGATTTTCTTTCAGAATCATTTAAAATCATTCATGATAGCTTTATCGAAAACAAGGTAATTGCCCACCGTGGGGCCTGGAAAAATTCCGGTTTGCCGGAAAACTCTATCGCCGCTTTACAGCAGGCGGTAAAGCTGGGTTGCAGCGGCAGCGAATTCGATGTTCATATGTCTTCTGATTCGGTAATATTTGTCAGTCACGATTACGAAGTTCAAGGTATTTCACTTGAACAGGCCAACTCCAACGAACTATTAAAATTGAAGCTTTCGAACAATGAAAGCCTGCCTACTTTAAACGATTATCTGAAAGAAGGGCTAAGTCAAAAAAGCACCCGCCTGATTCTGGAAATCAAACCTTCGTCTGTCAGTAAAGATCATGGCATGTCTGCCGCGAAAAAAATTGTTGAACTTGTTAAAGCTTACAAAGCTCAGGCCTGGGTTGACTATATCAGTTTCGACTATGCCATTTGTAAAGAACTTGTTAAACTTCAACCTTACGCTTCAGTTGCATACCTTAAAGGGGATAAATTACCTGAAGAACTTGCAAAAGATAAGATTTCGGGATTTGATTACGATGTGAACGTTCTAAAAAAAAATCCGCAATGGATTAAACAGGCTCACGAAAAAAAGTTAACGACGAATGTGTGGACAGTGGATCAGGAGGATGCCATGTGCTGGCTACTTAAGCAAAATATAGACTTTATCACCACCAACGAGCCTGAATTACTTCTTGAAATTTTGCAGCGACGGTGATCTTGCGTTAAACAGAAAAACCGCCTCAGATTAGTCGGAGGCGGTTTTTCCCAAAGATATTTATATCTTATTTCTCTTTATTTTTGATATCAGTTACTTCTTTTCTCATATCAGAAGCAAGTGCTTTCATGTCTTGTAATGCTTTACGAACACGTGTTCCAGCAGCACTAACTCCTTTGTTGTAAAATTTGTCGGCATCTTCTTCTACTGATGCTAAAAGGCTTTTTAACTGATTGTATTTTTCCATGATTTTTTAAAGTTTAAGCCCTAATATATACAATTCTTCAATTATTGAAACATCTTAGAAAAAAATTCTCTTGCAAAACGCTTTTAAGTATTCGAACTACAGAGGTTTGAGAACAAGTCCCACCTGTTTATTACAAGCCTGGCCCTATCATTTTTTCAAAGCATCGAACAATATTTCTACGGGGTGTTGCGCGGTTCTTTGCGTTCCATCTTTAATCTGATGCCTGCAGGAAGTCCCCGATGCAGCAATCAGAGTTTCCCCTTCCGCCGATCTTACAGCAGGGAACAAGATTAATTCGCCGATCTGATTGGAAATCTGAAAATGCTCTTTTTCATAACCAAACGAGCCTGCCATTCCGCAACATCCCGAAGGAATAAGGTGGGTGCTGTAATTTTCCGGAATACTTAACATGGCCTTTAAATGTTCCTGCGAGGACAGAGCTTTTTGATAACAGTGCCCATGAATTAAAACCCTTCGTTTATCGCTCGTAAACACCGACCGGTTTATGCTTCCTCCCCGCAATTCCTTCGAAAGGAACTCTTCAACAGTATAGGTGTTTTTTGATAGTTTAAGTGCCTTCTCGCGATTGTCTTTTTTAGCAAGATCTATGTATTCATCCCGGAAGGTTAAAATAGCAGAGGGTTCAATGCCGATTAAAGGGCTCTCATCAGAAATCAGGTCGGCAAAAGTTTCGATATTTCGATTCGCAATAAGGGCCGCCTTTTTCACCAATCCTTTAGACAAATACGTTCTGCCACTTTCGGCATGTTCAGGCATGTTCACCTGAAAGCCCAAAGCTTCTAATAAAAGAATGGTTTTTTGCCCAACTTCCAGATCGTTGTAATTGGTAAACTCATCACAAAAAAGATATACTTTGCGTCCTGGAGATATTGTTTTCTTCCGTTTTTTATACCATGTTCTCAGCGTAACTGCATTTAAATGTGGCATTGATCGTTCAGGATGAAAACCAACCAGCGAATTCGCCAACTTCCGAAATATTTTCGTCTGAAAAATTAAATTATAAACCGGCGGAAACATCGAAGCCAGCTTCATTTGTTTACTGAAGTTGCCTATCAATTTAGATCTGAACGGAATGCCATTCTGATCGTAATATTGTTGCAAAAACTCAGCTTTCAGTTTGGCTACATCCACGCCAGAAGGGCATTCAGTTTTACAGCCTTTACAACTCAAACACAAGTCCATAACATCCTTAATTTCTTCATGGTTGAATGGATGTTTATCGTGTTCATTACTGAGAAATTGCCTCAGTACGTTTGCGCGGGCTCTTGTAGTGTCTTTTTCAAGGCGGGTAGCCATATAACTCGGACACATAACGCCACCTGAAATGGCGCTCTTGCGGCAATCGCCCGAACCAGAACATTTTTCGGCCAGGCCAAGAATCCCGCCTGTGGATGAAAAGTTAAATGTGGTTAATGCCTCAACAGGGCCTGCGCCTTCTTTAACCCTTAAATGCGTATCCATGGCAGGTGTTTTGGTTATCTTACCTGCATTAAAAATATTATTGGGATCGAAGATCGCCTTCACCTTTTCGAAAAGCAGGTACGTTTCATTGCCCAGCATTGCCGGTATAAACTCACCGCGTAAACGGCCGTCTCCGTGCTCTCCTGATAAGGAGCCTTTGTATTTTTTCACAAGTTCAACGGTTTCGGCCAATATATTTCTGAAGGTTGATAATCCTTGTTTCGTTTTTAAGTTGATGATTGGCTCGACATGTAATTCGCCGGCGCCGGCGTGTGCGTAATAAGAGGCTTTTACCTGATATTTATCTAAAATAAGCTGAAGATCCTGAATGTATTCCGGCAGTTCCTGAGGCGAAACTGCACAGTCTTCAATTAAATTTACGGGCTGACTATCCCCTCGCAGATTACGCAGCAAACCCAGTCCAGCTTTACGAACTTCCCAGGCGTAAACCGTATCGGCATTGTATAAAACAGGAAAGGCATAACCAAATCCGGAACTTTTTAAATTGCTTATCAGCCGGTCTATCTTCGATTGGAGTTCCTGTTTGTCGTGGCACATAAACTCTACCATCAAAATCGCTGCCGGATCGCCTTCAATAAAAAACCGATTCTTTTGGTATTCAGGATGTCCGATGGTGAAATCGAGAATGTATTTGTCTACAAGCTCTGAGGCCATTGGTTTATGTTCCAAAGAAACAATGTTAGCCCGTAAAGCATCATCCAAAGAATTACAGTGTATGCATATCACCCCGGTTTCTTTGGGCGGCAGAGGTAAAAGATTTAACTTAACCTCCGTTATAAACGCCAGTGTTCCTTCAGATCCAGCCAGCAGGCTGCACAAATTAAAATCTTTTCCAGCCACATTGAAAGGCTGCATAGCAAGTAGGGCATCAAGGGCATAACCTGTATTTCTACGAACGACAGTAGATTTTGGGAAGTTCTTTTGTATTAATTCCTTAGTATTTTCATCGGATAATAAAGACATCAAAGACTCGTAAATCTCGGTCTTGAAACTTTTTCCGTCAGGCTCATTCGGCCCCCCCGGTTTTAATGTCACTTCAGAGCCGTCGCTAAGAATAACACTGGCTTCTAATAAATGATCCCTCACGGCTCCCCATACAATACTGTGCAAACCGCAAGAGTTATTCCCGACCATACCACCAATCATGGCCCTGTTAGCGGTAGATGTTTCCGGACCAAACATTAGTCCGTAAGAGCGCAAGTAAAAATTCAAATCATCCCTTATAACTCCCGGCTGCACCCGTACCCAGTTTTCGGCAGCGTTTATCTCGATAATTTGGTTGAAATGTTTCGAGATATCTACCACGATTCCGTTACCGACTACCTGCCCGGCCAATGAAGTACCCGCCGCCCTTGGAATTAGCGTTAATTTATAGCGCGTGGCAAAATCTATCAGCAGTTTTATGTCGTCATTGTTTTTTGGTAAAGCAACGGCTAAAGGCTTCTCCTGATATACAGAAGCATCGGTCGAGTACGCCAGTAACTGGGTTTGATGAAAGGCTGAGTCGTTATAATACAGTTCACCATTAAAATATTGCTCGAAACTTTCAAAGTATTTTTTCATTGCCTTTATCCCCCAAAAAGGTCTAAATCTAATAATATTTATGGCCTTAATTAAAGAAAAACCTGGCAAAAAGACCCTGATCTTCCGCTCCGTCCGGACAGATCAAAATTCTCTTGCGCTGGAGTCTGCCCCGTCAGCAGGTATTGGTCTTTTACCTGGCTAAGCTCGCCTTTAAATTCCAGGGAATTCCTTTGAAAAACGTAGGAAGATTTTCAACGTTATAAGCGTTCTAAAGCTCCATCAAAAACATAGGTCTTCCCTTTTTCGGTCGGGAGTGTAATTACCTTCTCGCCATACCGGATTATACATTTATTACCCAGTTTCGAAAGAACAGATACTTTGCTAAGCTTTCCGTTTTCCCAGTTAATGTCCAGTTCAAATCCCCCACGTGCACAAAGACCATGGATAAAACCTTTCGGCCAGGCAGAGGGTAAGGCCGGCAGTAAATGCACTTCGCCGGCGTGGCTCTGTAACAGCATTTCCGTGATACCTGCGGTAGCGCCAAAATTACCATCGATCTGAAAGGGCGGATGAGTATCAAAAAGATTAGGCAGGGTTGACTTTTGTAAAAGCGCCATCAGGTTATTGTATGCTTCCTCGCTGTCCTGCAGCCTCGCAAAGAAATTAATAATCCACGCCCGACTCCAGCCGGTGTGGCCGCCGCCATTTGCCAGGCGGTATTCTATGGTTTTCCGGGCTGCTGCTAAAAGTTCCGGATTTTTTTGAGCAGTTATCTGCCTTCCGGGATGCAATCCAAACAAATGTGAAATGTGCCTGTGCCCCGGCTCAGGTTCCTTAAACTCCTCTGTCCACTCCATGATCCTGCCATCGCTTCCAATCTTAGTAGGAGCTAAACGAGTTAGAATATCTTCAAGCTTCCGTCGGAACGCAGCATCTTTGTTTAACACCTTACTTGCTGCGATGGTGTTTTCCATCAGGTCACGAATAATCATATGATCCATCGTTGGCCCCATCACCATCGTCGCCTTTTTACCGCTTTTCGTTAGGAAAGTATTTTCCGGAGAAGTGGAAGGTCCCGAAACAAGCTGTTTAGTCAGCGGATTTTCTACAAGCCAGTCGGCATAAAATTCCGAGGCTTCTTTCATTATTGGGTATCCCTGTTCAGCTAAAGCTTTTTTATCCTCTGTAAAAAGGTAATGTTCCCATAAATGCTGCGCACTCCAGCCCAAGCCCATTGGCCACATTGCATACTGAACGTTTCCGGCAGTTTCGGTATGATGCCATACATCCGTTGCAAAGTGCGCTACAATTCCTTTCATTCCATACATGTCTCTGGCGGTTTTTCTGCCGTCAGGTCGAAGTGCATCAATAAAATCTAAAAATGGTTTATGCATCTCCGATAAATTTGTCTGTTCTGCCAGCCAGTAATTCATCTGGATGTTAATGTTGATATGATAATCAGCAGACCAGGGGGCCGATAATCCATCCGACCATATACCTTGCAAATTTGCCGGTAAATCTCCCGGCCGCGAACTGCTGATTAAAAGATATCGCCCGAACTGGTAGTAAAGTTTTATCAGTTGCGGATCTATATTCCCTTTTTGCAAAGCCGTAAGCCTTGAATCAGTAGGAAAGTAAATAGCATTTGTCGATCCGAAATCCAGATCAAGCCGCTTAAAATACTTCTGATAATCGGCGATATGATCTTTAAGGTGTTTCTCGTAAGATATCTTCAGGGCATTGCCCAATTGTGTTGAAGAAAGTTGCTCCGGATTGCCTTTCCAATAATCTGTGTTTGCTGTTAAATAAATTGTAACCGAATTTGCCTTCTCCACCCTAATATTGCCCGACGTTGCCTGAACTGTGCCTCCTTCATTCACCAAGCCGACTTTCGATACCAGTTTCACTCCGTTCCCATTGTCAACGTGTTCAGACATGCTGATACCATTTCCCGAATATGCGATTATGGCCTTATTTCCTGGTCGCTGAAGCTTTAGATTAAATGTTAAGGCTCCGGGTTTGCTTGCCGTTAATCTCACCAAAATTGCTTCGCCAGGTTTCGAAGAAAATATTTCGCGGGTATATGTAATATCATCTGCCCGAAATACCACTTTGGCTATGGCCGTTTCAAGATCCAATTCCCTGCGGTAATTTGAAACATCCTTATCCTTTGGAATTTCCATATCAATAAGCATGTCGCCAAGAGTTTGATAAGTTCCCAGGTCCGTTTGTTTTCCCATCATCTTTTCCTGCGCCAGCTTTTGAGCTTCGGTATATTTCCCCTCGAAAAGAAGTTTTCTAACTTCAGGCAGCACCCCTTTAGATTCTGGATTCACAAAATCTTTAGGCTGACCAGACCAGACCGTTTCTTCATTAAGCTGAAGTCTCTCTGATAATGGATAACCAAACACCATCGCTCCCAGTCTTCCATTACCCACGGGCAAAGCCTCGTTCCAGCTTGCCGCAGGATGATTGAACCATATCTTAAGTTCGTCGGAAACTGTTTGTGCAAATGATGATGAACTGATATAACACAAAAGAAAGATTGAAAAGAGCCTGATGGACTTCATAATAGGACTGTAAAAGGTTTAATAGATTATTCTGTCACAATAATAACTATTTAGTTTAAAAAGCGGTTGATTTACAGATGAAGCCTATTTTACAGGTTTTGATATTTTTTAAGATCTCCCGGTATGGACTAGCCTGCGTGAAATTAAAAATTTCGCAATTTAGCGGACCTTAACAATAAATTTTTTGCAAACTTGGAAAAAATATGTAGTTTTAGGAACTGAACTATCCAGATATAAACGTATAACCCTCGCCCTTCAGGTGGGGGTTTTTTCTTTTCAACAATCAAGAACTTTCATTATGAAATTGTTAATTTTTGTTAAATTATTTTGAAACAATAGCATTATTGCTACTTTTGTTCAGGTTTATAATTGGTTAGTTAAAAGTCTTCATCCTCCCCGTTTGAAGACTTTTTTTGTTTACACGTTTTTCGGCAGTAATTTTATTTGCTGGTATTTCTTTCGCTTTACGGCTCAGGCTCTTATATCTTTATTTCAGGAATTCATCTAAAACTTCACCCACAGCATTTAACAATCCCTTTGACATTTCAAATCTACTTACATGGTTGTGCCAGGTATTTGTGGCTTTGTCTTTATAGATACTGTACTCTGTCTTGTACATTATCAGTTTAACCTCCAGACGTTCAGGAGTTGCCACGCTACTTTCTAAAAAGGTGAAATACTTCCTAAATTCATACTCAACAACAAAGTCTCTCATACGGCTAAATTATCTTATTTATTTGTTGTGTAAATAAGATAATTTAAGATTTATGAAAAAGCTGAATTGCCAGTACACAGACCTTTCGTCTCAAATAATTGATTAGAATCAAATATCCATGTCACCGATTTAAAATTTCTCAGTTGCCATTCACACTATCTCTTCGAGCTGGTGCAGCGTCTGCCTGAGGTACTGCTACAGGTGGTACCATCGTATCTGCCACCGGAGCTGGCGAAATTATAGTCCCGGCGGGCATGCCCATTCCCGGAATAGCCTGGCCAGGTATTGCCTGTGTAGTTGAAAAGCTTTTTATTAATCCCTTTTGCAGTAGGATGGGTATTATATGTTTTCCCGCTAAGGCGACCGCATCGCTAGACCCTTTTGTAGACTCAACTCTGACACAAACAACTATATGTCCTTCGCCTTTCGCTTTCGGAGCAAAAAACACATACCAGCCATCATTTATGCGCTCTTTTTTCCAGATCCGTTCGGGTGTTCCGGTTTTACCGGCAACTGAAATGCCGAGGGTATATACTTTTGGCGCGCTTTGCTCAATCATGTATTGTTTAATTACATCAGCAAATTGCGGCTCTTTAGTAACTTTTGTACTGCCTTTAAGTCCTTGTATGGAATTGTGAACCTTTAAAACATACCGGTTTTCTACCATATTTCCGTGATTTGCCACGCCTGCCGCCATGCGTGCAACTGCTGCCGGAGTGGCAATTAGTTCACCCTGCCCCCAAGCCATTCCCGAAATGCCTTTCGCGCGTGTCCGCCGAATGTTGTTCGGGTCGTACCGCGGCTTCGTTTTGAATTCTGTGTTGCGCCATAATTCGCGCCATTTGTTTTCCTGCTGCAGGTCCTGTCCATCTTTCTCGTAAAAAAAGCCACCAACACCTCTTAAAAACATCCCTGTTTTTAAATACACGTTCACCATTTCTTCCTGCAGTTTCTCTTCGTTTGCAAGTTTAATAAAGTAAACGTTATTTGATTTTACCAATGCGCGTTCGAGACTTATTTTCCCGGTCTCATCAGGCTCTATCCCTTTTGTACGTATTCTTTCATCCGAACTTACCATGTAGTTTTTCTGTGTAGCCGCCATGCCCAGTTTATTAAAAGCGGCTATGGTAGTGGCTATTTTAGCGGTGGAGCCAGGTTGTGTAGCGTAGGTAAAACCCAGATCCCGGGTGGTCATCCATTGCGATAACTGATTCTGTTCGGCCATGGTCATGGTCATTTGCTCCCAGCTATTTACAGGTGGCAAAGGATAATTTGCAGACACAAGAACGTCTCCGGTATTATCCTCCATAATTACAACAGACACGCGGTTGTCCTTTAAAGAGTCATCACTGGCAATCGACCGTTGTATATTGGTTTGCAGACGGGCATCAATGGTTAATTGAACATCCCGGTTTCGCTTTTTAAATTGTTCTACCTTGCTGCTGTTAATTCCGGCGAGCAATAAAGGAGCTAATTCACTGTAGTCTTTCTTCACTACCGTCATTTCTTTAACTCCCCGTGCTAAAAAGCGGTCTTCGCGATAAGCGCTCGCTATTGCAATAACTTTTTCGGTAGGCGTTTCAAAGCCTCTAAGTTCGGCTGCATGCTGGTACTCGGCAAAATATCCGTTCGTGCTGCCGTTGAAAATACCTGTATTCGCATCGCCAATCCAGAAGAAGGTATCTTCAGCGAAAGGATAGTACCGGTCCAGGCGTTTATGTATAACCGAATCGATATCAAAATTCAAGCCTCCGGACGCACGTAATAATCCCTGTTGCTGTTTAATTAGCTCGGGCTTACTGGTTGCCAGAATTCTGCCTTCACGATCGTATAAAGAACCGGCCTGCAGCCTGTTCATCAAAATGGCAATTCGGGGATTGTAACTAAACATGCGCATTCCGCTTCGATCGGCAACTAAAGCCGGCTGAACCACCCATTTTTTATTGTTAAATAAATACCGGGAAACATTCACCGTGAGCAGCACCACTCCAATTAATGCGGCGGCCAGGGCCGGAACCAGGTTTTTATCATGTTGTTTTGTCACAAAACTCATTTGTACTTCTGTACCCTTTATCAGGGATGTTGAAAGCAAAAATCCGGCGGCAAGGAAATTGGCCACCATGGAAGAGCCACCGTAACTAACAAAAGGCAAAGAAACACCTGACAACGGAAGGGCTCCGGTTGAGCCTCCGGCAATCAAAAGAAATTGTACAAATGTACTTACACCAATTCCGGCCGACAGGTAAAACAGGAATGGCATTCCCGTTTGGCGCCCGATAATAATCGAACGATGTAAATAGATCAGGAACAGAATGAAGATACATACGATGCCCGCCCATCCAAACTCTTCACCGATGGCCGGCAAAATCATATCGGTATGGGCCTCGGGAATAGTTTTAGCGAAGCCTTGTCCTATTCCTTGTCCGGTAACACCCCCGCTAGACATAGCCCAGATTCCATTTGCAACGTGGTCACCGCCGTACACTTCGTTATTCCAGGCGTCTTGCCAGATTGCTTTGCGCTCGGTTAAACGTTTAACCGGTCCCGGGAAAACCTGGTCGAGATATGGAATTTGATCAATGAGCAAAAATCCGGCGATAATTACAAGAGCCATAATCGCGGATTCGCTGATTTGCTTGCGCTGGAAAATCATGGCCAGCACTACGATGGCTACTGTAATTGCTGTAGCCAGCCAAATGTTATTTAACACCCAGGCGGCCAGAATGTAGAGCACTACCGAGCCGATCATAAACATAAAATCTCCGCGGCAGAAAGAGAATAATACGATGAATGTAAAACATACCACCATCGCCGGACCCAAGTCTCCCAACACAAGGAACAGAAGAATTGAAACCACTATTGAAACGAGGGCAAAGTAGAAGAAAGACCAGCGCTTGCGATAGCTTCTGTATTCGCTGATAAAGCGTTCGTTCGTAGCGAAGAAACCTGCCAGAAAAAGTATGATCAGATACTTTACTATCTCGCTTGGCTGAAACCCGAAGAGATTCACTTTCACACCACTTCCCTCCGGACCAGTTCCGAACACGATTGTTAAAACCAGAAGAATTACTGCCGAAACCGCCCATGGCCATCCATTGGCCGCCTTGCGATTGCTTTTAAAGACAAACATCCTGTAAAGACTGTTGTCTACGTTGAACTTCCGTATTTTAACAAACATCATCACACAGATACCCAGTAAGCCTAAACCGAGGTAAAGCAGGGTATCTTTGGCTAAAAACCTATCGCGAAGCGGATCCTGAAGACTTAATAATGTTAATATGGAAAGACCCGTAAGCAGCATTACGAAGGGCAGAATTAGTTGATCTGCGTACTGGAATTTGAATGAAAGCAAGAAGTGTACGATCAGGAAGCCACCAAAAAAGCATCCCATAATAATCCAGAACCATTGATTGAATTCGTCAGGAGTGCGAACAATCAAGGAGCCTTCCTTTTTCAGGATGTTGAAATCGCGGGTTGATAGCAGGCGGATAGTATGTGGCTCGCGCAGAAAGTTTAGTTTTTCATTTTTATCCAAAGCCTGCACACCTTTTGATATTCCGAACTGGAAACCCGGTTGCAGGGGCAGAATTTTAAATGCTTTATCATCCGGAAGGTTTGTGAATGTATATTTTCCCTGGGCATCTGTACGGGCATATGCTGTCAGAGATTCTAGCTGCTTGTTTTTAAGTGAATCGAGAAGGTAAACCCGTTTAAAGCCTGGTCCCTTTTCTACACGTTCGGTTTCTACCTCGGTTACTGTTTCACTGTAAGCGCTATCTTGTGGCAAAATCATTTCCAACCGAACCAATACTCCCTGAACGGCTTGTTTTTCTTTGTTCCGGATCTCACCAGAGATTGAATATTTCCCCAGCCCCACGTTAGTGCTCGCGGATAACTGTTGTGGTTTCGTTCTTTCTAGCGCAAAAGCGACGGAATCATCTCCGGTAAAACCAAGCATGGAGCGAGAAACCATTACGCGCTTTCTGAAAGATTCGCCTCCATTTATGAAAGCTTCGTCGGCATCGATAAAAAATCTTCGTTTGTTTAATTCGCCAATATTATCGATCGCTTTTTGGTCCTTACCTAATCCCTTGGCCACCGCAGAATAGATCAGATCGATGTCTTTGTTATCGTCAAAATAATAGCCCTTTCTGATCAGCGTGCGGATTCCCTCGGCATCTTTGCTGTTCAGGTTAAACATGGTTCCCTCAGCTAAACGGCTGCTCACATCTTTAAAGTCGCGTTGTAAAAAAGCATAAAGAGAAAAAAACAGTAATGCCAGCACTGCTGAGATCATAATCAGAAACAGGCGTTCAATTTTTCGTCTATTTTTTAAAGGAGTTTCCTCTATCATTTTATCTGTTCTGGGTATTTAAAGAATCAGTTCTAAAAAAGTAAGATCCGGCCAGGCGGCCAGTGACGTATTGCTTATCGGGGAACATAAAATAGTTTTGAACCGGCCATTTGCAATTGACAAACTGCACATTACGCAGATATAAAGCATCGTTTTGCGCGGATACAGCTATGTCGAAATTTTCGAATTGCACTCCATCCAGAAGTATAAATCGGGAGTCGGGTGAGAGCGCTATCGCGGGTCCTTTAAACAGCGAGTCGCCCTGGATGATTATTTTTCCTCGGGCTAGAATGAATAGAGAATCCTGATGGATGGTTAATGTATCGGAAAGGAGAATGGGTTTATTGAAAATTGAATCCGATAGAACGAGTGTATCACCCTTTAGGGTATTGATAGCTTCTTGCAGTTTAATTTCCTCAGATGTTCGGATTGTATCAGCCTTAATGGATTCCGGAGCCTCGGCGAAGGCTTTTTGCTTAATATTTCGCCATAATAAAAACGCGGATGTCGCCAGAAAGAAAATGCAGAGAAAAGCCAGAATTTTATTTATCTGAGGATTGCTTTGCGATTTCACACTCAATTTATGATCAGGCTTATTTTCGGTTTTCGCGGGTGCAGGGTTATTATTATTTGATGCGGGCTCATCAGTCGGCTTCAAATTTTTTTTTTGAGCCTCATGAAGGCTTCCCACCGAGGGAGTTGCCTGCCAGGACGAAGTTGCATCATTTTGCACCAGTACAACGGTAATGTTATCTCGCCCCCCATTTTTGTTAGCCATTTCAACAAGCTGGGTGGCTTTCTCTTCTAAGGACGATGAATTGGTAACGATTGAAGTTATTGACTCCTTATTTACCATATCGGTGAGGCCATCGCTGCAAAGCAAAAGCATATCTCCCGGTAAAAAAGGCGAGCTGCCTGTTTCAATGTAATCATCCTGCGATTCGATTTCCCGGCCGAAGCCTAAAGCTTTATTTATTTCATTGCGCTTCAGGTGTTTCATGGCTGCATTTTCATCCAGGCGACCCGAATCTTCTAAAAAGCCCACGAACGAGTGGTCTTTAGTTACTTTTACCAGCGAATGATCCCGCAATAAATACAGCCTTGTATCGCCAACATGAGCATAATGGAACTGGTTGTTTTGAACGTCGACCACGGCTAGTGTTAACACACAAGCCATTTTACTATGTTCTTTATTTTGAAGCTTTTCGGCAAAGATTTTCTGATTGGCAAGAATAAACGAGGCTTTCATTGCCTCGATCAAATTGCCCGAGGGTTTGGCGAAATTTTCAAATATAGATTCGCGGGCAATCTCAGCGGCAATTTCTCCACCCGAATAACCTCCCACTCCATCAATTGCACAGGCAATAATGAACCGATTGTTCA
Source organism: uncultured Pedobacter sp. (assembly GCA_965650335.1). Lineage (GTDB taxonomy): Bacteria > Bacteroidota > Bacteroidia > Sphingobacteriales > Sphingobacteriaceae > Paradesertivirga. The sequence continues at coordinate 5,130 of CBFGOI010000003.1, read as the reverse complement.
TCACCTTCTTAGCAATAAAGGCATCCTCGTTGTTATCGCGTACTCTACCTGTATCGGTTATTCCAAAAAAGTTTTCAGCCATTCCGTTTATGTGTATTTTTTATGTCCTTAAAATGAGCTGCAAGTAAAAAGACACAAATAAAAAGCAGCGCTACTGATAGTAAATGCGACATATTATGATTTAAATATATTGACGCCAATAATTCCGTTCAGAATCATCCTCGAATTAATAGGAAGTTCTACCCACGATGGTGAATGTGCTTCACTTCTCTGAACTTCTTTTTCGTTAACGATGGTTTTCTCTCCGAAAGAAGCCAGGTAGAATTTATCATCAGCCTTATTAAATTTAATAGATAAATGAGGAGTATTCACCCATTCCGACGGAATTTTGAAAATATTCGAGTCTTCACGGGTTTCTTCATCGCCAGATACAATAATTTCCGGATCCTTCATATAGTATTCCACTTTATGCCCTCTGTAAGCTTTATCGGGCAGTATCGTTTCAAAGCGAGCCAGTGCAGGCTGCTCGGTATTTTGAAGCTTGCTTGCATCGTACTTTAAATCTTCTACATATGGCACTTCATAATACCCTTCGCTATAAAAATTGAAGCCTTTCAAAATATCTTCATTCACGTCGAAAGTTTCGGCAACGCCCGTTTGGCGGGGAATAAACGTGACTCTTAAATTTTCTTCTTTATGCGTTCCGCCGGGCAGGAGTTTTCCGATAAAGCCTTTATCGCCGCGAGCGTAATCAGGATGAGATACAAAGCGAAAAACCCATTTACTGCTGGATGGTTCAACCGTTTTTCCCTCTGCCCGGTATTGATTCAATATTTCATAAAACTTCTTTACCGCCTCCTGAACAATAAGACCAAAAATGCCTTTTTTATTGTCCATGAATTCGCGGTAATCGTCAGGATTAAAACTAATAATATATTCGTGGTAAAAAACCACCCGGTCGGCAAAAGTTAATTGCCCGATAGACTCTTTAAATTTATCTATAATATACTTGTAGACTACGTTTGGTGTTAGTGCCTGTGGTTCGGTAGGTGCAGAGCCGCTATCATTCAAAAACCATTCATGGATACCAAGACGTTGCCAGAAAGACGGTTCTGTTGTCATTTGTTCTGTTTGCTAAATATGTAATCGCGATATGATACTATAGAACCACAAAAAGGGGGCGGATGTTTTAGGGGTGGTTGGAAAAGGTGCTGGGGCGCTGCTATGTTCTGATAGTCCTGCCCTTAGTTTATGTTGCTCGAGGCCCTTCCTGTCCGTAGAGTTAAGCGCAGCGTCTCTACGGATTCACAAATAAACAGGAGTCTCTGACTCCCATAGAACCAGCTCGGAAAATACTATTTTAGCTGAATGTCTGACCGTGGATACTCGATAAAAGATCAACATGCTCAAGAAGTTTACATCTTCTCAAATCCTTAAGGCAATTGCGGCAAATGAAAGAGAGAGCAGAAAGAACTGGATGTTGTGGATTTTTAAAAAAGCTGGTGAAAAAAATAATAGAAACAATGAGCATCAGTTCTGGCAACAGGATAATCATCCGGTACAATGCGACACGAATGATATCTTGGATTCAAGGATAAATTATCTTCATGAAAACCCGGTGAGGGCAGGGTTGGTAAGGCATGCGCAGGATTACATTTATTCTTCAGCTATTGATTATTATACGGAAGAAAAGGGTTTGCTTGAGATGGATTTCGTGTGAGCGAGTCAGAGACTCTTTGTTATTTATGAATCCGTAGAGCCCTGCGGAACTCTACGGACAGTTAGGGGCAGTATCCTAAGGCAAACTACAAAGTGAATCCAAAATGCCTTTCTCCAATTTATTTATAGCAACAAGGTAGTTAGAAAGAAGAAGAGGCACAAGTACTCTGCGCTCGATGGCTTGGCTGCATACTTGCGCCAAACTGGAGGTTTATCGAAAGACGACTTTTTTAATCTTTTCCTTTTGAAGAAACCAATATATGTTTTTGCCACAGCCTCACAATGGGCTCAAGACCTCATAATCGAAGATAATATGAATGAATATGATTCAAATATCGATCGTTTCTCGTTGACGACTTGTTCTGCCGAGATGCAGACTAATTACTATGAGCTAAAGACATATCAAATTGCCCGCTGTTAACATTCGACGCTGTGTATGAACAGTATCAGTGGGAGAAATATAGGATCTAAGTTAGATTGACTCTTTTACTAGGTCCGAAATCTCTGTTGAATAAATCTCATCTAAATCGACACTGTTTTCAGTCAAAATTATTGAAAGCGCGGTTTTAATATAGAAGTATCCACGGTGTTTTAAGCCTTTGGTGTGGACAACCGCTTTAGCTTTACTCTGAACTTCACAAGCGATAGAAGCGAAATCAGTAAGTTGATAGGCCGTGAAAGTAAGCACTTTTAAGCTGTCCCATTCGAAGCTAAAGTCAAAATAAATACCGTTATCAATTGAAAAGTAAGCCGAAGGCGACATCCTGGCGATTGATCTTTTTATTCGTTCGTGTACCTTTTCACAGATTGCACCCTTAAGGTATTTTTCTATTTTATTGTTATCGAGTTGGAGACTGTGAAACCAGTTTGAAAATCTCTTTTCTGTAGAAATTTTCAAAAAAACCTTCTCCAAAGTGCATAACTCTTGAAAGTTAGAATATAACTTCATATTAGGTGCTTCCCTCTTTAACTCTGGGTGCAGGCCTTTTTTATCCAAATCCCAGAAATCCTCTTTATTGTTGCTTATGAAAAAGCAGTTGTTCATTTGCGAGTTCCTAATTGCCTCACTGTACGAAAGCCAAATTATGGCGTCTCTAAACTCCTGCTTTCTCTCAGTAAACGGCTTTATGCGGTGTATGGATCTCTTGACCAGCTCTGGGAGAATCTCGTTACTGTAGGGAACCTCGATCAGAACCCCGTCAGATATTAATGATTTATAAAATGATGAGATTTCCTTCCTCAAGTTGTGAAGGGTAGGAAGCTTTATAGAAGTTTCAACCTGAAGAAGCTTATTTACCTTTTCGACTTCGAGCTTTATTGTTTGCAAGTGCTTGCTTATAATCTTTTCATAGTTATTAGAAATTTCGTCAATGACTATCGAAGAAATAAAAAGCTTTATCTTACCCTCTTTGGCATATTCAAGTAGCAAAGAACCAAAGGAGCTTTTGAAAAGAGGGTCAGAAAAAAGAGCGTTGCTGTCCAAAAAAATGCTTGCCATAAGTCGAGGTACTGTTTTAGTTGATATCTGTCAAAGTTACATTTATGGAGGCCTGTTGCCTAACTTTCAAGAATTTTCAACATCTCACTGGAAATGACGATAAGTTCTTCATCAGCTTCTTCCCTTGTCATTGATGTTAAGTAAGGAGTGCTATCGGCAGCCATCCTTTGACTTACTGTATCAGCTGCGTTATTGAAATCTTTTGGATAGGTTCTATTTATGAACTCAGTAAGAATGTCAATACATGTCGCTATGAAATTAAATTCTACTATTGTTTGAGGAACCTTATATCCTCTGAAGTTGCCGTGGAAATAAATATTCTTCCCATTCACCCTGAGGTTATGGGCCACAACATTATTTCTATATATTTTTATATCAGAAAATCGATTAATTTTCTTTTTTATGACTTTATAAACTTGTCTTAGTTTATTCGAATTAGAGTCTGAGCAATGTTTACTGAAGAATTTATGATACTCGTCTAAGTAACTGTCAATGATTATAATCCCTCTTTCAAATGTTAGATGGTTAATTTTATTGACGGTTTCTTCCTTAACATTGTATTCTTGTAAGTCATAAAGGGCGTTCAAATTACTAAGAAGATTGTCCCGAAGTATATTTAGAATATGGACACTTTCCTGAATCTCATTGCTTTTATACATAAGCTTAAATATACCGATCTATACTGATTAAATCTTCAGAAGGATTTTGGGATGCGAACTACCCTGACCGAGTTCTCTATTTTGAAATACACTTGTTTTGTTAAACAAAGTCATACAATAGCTGAAAACGAAGTCTCTGATTCTAAATGCCATCTAGAGTTATAACATATAATCATTAAGTTTGATTATCCTATTAGCATTAACTACAGAATTCGAGCCCCTGCTTTATGCCCTCAAGTGAATATAAGTTTCCTATTTTTATAAGCTCACCCGAATATAACCTAATTGATCTCCGAGCAGAATTAGCACAGTTTTTAAGTGATCTGGGATATGATCCCATTCTAAGTTCAGCGGAAGGTTTTCCAGACTATACTCCAGAATTACAACCTTGGGAATCCTGTTTGCAGGTATTAGACTCTACCTTCATCACCATCTTAATTATAGATGGTAGATACGGTACTCCATTGGAATGGCATGGATATCCGCATTTAACGGAGGAAAAAATATCCCCAACACACGGAGAGTACAGGTTTGCAAAGCTTAATGGAAAACGTCTTTTGGTGTTTATACGCGAAGGGTTACTTGCATATTATCAAGTGTATCGTGAAGCCTTAAAAAAGGCCAAGTTTGATCGTGCTACATGTGAAAGGCGTTTAAAGCAAGTACTTCCCAAGAATATTGAATACCGAACCTTAGAGTTCATCAATGAGGTTAAAACAACATTTCCAATTCCTTGGTGCATTGAATTCAAGAATGTTGTGGGTATAAAGAAAGAAATTCAAAAAAAACTCTTGAACGAACTGGCTGATGTGTTTCTATTCAAACAAAAACATTTAGATGCAATATTCAAAGCGTTCGAGATTGCGATGAATGAACTACCTTCTGATAAAAAGGACGAAATTCTTTCAAAGTTAGGCATAACCAAAGGCTTGGTGAAAAGCATTGAGGATTTGACAAAGGAGAAATCTGTTTTAGAGGCCAGTCTCACCAAACTGGAATTAGAGTTAAACACGGTAAAAGATCGGTATGAAAAGAATACTCTTAAAATGACTGCCCAGATGTTGACGGAACAATATATAGATGTCAATTCAAAAGTTCAATCCGAAAACGGCAACATGTGGAATACAATTGTAAATAACTTCGGTGGTGAAGCTGGGAAATACCTTGGAGCTTATCAATATAGGAATGTCCTTGGCAGTGATGGTGATTGGGCTAAAAATGTTGGAGCGATATCAGCAGCGACTGCTACTCCAG
>CBFGOI010000002.1:0-112893 GCA_965650335.1 uncultured Pedobacter sp. | reverse complement strand
CTTGTACGATGAAGTTTTTTCATAAATTCATCGATTCTTTTATCGGCGTTTTCGGGATTGTAAACCAGGGAAATACTATCGGACTTGTCCTCTTCGACCGTTCTTGCCGGAACTTTTTCGTTGGAGGAACATGATAAAAAAAAGAGCGAAATCGTAAGTAGCTGAATTATACTATAAAAATATCTGACCATAAACATATTTAAACACACTTATAAAAAGGCGGAAATTAGAAATTATTACAAAAGCAAACAGAAAGAGTTTTAAACTTTCTCTACGAGTGATAAATACAGAAACGCACTGTGGGCAGTTAACTGTGTAAAGCCATGCTGATCAAGCTTAAAACCGAACATGTGGTTTAATCTTTCTGCCCTCTCTTTGTGCCTTCGTGGCTATTTTACCGAATAAAAATCTAAATTTGCGCCATTAACAAAAAAAATTAAATCATGACTTATAGAATAGAACGTGATACGATGGGAGATGTTCAGGTTCCCGCAGAAAAATATTGGGGTGCACAAACAGAACGCTCAAGAAACAACTTCAAAATTGGTCCCGAAGCATCTATGCCGAAAGAAATAATTGAAGCATTTGCTTACCTTAAAAAAGCTGCAGCCTTTACCAATACCGATTGCAATGTTCTTGCATCAGAGAAGAGAGATCTGATTGCACAAGTCTGTGATGAGATTTTGGCCGGAACACTTGCATCCGAATTCCCTTTAGTAATTTGGCAAACAGGCTCGGGAACCCAGTCCAATATGAATGTTAATGAGGTTATTGCCAACAGATCTCATGTTCTACAAGGAAATAAACTGGGCGAGGGCAAAACGTTCATCCATCCTAATGATGATGTAAACAAATCCCAGTCCTCTAATGATACTTACCCCACGGCTATGCACATTGCTGCATATAAAATGGTTATGGAAGTAACTATCCCGGGAGTTGAGAAATTACGCGATACTTTAAAAGCGAAATCTGAGGAATTTAAAAGCGTAGTTAAAATTGGCCGTACGCATTTAATGGATGCTACCCCATTAACACTGGGACAAGAATTTTCGGGGTATGTTTCTCAACTGGATCATGGCTTAAAAGCGTTAAGAAATACGTTAGACCATCTTTCAGAATTAGCCCTGGGAGGTACCGCAGTGGGTACCGGCATAAATACTCCCAAAGGGTATGATGTTAAGGTAGCCGACTACATCGCAAAGTTTACAGGCCTGCCTTTCAGAACTGCTGACAATAAATTTGAAGCCCTTGCCGCTCACGATGCTTTGGTAGAGTCGCATGGAGCTTTAAAGCAAATTGCAGTTTCTTTGATGAAAATAGGAAATGACATTCGTTTGCTGGCTTCAGGTCCACGTTCAGGTATCGGCGAAATAAACATTCCGGAGAATGAACCAGGATCATCTATTATGCCCGGAAAGGTAAACCCAACTCAAAACGAAGCAATTACTATGGTAGCTGCGCAAGTAATGGGGAACGACGTTGCCTTATCAATCGGAGCTTCAAATGGTCATTTTGAGCTGAATGTTTTCAAGCCGGTAATTGCAGTAAACTTCCTTCAATCTGCCCGATTAATTGGCGACGCTTGTGTTTCTTTCAACGATCATTGCGCCATTGGAATAGAGCCGAATTATGCTGGGATTAAAAAACATGTAGAAAATTCTTTAATGCTTGTTACGGCGCTTAACCCACATATCGGATACGAAAACGCGGCTAAAATTGCTAAAAAAGCACATAAAGAAGGAACGTCTTTACGTGAAGCAGCTTTGGAACTAGGATTACTTACGAACGAACAATTTGACCAATGGGTACGCCCTGAGGATATGATTGGCGGATTGAAATAAAAAATCCTCACTTAAATCCCTCTCTTAAAAAGAGGGGGACTTTTTTAAATTATGCAAAAATCTGCTTTTTATCTTCTCGTCTCCTGCCTCCTGATTGTAGCTTGTATTTTCTCAGCCTGCAAATTCAATCCCAATTATCAGGGCCGCGGAATAGATTTCATGCAGGGAGTTTGGGAGGAAGTTCCGCCTCCATATAAAGACAGTTTGATGCAGTATACTCTCCATAAATTCAAATTTACCTGCGACTCTGTGTATTTAACTTTAGAAACTCATGCAAAGGCGAATTACTACGCCGACAGTTGTTTCAATAATGGAGTATGGAAAGAGTATGCCAAAGGCAATTATGTAGTGAGGAACGACACACTATATATCCTAAGCACTTTCACCAAAGAAAATTTTAAACAAAAGCTCTCGGGCTGCTACCGAATCGGGCAATATTTACCAATATTTGTTATTACCAAACGGGAAGCAAACTCCCTTGAATTGCAGGGCTTACAACAGCATGTTCCGGTTATCCTGCAATTGAAAGAAAAGATAAAATGCGACCCTCAGCCGCTTTAGTACAAATGAGCAGTCTTGTTAAAAAAGCAGCATTCATTATCTTGATATGTGGAACCGCCTTGCAAAGTATGGCTTGGGGCGTCTTGGGCCACCGTATTGTTGGACAAATTGCAGAAACCCACTTAACTTTAAAAACAAAAGCCGAGATCAAAAAGATTCTGGGCAATGAATCTATTGCCATGTCGTCTAATTGGATGGATTTTGTTAAATCAGACAATTCCTTCCGGTATCTTAGCAAATGGCATTATCTAAACTTACCGCCGGAACTGACGCTTTCCCAGGTGAGCACCCTATTAAAAAAGGACACCGGTACAAACATCAACACCAAAATAAACTTCGTTGTTCAAGAGTTAAAGAAGAAAGAAACGCCTTTCGAAAAGAAGAAGATGTATTTGCGTATTCTCATTCATCTTGTCGGCGATGTCCATCAGCCATTACATTGTGGCCGATCTGAAGATTCCGGAGGAACCGGAATAAAGGTCAAGTGGTTCAATAAAAGAGTATCCTTACACAGCCTTTGGGACTCTGAATTAATAGAGTTTCAGCAGTTAAGCTATACAGAATATGCAAATGCTATTGATTTTCCGACTCCGAAAGAACTGGATGCATGGCAAAAAGATGATTTCCATAAATGGGTTTTTGAATCATACCAATTAAGCAGTGAACTTTATAAAGAGGCCGAAACAGACAACAGTTACGGTTATAAGTATAATTTCAATCATGTAAATACGCTTAACCTGCAGCTCTTGAAAGGCGGTGTCCGCTTGGCGGGATTGTTGAACAAGATATTTGCTGATTAAACACACGGATTAGAAACGATTGCACGCGTATTGGTGCAATTTTATTTTAGTTCTTTAATCATATTGTATATGAAAATTCTAATGGTTTGTTTAGGCAACATCTGCCGTTCGCCTTTGGCACATGGTATAATGGAACATATTGTAGTTGAACAAGGCTTAGACTGGCAGGTAGATTCTGCCGGAACCGGCGACTGGCATATCGGCTCGCCACCTGATAAACGCTCCATCGCGATAGCTAAAAGATACGGACTGGATATTTCTAATCAATGCTGCCGCCAGTTTCAGGTGGAGGATTTTGACAGGTTCGACAAGATCTTCGTGATGGACCACATGAATGAAAGAGATGTATTAAGACTGGCTAGAAGACAACAGGATAGGGAAAAAGTTCAGCTTCTTTTAGACACCGAAAAGGTGCCTGACCCGTATTATGAAGATGACCAGTTTGACCCGGTCTATCAAATGATCGAAAAAGGCTGCAGACGCATTATTGAGCGATTAAGCAGAAAAAACCACAATAGCGGACCTCATTAATAATCCAGATAGTCCTGAAATACTTGCTGCATATACGCTTTACCATAACGCAAGAGTTTCTCATCTGTTGACTTCAGATTTGTATCCGCTTTAAAGAGTATATTTTTACCTGTGTTATCAAATGAGATGGTTTGTTCGGGGGTGACAACTCCAAATCCGTTATCCCAATCAAAAAATGCAAAATCTGAAGTTTTCGGATTTAAAAGGTCGCGGCTCCACTTAAATTCCCCCGAAGGCATTTTCAATTGATTAAATAAGGTTGAAGCAATATCTGTCTGACTGCCAATTTTTGAAATTCTTTTGCCCCTAAACTCCGGTTTAATCACGTCTCCAAAAAATAAAAGAGGAATTCTAAATCGGTTGGGATAGTAAATTTCATACTGATTTTTTGGTAAACGGTGTCCATGATCGGCGACGACAATAAACAAGGTATTTTTATACCAGCTTTCTTTTTTGGCATTATTCAGGAAAGCACCCAAACAGGAGTCGGCATAAAATGCTGTACTTCGGAATTTGTCCTCCACCCCTTCCCCACTAAAGTGAGGTTTTCCTGGAACTTCAAAGGGTTCGTGATTGGTTAAAGTTAACATTGTAGAAAAGAATGGTTGCCGGCTCGCGCCTGATTTACTTAGCAATTTGGAATAAACCAAATCATCAAAAGCGCCCCATTTTGAATTCATATCTTTCTCGTCAAAGAAAGCTTTATCGACTACATCCTGATACTTATGGCTTAACAAATATGATTTCATATTAAAAAACTCGCTCTCTCCGCCGTAAAAGAACGAGGTCGAATAGGCATTTTTAGCAAAGGTTTGCGCAAGCGAAGGAAGTTTTTCTTGTTTACTATTCAGCTTCATAATGCTTCTTATAGCTTGAGATGGAAATGCATTCAGAACTGCGACTATACCTTTATCCGTTCTATCACCCGATGCGTATATATGGTCGAAAAGCACGCCATCCGACGCCAGTCTTTCCATTTCCGGCGTTATGCCGTTTTCACCGCCAAGGCTCTCAACAAGATCTGCTGTAAAGCTCTCCATGATGATCAAAATTACATTTGGCCTGGTACTGCTCAATAATTCAATAGGAGGTCCGCTGGGTTTTACGAGAATTTCGTTTGCCAATTTAGCCGCTTCATCTTTCGAATAATACTGATAAGGATTTTCCGTGGATTTATTATTCAGAATATCCCGTAGAAGCGACCACTCCGTATTCACGGCAGCATGGTTTAAAATGGGTGTATTTGAGTAGTAGGCCATACTTTCATTCATAGGTGAAAGCTGCCAACCTCCCCGGATTGCCAGAAAATTGACTCCAATAAGCAGAACTGACACAACTATTTTTGAAAGAACATTCGCATTTTTAAATGACCGGTATTTAATAATTTTATCGGCAAACCAAAAGCTTAATACAATAAGTACAACAAGGGTGACAAGTGATGCGAAAACAGGAGATGAAGCACCGCTAGCTATGGCCTCATTCGGGGAAGTGAACGCAATATCAAGCGCTTTAAAATTTATTTTTGATCCCCACTCGCGGTAAATATTAAAATTAAAAGCACAAATGATTGAGAATACCACAATCAGAATTCTGGTATACCATCGTAAAACATTCCCTGGAATTTTAATAACGGGAATAAACCATATAATCACTATTCCCAACAAAGGTAAAATTGATATATAACCCACCATCGATACATCCATCCATGGTCCAATCAGAAAACTTTTTACAATTTCTGTGATTGAGGCACCTTTGATTTTTTCAAAAAATACTAGAATGAAAATCAGTCGCTCAAGAAAGAAGAATAACAGCCAGAAAATAAAATAACGAAATACAATGGAAAGGTTCTTTATCATTTAACAATCCCCAATAAACGGATGTAGGATTTTGCAAAAATAGTACAATAATGGATTTGTATAAAGGTTAAAGCCAACCTTGATCCTAACCCTAATTTTATGATATCAAAAGGAGATAAGCATTGGCTAATAGAAGTTAAGATCAAACTATTCACCGAATATGAAAAGGAATTACATTTACTTATCCTTCATTTTCTGATAGGCTGTATTCGCTTCCTCAAGTTCATTATACCAGTTCTCGCCATATTTACGTATCAGGGGATCTTTCAGAAACCTGAAAACAGGCACTTTCAATTCTTTTCCAAAAGAACATGCTGAACTGCAGATGTGCCAGCGGTCGTAATGAAGCACGTCAAACTCAGGATACTCAGTAATCCTGATAGGGTATAAATGACAGGATACGGGCTTTTTCCAACCTATTTTACCGTCGAGATAGGCTCTTTCGATAGCACACTTACTAATCCCATTTTCCCACATTACATAAGCACATTCCTTGTCGCCATCTACGCAGGGCGTTGTAAAATCACCGTCCATGTCTTTTACCCAGGTTCCTGATTCTTCTACAGCCTTTATCCCTTCCTGAGTCATATATGGCTTTACAAGAGGATAGATCTTCTCCAAAACTGCTAATTCATTTCTTGCCAATGGAGCTCCAGCATCCCCTTCAACACAGCATGCGCCCTTGCATTTATCCAAATGGCAAACAAAGCTTTCTGTCAGCAGATCTTCATCCACCAGAGTATTCAATACTTCAATCATTACTTTCTTTTTGATACGCCTAAGGGGTATTTTAATCCTTTGGCAGAGGTAAGTTCCATCGTTACAGTTCCAACCAAGATTTCTACCTGAGCCTTTACAGGAATACGATTGCCATCGTCAGTAATCCATAGATAAAGCCTGCTGTCTTCACGGAAGACTCTTCCTGCCTGAATTGAAGGATTAAATTTAAGACAATCGAAAAAGCCCATAGACGTTTTAACCCGTTCTTTTCCAATGTAGGTTATTTCCAAATCCGCCAGACCGTCATTCAGAAAATAGGTCATCTTAAACTTTTCATTTTTAGTAACGTCCTTCAAATCAAGACTTCGCGCAAAATAATAAGCAGAGACTATATCGAACAACTGACTCTTTTTACCGATGAATGTGCCCTTGTTTGTTACGACTTTTTTATCCTCCTGGTAATACCTTGCCTTGTCATTACGCCTGTAGTTTCCCTCTTTAATGGTTTCAGTATATAAAAAAGGCACGAGGTCTGTTTGATGCACATAGGAGCTATAGCGGTTACGTACTTTATGAAAAAAGTCGAAAGACCCTGAGGTTCTGCCCTGAGCCATTAAATGATAAACTGGTTGATTATCAAACTTTAAATCACAGGAATTCACCGTTAAAGTGGCTTCAGCGGCGGTTACGAAACCATAGCGTAAACGGTAATTTAACTCTTCCCCCACTTTAAAAACTGGTTCTTTACGATTTTCCAGGGATTGGGCCTGTAAACAAGATGACGATAAAAATAATATTACAACCAATAAATGGAATTTTCTCATAAAGCTATGTAAAATGTAAAACCCTGAGCCGATCTTTTAGTATCGTATTGATTTATAAAGATCAAAAATCCGTCTATTTACGTTCTGTATTCCGGTTATCTTGCTTCTCTATACAATCTATCTGCCTTCGCTGAATCCTCGCCCTAATCTTTCCGTTTATAGATTGGTACTGTAGAGCATGGCTCCCCATACATAATACTCTTAGCCACACCGGTAAGTTTGGCCGTCAGATCAACGTAAGCTGAAACTGGTACTGGGATATCGCCGCAGCCTTTTATAACAATACGCTCATCGCGATATTTTTCAACATCCAATTTATTGATAGCCCTGTCGAACAATACGGTTTCCAGTAGTTCAAGGTTACCAAAAACAATAGTATTTGCAAATGGTGCCATCTTATTACCCAAAAGCATATAAGCCCACGTTGGAACTATCGCATCGGAAGAGCAGGTAATGGCCACATGTTTCCCCTGATACTGCGACCAGTCGTGCAGTTTTATAAACTCTCGGAAATCCTTCTCACGCAGCATTAGACCATGAAAAAGGTTCTCTTTGATATCGTAAACAATCCTCTCTCCTGCGGGGTAAAGCTCTGCAGGGTCAAGACTGATTAAACCACTCTGGGCAACCCGATTGACAATATTTTCCTGTATGTCCATTTTAAGATAAAAGCTTGAATGCAAGTTAGAAAGCTTTGGCTAAACCAAAATCATTCTATTGTTATATAACAAAAAAACCGGAAGATTATTTCTCCCGGTTGTAATTTAGCTTAAAATCTCTTAAAAGAAACGAAGCCTGTTATCTTTAATCTCAGCCTTTTCTTTAAGAACTTCAAAGAACTGGCTCTGAGCTCTTTGAGAAACAGACTGCATAATTTGTTCCTTTTGTTTAAAGATATTTGTTAGAGGCGCAGGATTGGTAAACCCGTTTACCGCCACCACATACACTCCAGCTTCACCTTTAATAGGTTTAGATAGCTTATTAGGCTGTAATCCAAATACGGTACCAATAACCTTGTTTTCCTGTCCGCCGCCTGGTATAACAGGGTTAGCAAACACTATATTCTGTACAGGTTGCGCTTGTTTTCCAAGCTTTTGAGCCACCTGGTTAATTGATGAAGCTCCTTTCATGGCATCCTCGAAACGCTCGGTAAGCATACGGGCTTTCACCTGATTACGTACCATTGGTTCAATATCCTTCTTGACTTTTTCAAGAGGTAACACACCCTTTTCCCGGATATTAGTAAGCTTAGCCACCACATACTGGTTGCCTATTTCATATACATTATCGGTTACATCGCCTTCTTCTGCCTGAAAAGCCCATCTAACAAGTTCGCGCGGATTTTCAAGTCCCGGAACATTCGATTGAGAAGGAGCGAGATTATCTGCTACCAATTTTTTCAGATTTGCCGACTTAACTTTTTCATCAAAAGCTTTCGCGTTGTCTGCAGAACCTAAAAAGTCGGATGCCTTTTGGTATACATTCTGCTGAGTTTGGCTACTGCTGGCAACCACTTTATCAATAACCCCAACCTTAGCAACTTTTGAAGAACCAATTTGCTTATCGATACGAACGATATGTACACCGAACTGACTGGTTACTATTTTGATATCACCAGTTGTTCCATTAAATACCGCATCTTCGAAGGCAGGAACCATTGCTCCTCTTCCGAAAGTACCCAAGTCTCCGCCTTTGTTTTTCGAAGGATCTACACTGAACTGAGCAGCCATGGCTTCAAAACTTGTTCCCTTACGGATAAGTCCAAGAATAGAATCTGCTTTTGCTTTCGCCTTATCCATTCCACCTTCGGCAGCAGGATTCAACAAAATATGACTGGCTTTGACTGAATCAGGACTCATTTTCACGTCGATAACTTTAGCAACCCGAAAAGCTCCGTTCGAATACAATGGGCCAATGATTGTTCCTGGCGCTGATTTGAATGCGATAGAATCAATCGAAGGATCTAAAGAGCCCTTCTTCTGATAAGTAAGAGGCGTTTTTGTATCCGAATTTACGGTTACAAATAATGAATCGTTGTTGGTTGCTCTGAAATCAGCGGCTATTTTATTAATAGCAGCCTGAGTTGCTATTGAATCTTCTTTTGAAGGACTAGCATCAAAAATAACATATTCAAAAGAGCGGGTTTCTTCGCGGTTTTTGAATCGGTTTTTATTTTCATTGTAATAATCCTTGAAATCAGCTTCTGTCAAAGTAACTTTATTATCAGGGATTGAAGCATACTCCAAGGCTACATAATTAAAGTTGGCAAGCTTATTCCGCTGAGTATAATCCTCTTTCGCTTCTAAAGAAGTTACATAAATGCTATTTTTAACAAGGTTATTATATTTCTGAAATAACCTGTCGCGACGAATAGAAAGTAAGAAATCGCCCCATTGTTTCCCCATCGGACTGTTTGCACCTTGACTTTTAACGTTATCTACGATAGCTGCGATCTGAGTTTTATTGAACTGGCCGGTTTGCGGATCAGTAAAAGTTTGGACAACCTGAGGGTGAGGATTTTTACCATAAAGCATGTCATTCAATTCATCCTTACCAACTGATAAGCCCAGGCGCTCAACTTCTTTATCAATTAAGATTTCAGAAATAGCCTGGTTCCAGGTATTTTCTAAAACATAGGCGCTCATCTGAGGATTCAGATTTCCACCCATTTGTTGCCTGAAGTTTGCTTCATTTTGATCAACTTTGGCTTTAAACTCTTCGTATGAAATGCTTTTACCCGCTACTTCCGCTACTTCATTACGATCGCCGCCCATAAACGAGCCACCCATTTTGACAGCATCGCCAAGTAAAAACGCAAATAGCGCGAAACCGATTGCTCCAATAAGGATAGCGCCAGCACGGTTCCGCAAAAAACTCATTATTCCCATATATTCTATTATTCTTTCGTTTTAAAAGAGGGCGCAAGATACAATTTTTAGAAAAAAATTATAGCAAAAAAGAACGCCTCAAAAATTCATTATTAATAGGTTAGCTTATCTCCGGTAGCCAGGCTTCCGGTAGCATTATTGATAACCGGATTATTAAAATTCTGATCGCTCACAAACTGCGTTCCGTTGATAGAGGTGCCGTCGGGTTTTGTGATATTCACCAGTTGGTTAGAATAGAATATTTTTTTCTTCTCATCCCAAAACAACTCTTCTGACTTGAAGATATCGCCTTTGTCTGTAACAACGACCACATTTTTTCTCAACTCCACTAATTCCTCTTTCCCCCTCCGTATTCCATGGTCAGCCGTTATGCGGCTACTTTCTCTTTGGTTCTCATCATAAAATATAACCGTTAGACCTGCAGGCATTTCATAATATGGATTGGCCGTTTTATAATCAAGGAGCAAAGGAGTTATTAGCTTGCCCTTTACTACTGCCGAATCGCTCAAAATAATTTCTACCCCTTTAGATGTATCCGCTGAGATTTTAGTCTTCGCTGAGATTTTCTCAATCTCTCTAAGATCATTTTCGCAGGCGATGAGTAATGAACATCCCATGGCAAAAAAAGATGCGATGGTTAATCTAAAGGGAATCATTTTAATCAAACTTGTATTTCCGGAACCATTGATCGTTCATGGTGAAGCTTAAGAACACGTTAACAAAGCGCTCGCGAACCAGGTTGTTATCAAGCTTGCCTCGTTGACCCAACTCTGTTCCAAGGTTAACTTTATAAAAGGTTGACCTGTTCGCAGGAAGGGGTAGTCCTAAACCAAACGTAAGCGCAGCCTGGTTTATATTCTGATTGTTCAGATTTATGTAGGTTTTATCATACTTAAAGCCGAACCGGTAATCCACTAACTTAAAATAACTGCCTACCGAGGTAAAATCAGGTGTAATCTGAGCACCTACAGCCATCCCCATAGAATTTTGTAAACCAGGGTTAGTATTACCTTCGCGGTAATTCTTCCATTGGCCCAGCGAAAGATCTGCCCCTACAAGCCATCTGTTTGGACTTTGAATCACCAATCCAAAGGTATGCATCATTGGCAACTGAATGTTACTTCTCTCGTTCTCGATAAAATTGGTTGTATCTACCGACACAGTATTAAGCCCGGTACTGGCATCCTTATAATACCGCGTAGTTAGCAGATCATTCTTTGATTTTATCTTAGAATTTGAGCTTCCCGAGTATCCCAGTATTAAACTTGTTTTACTGTTTAGCGCCGCTTCATATTGAATTCCGTAATCGAAGCTTAAGCCAGATATTGAAGAATTGGACTCGGTACGTGAATTAAGAAAGGTTACATCTTCATATTCAGCCGCCTTACTTTCCGTAAGTTTTCCAAACAGGTATGAGGCATTTGCGCCAACACTCAAACCTTTGCCAATTATAAAGCCATATCCTAAATAAGCTTTGGCTATTCCTCCTTTTCCGCTATAAACGTAATTTACAGGATTAGATCCGACCATATCGGATACACTACGATTATATCCTTTACTGCTATAAGGTACAATTCCGAAGCTTAAGGCCGAACCTTTAGTTACCGGCATCGCAAAAACAAGGTGATTTAGCGCTGCATTGAAACTATTTTCCGATTTCCCATCTTTAGCCAGGTTAGTATTCCCGCCAAATACTCCAATATCAAAAGTAGTAATACGGATCGAAGAATACGAAGCAGGATTAGCAAGGTTTACATTGCTGTATGGCGAGGGTTTTCTTAAACCTGCTGATATTCCGCCCATCGACCGGCTTTCGGGCAACTGAGAGCCGTTAATAATACCGATACCATACTGCGAATAAGGGGAGCTGGTTGAACCTTGAGAAAAGCCATTATAGCTAGTTAAAACACAAGCAATAATTAATATACTTTTTGAAACTTTAGTCATTATTATAATAGATAACTTCATTTAAACCAATTAGTACCAAGTTAGGCTCGGTTTTTAAAGTGTGGGCAAAGATGCTATTTTTCAACTGGGTATCAAAAAAATTAACATCGCCTCCGCACAGGATCACTTTTAACTGAGGCCATTTCAAAATGAATGAGTTTATAAATCCAATTGCCTCATAAATAATCCCTTTTTGAACACCGCTTAATATGGCAGACTCTGTATCATTCCCATATTCAATATCTCTGTCGGGATTGGCATCGACTAAAGGTAACCTGCCGGTGAAATTGTTCAAGGCTTTAAAACGCATTTTTATACCCGGACTAATACTGCCGCCCCAATATTTCTTTTGAGCGTCTACAAAATCATAGGTAATGCAAGAACCAGCATCAATAACCAAACAATTCTGATCAGGGAAAAGCGCCTCGGCAGCAATTACTGCGGCGTAACGATCCAGACCTAAAGTTTGAGGAGTTTTATATTCATTTTTGATCTTCGACGCGCTCGATCCTGTAAAGCGAAAATAATCCGTTTTTGACCGGAGCAAATCCTCAAATGCATCGATTTCTGTATTAACACTTGAAACAATTGCATGATCAACAGGATTGATTTCGAGGAAATTACGCAGGAAAGAGAGAGAAAAATCTTTAACCTGCACAAAGTTGATTATTTCCCTGTTATTGAATATTGCAAGTTTTGAAAACGTATTACCAATATCAATAACAAGGTTAACCATTAAGCATGAACCGTTTTAAGAATCGATTCAAATATTCCAAGTCCGTCTTCATTCCCTAAAATACAATCGGCGGCTCTTTCCGGATGAGGCATTAAGCCAAACACGTTACGGCCTTCATTACAAACGCCGGCAATATTCTGCACAGATCCATTCGGATTTGACTCCGGAGTAACTTGTCCGCTTTCATCGCAATAGCGGAAAAGCACCTGATCATTATCATTCAGTCTTTTCAACGTATCTTCTGTAGCAAAGTAATTCCCCTCACCGTGGGCTATCGGAATTTTTAAAGCTTTATCTGTATTTAAACCTGATGTAATTAATGAATTTGTAGTTTCAGCTTTCATGTAAATATTGCGACAGATAAATTTTCTGTTGCTATTGTGAAGCAAGGCTCCGGGAACCAGACCTGCCTCTGAAAGAATCTGAAAACCATTGCAGATACCCATTACGTATCCACCTTTGTTTGCGAACTGAATAACTTCCTGCATAATCGGAGAAAAGCGTGCAATAGCTCCTGATCTTAAATAATCACCATAAGAAAACCCACCTGGCAGTATGATAAAATCTGTTCCTTGCAGATCATGATCTTTGTGCCAAAGCTTTACAACCTCTTGTCCTAAAATCTTGTCTAATACGTAAATGCTGTCCTGATCACAATTGGATCCGGGGAAAACTACTACTCCGAATTTCATATTACAAAACTATTTAAATTTTAAGTTTTTAAGGGTTTTTATTTGTTAAAAAAGGTTAAGACAGATTTAGCGATTTGAAGGTTGAAAGTTTTATTAGGATTTGATGCTGGACGTCGGAAGCCTGTCGGTAATGGCAAGTCTTAAAAAAATTGGAAATAAAGAATAAATCCAAGCAACATTAAATAAAGACTTTCATAGAACCATGGTTTGATTGCATTGCTAAAGTAAAAGGCCATAAAAACCGCGGCGGCAGGTACGGCAAGCAAAAAATGAAATATCTGGTATCGTGAAGTGATAAAAAATGATGCTATGCCAAATATGAATATAAAGAAAAGCAAAAGATAGGATTTCCGGATATGAATGTTACTTCTGTAAAGCTTATTCTGTAAACTTATTATGGATAAAAACAAGATAAGCAGGACTGGAACTAATACAAGATATTCATAATAATTGATTGGGAAAAGCTTAAACTCAATGGCAAGAGGTACCTGAAAATTTCGCAACTTTTCTAAAGAGTCGGTCCAATAATAAGCCACTGCAATAAAAAAATAGATGGTAACAAATCCTAAAATACCGGCAATCCACTCGCGCCAGTTAAAAGCTCTGTAAATAATGAGCGAAATCCATAAAAGCAGCATCATTGCCACAAATGGTAAGTATATTAACGTACCAAGGGCGATAATGATCCCCAGATCAAACATGGTTGAAAGAGCAGATTCTTTCCTATGGATACTAAGAAACTTAGAAAGCATCCATATAACCAGAAAATTGCATATCAACGCTGGTGTTAATACTAAAAAATGCATCAATAAACTTGAACCGGTGACATACATCAGGGCTGGGAGGAAGGAAGGTTTGCCAAGCAGATTATATTCGTTAACAATTTTGTTGAGCAACAGTGCCTGCGCGAGAGTCAGTAAAGTAGCAAAAAACAGATTTGCTTCAACACTGAACAAATTGTTACTCTGGATATTAAATAGCACAGAAGCATAGACTTCAAATGCCTTAAAATCAAGTTTATCCGGAGGATTCAAAAATATTCCTATTCTGAGTATTACAGCGATGATGCACAGTAACAATATATTAACCGGATTTAATCTTCTAAACAGACTTATCATGCCCTGCGTATACTTTCTAAAAAGACAATATTAAAACAAAATTACGGGGATGAAAACACCGTTTAACAGAATCTTACGCAGAATATGTTTTTATCAGGTTCTCCACTATTTGGGAGGTAGAATCAGGAAAATTTACAGAGACCTTATTGGATGTACCTAACCAATGTTTCACTTTTGGAATAAAGTCTTCATCCAATTGATAGATTACCGGAACGCCCATTTTCTTTATCGCTTCTGCATTACAAAGTTGCTCATACTGAAATTTCATAGGCATAACCAACACTTTCTTACCTAAATAAAGGGCCTCAGCAGGTCCTTCAAAGCCTCCACCTGTTAATAAACCCGAAGAATTAGCCAGGCTATGATTAAACTTTTGGTTATTTATCGGCTGAACAGAAACATTTTTTTCTGTATAGGTGCGGTTAGAATGCTTAGAAAACACTTCCCACCTGACTTCGGGAATTCTTTTCAGATAGCTTACCAATAAATTGTCATGGTAAGCCGGAAGATAGACAGATATATGGCCGAGATCATTTGTATCGAGATTTCGAATTTCGCTGCGAATAACCGGTGTATTTATAAAGGTATCGTAGCTCTCGAAATGAAAGCCTATTTGATAAGTGGTAGGAGCATAATGTTTAAACACGCCCTCCTGCCAATGGAATTTATTTTTTGGACGTGGGGTGTTTTTGGAAAGGAATGATGCCTGATGACTTAAAGCGACGCTTGGCCTTCCCTGCAATTTGCAAGCCCATGCCGTTACCGGCTCAAAATCATTAATAATTAGATCGTATTCTTTTAAAGGAAGCGAACGAATATCCTTCCAAAGACGATATAAATTCATGCTTTTATAGGTGCTCCAATGATCCACACTTCCTTTCTTTCCAAAAACATAACTAAAACCATGAAATCGGTATGTAAGCGGACAGTTAAGTTGAACATCGGCTTGAGTGCCACTAATCAGTACATCCAGCTCTCCATGTTGCTGTAATAGAGGCACAATTTCTCGGGCCCTGCTTATATGGCCGTTACCTGTCCCTTGTATAGCAAATAAGATACGCATGATTCAATTTGCAATACTAAACAGTTTCTTCTATAAAATGTGCAAATAAAATTTCGACACTTGATTTGGCTTTTTAAATACTGGTGACCCAAGATCGTGTTTCAAACAAAGAATGTTTGCCAGATACTGCTAACCAAAAGAATGACTATATACATGTTGCAGGCTGCAACATGTGATATTACAACAATTTCATTAATTCATCCAGACTACTAATCTGTCGCTTCACATCCTCTGGCTTTTCTTTTCCCATCGGATTGAAATAAATTGCATCCATTCCGAAATTCAGTGCACCACGGATATCGGCTTCAATACTATCGCCTATCATTATACTTTCTTGCTTTTTAGCATTAGCTGCCTTTAGTGCAAAGTCAAAAATGGCTTTATCCGGCTTATTTATACCGATAACTTCAGAGATAACGATATTTTCAAAATATTTACCCAAACCAGTTAGCTGAATTTTTAACTCAGTTGACTCTTTAAACCCATTTGAAATAAGATGAAGCTTATATTTTGTCTGCAGATAGCTCAATGTTTCGTGAGCCTGGGGAAATAAGTGAGTTTTTGTTGGACAAATCCGAACATAATCGTCTTCAAAAGCATCTGGAATCGTTTCGGCTGTTAAGCCTAATTCAATAAACGTGGTTCTAAAACGGGTTGTACGAAGATGCTCTTTTGTTATTCTACCCAGGTGATACTCGGCCCAAAGCAAGTGATTGTTACGCGTGTAGCTCTCTATGAAGGCATGGGGACAAGAAACACCCAAACTATTTAAAGAGTAGGCATGATAAAGCTCATGAAGTGTTTCTTCAGCGTTTTTATCAAAATCCCAAATGGTGTGATCTAAATCAAAAAATATGTGGCGAAGCATTGAAAATTTGCAAATGAGTTGATTTGCAAATGTGCAGATTACCTGCTAATCGTGAATGGAAGAAATGTCAAAATACAGGAATTGTTAAATGTGCAAATGGGTTTGATGTGAAAATGTGCAGATTCCTAACGAAGTGTAAATAGCCACATGCATAAAGCATTTTTCAATTATTTGCACATCGTACATTCTATTTCATTTGCGAATATATAAAGCAACTTGCAATCATTTGCACATCTGCACATTTGACTATTTACACATCCATAAAGCGATTTGCGAATATCCGCATATCTGATCCATTTGCACATCTACATCCTAATTCCATACGCCAGATCTCCGGCGTCGCCAAGACCGGGAACGATGTATGCCTTTGTAGTCATCTCGTCATCAATAGCTCCAAGCCACAGTTTCGCTTTTGGTAAATTTGCTTTGATGTGGGTAATGCCTTCGGCACTGGCAATTACCGAAACAATATGCAGTTGCTTTATACGGTATTGATCCAGAAGTTCTTTACAGCAGGCAACCATGCTTAAGCCGGTTGCGAGCATGGGGTCAGACAGAATAACAATTTTGTCATTCAGATCTGGTGCAGCAACATATTCCTGCTGAATAATAAAATCACCGTTTTTTCCAGGTTTTCTGTATGCTGCAAGGAAAGCTGAATCCGCTTTATCAAAAACATTTAACAAGCCCTGATGCAGCGGCAAACCGGCACGCAAAATAGTTGCTAAAACGGGTTGTTCCTGAAGTATCGAAACGGTTGCAGTTCCGAGAGGGGTTTCAAATTCGGTTTCTATATACTCCATTTTTTTGCTGATCTCGTAGGCAAAAATCTCACCCAATCGCTCAAGGTTTCTGCGAAAACGCATACTGTCTTGCTGGATCTGTGCATCACGCAATTCAGCAACAAAATTATTTCCGATAGAAGGTGTACTGTTTAATAGAAACATCAAAATAAAATTAGGCATTTATAACGGACGAAATAAAACCTTTCTCAAATTAAAAACCAAAACCAAGTGCAGAAGTTTCGCATTAAATCAATTTACAGCAAAAGACATCCCCTTTTGTAATTGTATTACATTCTAAAATACCTTTTTGTACTTTTGATATCGCATGGACTTTAAAATAATTTCAGATTATAAACCGGCAGGCGATCAGCCGGAAGCCATCAGACAATTAGTTGAGGGTGTAAATGGGGGCGAACACTACCAAACTTTATTAGGCGTTACAGGCTCGGGTAAAACCTATTCTATAGCCAATGTTATTGAACAAACACAAAAACCTACACTCATATTAAGTCATAATAAAACCCTGGCGGCGCAACTGTATGGTGAATTCAAACAGTTTTTTCCTGAAAATGCAGTCAATTATTTTGTGTCCTATTATGATTATTATCAACCAGAGGCTTACATCGCGAGCTCCAACACTTACATAGAAAAAGATCTTCAGATAAACGAAGAAATAGAAAAACTTCGTCTTCGTACCACCTCTTCCCTGATGTCCGGAAGGCGGGATATCATTGTGGTTTCCTCAATTTCCTGCATTTATGGAATGGGAAATCCAGAGGATTTTAGCAACTCAGTATTTAAGTTTGCTGTAGGAACGAGGATCAGCCGCAATGCATTTCTTCACAGGCTAGTTGAGATTTTATATTCAAGAACAACCGCAGATTTCAGACGAGGAACATTCAGAGTGAAAGGTGACACGGTAGATATTTATCCGGCTTATATGGACCATGCTTACCGCGTATCTTTTTTTGGTGATGACATCGAAGAGTTATCAGCCATAGATCCGGCAACGGGAAAAACTCTGGAGAAAATGACTCATATGGTTGTTTATCCGGCAAATCTTTTTGTTACTCCAAAAGAACGCTTTAACCAATCGGTTTGGGCAATACAGGAAGAATTGGAAACCCGGAAAAAGCAGTTTGTAGGCGATCAGCGTTTCCTTGAGGCCAAACGCCTTGAAGAGCGGGTAAACTATGATTTAGAGATGATTCGTGAGTTGGGCTACTGCAGCGGCATCGAAAACTACTCCCGATTCTTCGACGGAAGAACTCCCGGCATGCGCCCCTTTTGCCTGTTGGATTATTTTCCGGATGACTACCTGATGGTGATCGATGAGAGCCATGTTACGGTACCCCAGGTGAGAGCAATGTACGGAGGCGACAGATCAAGGAAATTAGCACTTGTAGATTATGGATTCCGCTTGCCGGCGGCATTGGATAATCGGCCTCTGAACTTCGAAGAATTTGAGCGTTTGGCCCCCCAAACTATATACGTAAGCGCAACTCCGGGTGACTATGAACTGGAAAAATCAGGAGGCGTGGTGGTGGAGCAAGTTATCCGCCCGACTGGCTTGTTAGACCCGGTAATTGAAATTCGTCCGGTTATAAACCAGGTAGATGATCTGCTGGATGAGGTAGATAAAACGGTTAAACAAGGGGACCGGATTTTAGTGACTACGCTTACCAAACGAATGGCTGAAGAACTGTCAAAATATATGGACAGGCTGGGAATTAAGGTTCGCTATATTCACTCTGAAGTTAAAACCTTAGAACGTGTGGAGATTTTAAGAGGATTACGTTTAGGAGAATTTGATGTATTAATTGGAATTAACCTGTTACGCGAAGGTCTGGATTTACCCGAGGTTTCTTTCGTGGCGATTTTAGATGCCGATAAGGAAGGATTTCTACGATCAGAGCGCTCTTTAATACAAACTATTGGTCGTGCTGCCCGAAATGATCGGGGAAGAGTGATTATGTACGCAGATAAAATCACTGAGAGTATGCGCATTACAATTGATGAAACGAACCGCCGTCGCGAAAAGCAAATGAAATATAACGAGGAGCATGGCATAACTCCTACTACCATTGGCAAATCCCGTGAGGAAATTATGGAGCAGACATCGGTAGTTGACTTTAAAGGAGGTATTCAGAAAGTGTATGTGGGCCACGAAGGTGCCGCTAACATTGCAGCAGATCCGATTGTTGCTTATATGACCAAGCCTGAACTTCAAAAAGCAATTGATAAAACCAAAAAAGAAATGTTAGCCGCTGCCAAAAGCATGGACTTTTTAGGTGCGGCAAAATTACGTGATGAAATGTATGCGCTTGAGAAGATGATGGAAGAGAAGTTTGGAAAAAAGGGGTGATGGGTTGTGGGTTGGAGGTTTGAGTTCTGGGTTTGCTACTTGATTCTTGCTACTTGATTCTTGATTCTAATAAAGGCTGGCTACTTGCTACTCAAAACCCGATGCTTAGCACTAAAGAAAAATGAACGGACAAAATAGAAACGATATATATCCCGGTTTAGAAGTTGACATCATTCTAAAGAAAGATCAGCGTTCGGGGAAATTAACCAGAGGAATTGTTAAAGATTTATTAACCAGTTCTTCTTTTCACAGCAGAGGAATTAAAGTGCGTTTAGAAGACGGGCAGGTGGGCCGCGTAGCGTTCATAGTAGAAGAATGAAAATAGGTTATTTAAATGTAATCGGTATTTAGTAATCAGTTATCGGAACAAAAAACAGCTCAGAAAATTTATGGAATATGTAAAAAGTTTTAGAGATTTAGAAGTATATAAACTTTCAAGATTATTATCAAAAGAGATATTTGAGCTCTCTAAAAGTTTCCCAAGAGAAGAAATGTATTCACTAACTGATCAGGTTAGAAGATCATCACGTTCAATTGGTGCACAAATTGCTGAATCTTGGGCCAAAAGGAAGTATGAAAAACATTTTGTGAGTAATTTGACTGATGCAGATGGAGAACAGTTAGAAACCCAACATTGGATTGAAACTGCTCTGGATTGTGCGTATATTTCCACCGAAACAGCTCATGATCTATTACTCAAATATGGATCCATTGGAAAAATGCTAAATTCAATGATCTCTAAAGCTACTTCTTTCTGTAATAAATTATAGTTACATTATTAACCGATTACTGACCATACTGATTACCGAATACCGATTACCGATTACCAACCACTCATCATACTGATCTCAGGCTACTAATTACAGATTACTACTTCGACGCCAATAAATGAGCATGGTTTTTCGTTAGTGGGTTGTACGGTTGCTCCGGGATTCGATTTCAATGATTTTGAGTTGGCGGATGGAGAACTGATCAAACAGTTTCCTCAGCATGGTGATTTAATAAACGGGCTGCTTCACAAATTATCATAAAAATGTCAGCTTGAACATCTGATCGAAACATTTAATTTTTTTTATAGTCATATTTGTACCGATTTTATTAAAGATGCTAGTTAAGATTTTATTTATAACAATTCTTGTGATGTGGTTAATCAGATTGATTGCCCGCGCCGTTTTACCCCTATTGTTCAAAAAAATGGTCAGCAAAGCGCAAGAACATGTAAATTCACAATACCGTCAACAAGAGCAGTCACGCAGACCTGTGGGGAAAATCAGTGTAGATTACGTTCCGCCTAAAGACAAAGAAGCTCGTGCTGCAGATAAGGCTGGTGAGTTTATTGATTATGAAGAAGTGAAGCAATAATCCATTTACCCAGTAAGGATTTCCGAGCCAAATTTCTGCATCCATTTTAATTCCTGCTTATATCCTTTTGCTTTTTGCATACCCACTGAATTTCTCAAGCTTTTTCATACTTTTGGTTTCTTTAAAAAACTGAATAATGAATAATTGGTTCAAAAATAATGGCATTCACCTGGCCATAATTGGGATTTTTATCGCGCTGTGTTTTGTTTATTTCAGTCCTGTGATAAAGGGAAAATCCTTATATCAAAACGATGTGAGGCAAGCTCAGGGCGGGCAAAAAGAAATAATGGATTTTAAGGAAAAGGATGGTAAAGCACCCTTATGGACCAATTCAATGTTCAGCGGAATGCCTGCTTATCAGATCTGGGCCCAATACCCCAGCAATGTAACCACGCACATTGTCACCTTTTTCAAGACGGTTTTTCCAACCCCGATAGATACCGTTCTATTTTATCTGCTTGGCGCTTATTTATTATTCTGTGTATTGCGGGTTAACCCATGGCTTGCTGCTGCAGGTGCTATAGCGTTTGCCTTCTCTTCGTATAACTTTATAATTATAGATGCCGGTCATAGCAACAAGGCCTATGCCATCGCGTTTTTTGCTCCAATATTAGCAGGTATTATCCTAACTTTAAGAGGTAAATATCTTTTAGGCTCGGTTTTAACCGCCTTCTTTCTGGCAATGGAAATCAGGTCAAATCACATCCAGATGACCTATTATCTGTTTATTGCCTTATTAATATACATAGGAATTGAAATTTACCATGCTGTTAAAGCACAAAGAACTGCTGAATTTTTTAAAGCTTTTGGATATTTGGCTGTGGCGGTAGTTCTGGCTGTAGGAGTTAATGCTGGTTCGTTGTGGACCACTTATGAATACGGACAAGAGTCTATTCGGGGAAAGTCCAATCTTACTACCGATAAAAGTCAACCCTCAAATGGTTTAGATAAAGAGTATGCGTACGCCTGGAGCCAGGGAGTCGGAGAAAATTTAACGTTTTTAATCCCGAATGCTTATGGTGGTGCGAGCGGCGGACAGCTTGATGAAAAATCGCACGTTGCTAAGCTGTTAATCGATAAAGGTATCCCTGCTGACCAGGCTGCAGGTGCCGCGAAAGAGATGCCCACCTATTGGGGTGAAAAACAATTTACCTCCGGACCCTTTTACTTTGGAGCTATCATTTGTTTTCTCTTTGTACTGGGATTATTCATTGTTAAGAATAGATTAAAATGGTGGATCCTATCGGCTGTAATATTGACAATGCTTTTATCTTTCGGTAAAAACTTCCCGTTTGTTTCCGATATTTTCTTTAACTACTTCCCTCTTTATAATAAATTCAGGGCAGTTGAGTCGATTCTTGCCGTAGCAAGTTTCCTTGTCCCTGTTCTCGCTATCCTTGCAGTAAACGAGGCTGCGTCTGGCAAGCATGATGCGAAAATATTGACAAAGAAAGTCTTTACCTCACTATACATTACTGGCGGTATTATTCTTTTGATTCTCTTACTTCCAACATTATTCCTGAGCTTCAAAACATCTAATCATACTGAGTTTATCGCTATGCTAACTCAGCGTACCGGAGACCAGGGTTTAGCAACCCAAATTGCCAACGCATTAGTAGAAGACAGGGTTAGCCTGGCTCGAGCAGATGCATTTCGATCGCTGATCTTTGTATTGGTGGGTGCTGGATTGATATGGGCGATGATCAATAAAAAAATTACTCATCAGCTAACTTTTATCCTTTTCGCTGCGGCAATTTTAGTTGATATGTGGGGAGTTGATAAACGCTATTTGAATAATGATAAGTTTATTGAAAAATCTGAAATTAAAGCGCCCTTTCAGCCCAGACAAGTAGACGAGTTGATTATGCGCGATCCGACTCTAGGATACCGGGTATTTGATCTAACCACAAATCCTTTCCTGAGTGTTGAAGCTTCCTATTTTCATCATAGTTTAGGCGGTTATCATGCAGCAAAACTAAAACGATATCAGGAGTTACTGGATAAACAATTCAATAACTCTATAAATGAAGATGTATTGGATATGTTAAATACCAAATACATTATAACCAGGAGCGATGACGGACAGTCAGAAAAGATTCAAAACCGTGCTACAGCGGCAGGTCCTGCCTGGTTTGTATCCTCTGTTCGCTGGGCGAAAAACGACGACGAGGAAATGGCTGGACTTAACAGCTTTGACCCTAAGAAAGAGGCGATCATTAATGACGAATTTAAGTCCAAAATAGACGCTAAAAAGCTTGGAATGCCCGGCAATGCAGAGATAAAACTGGTTAACTATCATCCGGACCATTTAACTTATGAATATTCCGCTCCAAACGATGTGATTGCGGTCTTTTCGGAAATCTGGTATGATAAAGGCTGGAAGGCTTATGTAGACGGCGATAAGATTCCTTATTTCAGAGCAGACTATGTTCTAAGGGCGGCTCAGTTACCCGGAGGAAATCATAAAGTGGAATTTAAGTTCGAACCTGCATCATATTATACAGGAGAGACGATCTCTCTGATCTCTTCTATACTTTTAATCGCTGGATTGGCATTTGCGATATTTATGGAGGTAAAAAGAAAGAAGGACGAACGAAAAGCTGCTTAAGCTATTAAATAGGCCGGTAGAAGCAAAGCCCGTAGCTTAATCTACGGGCTTTATTGCGATATAGTACCGTCAGTTAATCATTTGTCCGGCCATGCCTCAAATAATAAAAAGCTAGTTTAACCGCGATATGAAAATGGTTTACAACATTGGGAATAAGACCATAATGTTTGCTAAAGATAAGAAAGCGCTCTTTCAAGCTTTGATAGTGCTTTGCCTTAGACATCCCGCCCACCAGGTATTTCGCCACATAGAGATGAGTATTTACAATCTTACCAGCCTTTTTTACTGCTTTAATAATCCAATCAATATCCGAGCTTAGTTGGTATCTCAGATCATAAGGTTGCGTAAGTGATCTGCGAATATAGATTGCCTGGTGACTCACGCTCATTCCATACTTAAAACTTGTAAAGCTCAGCTGTTGAGGCGATGTATGTCTCCGCTGCCCCAAACTTTTCCAATTCTCATCAAACATTTCTGTCTCTCCGTAATAAATATCTGCGTCATGAGCCGAGGCGAAAACTTTCTCAACGGTATCGCTTGCGTAAATCTCATCACCTGAGTTCATAAATAGAACATACTCGCCGGTCGCAAGCTCCAGTCCCTTATTCATGGCATCGTAAATACCTTTATCTTTCTCGGAAATGAATCTGCTGATACAGCTGGCATAACGATGAATTACATCCAGGGTACCATCTGTTGAGCCACCGTCAATAATTATGAATTCTATATTCGGGCACGTTTGATTTGTAATCGACAGAATAGTACGTTCTATATCTTTAACGTTATTATACACAACGGTGATTACGCTAAGTACAGGAGCTTCTGTTACCATCTGAGATTAATCATTCAATAGTTCTGTATACAGGGAGAGATGCCTTTCGGCGATTACCTCTAAACTGAAATTTGAGATCGCCCAATTACGACCCTGCTCAGAAAGCTTTTCATCTTTTCCTTTGTCTAATATCCACACTATTCCCTCGGCAAGCGAGCTGGTATCTTTCAGTTCCGCCAAATACCCGTTTTTCTTATGCTTGACTACATCGGTAACTCCCGAGGTATTAAATGCTGCCACTGGAGTACCGCATGCGATGCTTTCGAGAGCAGTGTAGCCCATGCTCTCCTCTAAAGAAGTAAATACAAAAACGTTTGCCAGGCTGTACAACTTTACCAAAGTTTCATCATCATTTATTTTACCCATAAATCTATGCGAAACAGGGATATCAAACCTCACGCCAGTACCATCGCTTCCATAAAATAACAACAGTATTTTCTCTTTATCTATCGACGGATGTTTGGCTAAAATTTGCAGTGTTTCCATTAACTCGGGTAAGCCTTTATGCCGATCGAAGTTAGAGGGCATGTATCCCGCTAATATTACGATTGCATCGTCCTTAACACCAAATTCCTTACGATAAGCGGCTTTGTCCAATGGCCTGAATAAATCCGTTTCAAGAGCGTTAGAAATGACATGAACTTTTTTCCCTTTCGCGAGGGAAGCTTCGCGAGCTCTTTCAGCCATCCAAATACTTGGAGCTATAAAATCGAAATTTAAATATTGATAGGCTTCCCGCTTTTTAAGCCAGGTTCGATGTGACAAATCCTCGGGATATGACTTTTCTAAAACAGGGCAGTTGCCGCACTGCACTATAAATTTAGGACAATCGTACCTTACATGACAACCTCCGGTAATGGGATTGCTGTCGTGCAAAGTCCAAACGACTTTCTTATTTAAAGCTGCCAAACCTTTTATTTGATCTGCCGCAAGGAAACCATGATTTATCCAATGAATGTGGATCAAATCAGCTTCTTGTATGACTTTTAAATAATTGGGAGATATTCCGAAGCGTTGTAATGAAAAAGGAACCGAGGAATTCTTTAAGTACAACTTAATTAAAGAACGTTCGGAAACAATGTTAACTAGTGCCCTTATTCTGCCAAGAAACGACTGGGAAACAGCCTTTACTTGTGATGCAGGATTGAATGAATATAAGCACACAATTTGCGAATCAACTCCAAGAAGTTTTAGCGCCTTATTTAAGCGCAATACAGCTCTGCCTGCTCCTCCATTGCCATCATACGTATTAAGGTGAACTACTTTCATCGATACGGCAAATTTTAAAACCGCTCCTGCACAAATCTAATCAAACGTTGGAGCAGATTTCCTTTTCGATGTTTAAGAAAATCTCTAATTGCCATATAAGCTCTTTCATCTTCTTTTATTTCATCGGGAAAATAAGTGACCGGCTGCTCGCTGATCGCTACCGAGTACATATCGTTTTTACCTGAATGTACACCCGTTCCATCATGCCCAATATTATCTATCAGCGATCTGGACGGGTTTAAGGTCAATCCGTTCTGTAAGAACATTGAGGCATACCATCTAATTGCCCATGAATTGTTCTTCTTGTTTTTGAATTCATTCATCTGCTTCCAAAAATTCATTGACCCGTCGATTGAAAAATCATTGATTTTTTTTGAATCAAATTGAGACATCAGAACATTAATATCCGGATCAAAGAATTTCCAGGCACGTTGCCAGGTGGCCCATCCCCAACTGCCGCTTGCACGGTAAAAAAAAGATTGAGGCAGACCTTCTATGTTTTTTAAGGGGTACATATATGCACAAATGTGCATCACTTTTTCTTCTGTTTCATAACGCTGAAGTGCATCATTGAAATACTGCAAGGTGTAAGAAGACGATAACAGATCATCCTCAAACACGATAACCTTACCATATTCGTTTACCAGCCAGCTTACACCATCTATTATTGATTCGGCCAGTCCCAGATTTGTTTTCCGCTCTATAATTTCTACCGACTTGAAGCCTTCAATATTTTTGATAAGTTCACGTACTTGCTGTACTTTTTCTTCATCTCCTTTTTTGGCTGCGTCAGAAAAAACAAATAAACGAGATTCGTCCGCCAGCAAATTATTTTGAAGAAATTTAAGAGTTCTTCTGCTATGCTCTGGTCGGTTGTAAACAAATAATGCAATGGGTGCAAAACTTTGCATGAATTTCAATTTAGATGAACAGTAAACAATGATATCGAAAGAATAGCTTAAAATTATTTTTTAAGTCGAAATACTTCATCTATCTTCTCATTAATATCGGGTGATACCTTACACAGATATATTAAAGAAGCGAATATAGCTGTAACCAGAGAGCTTCTGACTAATATATCCATATACAACCCTGAAACTCTCCAAAAATACGCACCTACGAAATAACATAAAACTGTTATCAGAACGACAATAACATGCTTTTTCGAAAAAGGTTGCATCTTAAATTTTTGTTTGATGTAAAGCCAGTTGAAAAAATTCATACCAGCAACAACAATTAAATAGGAAAGTGCTGCGCCAACCCCTCCCCAAAGGGGTATTAAAAAATAATTTAAAATAATACAAGTGACACTCGAAATTACAGTTACGATAGTTCCAAGCCGGTATTTATTAGAAACAGAGATTATATGGCTGTTTAAACCGCCTGTGATATCAACCATAAAGCTTAATCCGATTAGTATAAACACAGTAAACTGCTCTCCATATTCCGGACCCTTAAGAATCATGAGCAAATTATCGCGGTTGATTATTACACCTATAAACAATAAGCTTCCAATCACCATTTGGATAACTGATGTTTTGTAGTAGATCGATTTTACATTTTCAAGGTCATTTTCCTTCCAGGAATCGGCCACCAGCTGATACGTAGTACGGCTTAATGCCTGCGCCGGAACCGTAATAATCATCGCTATGCTAAAGAATATACTATAAACCCCTTGTATGGATAAACTGGCCATAGAGCTGATCATCAAAATATCTATCTTTTGAAGAAGTACATAAACAATACCCGCAAAGAAGGTATATGCTCCGTAATTTAAAACTTCTTTATGCTTAATCTCTTCGAAATTGTTTGGCGGCAATTTCAATGAGAACTTGCCCGAATACCAAATACTAATAAGAAGCAGCAGGCATATTATCCCGTTAAATGCTACATAAACTATTACGACTTGTTCAAAGCTCAGCCATTTTTGCGCGTAAGCGAGAATTGATAAGGTGGTTAATAAACGCAGCACTACGTCGCGGAGTAAACTGGAGTAAACAGTTTGATAGGCTACTTTCCCGACCGCTTCAAAGAAATTAAAGAATACGGTAAACAAGCCTAAAGGAATCACATAGTAGTAGTAATCGACAAAGAGTGAAGCGTTCTCGGTGTAGACGCTTGTAATAAGCGGCTTAAGCATGAAAAAGAACAGGGTACACAGCACAAACCCTGCTAAAGAAATAAGACCGATCCAATGAATGAATCCATGATGTCGTCTATCCTCGGTTCTGTAGTAGGGAAAGAAACGGACGATAATTCCAGGTGCACCCAATGCAGAAATTAGTGAATAAAAAATCCCCATACTGATCAGGAGCTGAAATAGTCCAATTTGGGCGGTTGATAGATAAACCGGGTAAAGCATAACCATATTGACATACCCTATGATTATCCCCAGGTAAGAAGTAATGGTATTTTTATATACTTGCTTCTTAACTATGCCCATTGTTGCTCTTTACTAACAGCGATTCTAAAAGGCCGACTGTATATCCAAGATTTTTAAGTGTTTCTAAAAAAATTATTCTAGGTTCATACTTCAGCAGGATGGTATTCTTAGCAAATACATACCACGATTTCCCCAATGCCTTTAATACCACCAGCATCTTGTTCCTGCCGCCAAACGTATCAAAATATGATTCGCCTACAGCATAAGCACTCTTATAAAACCAACCCGGATTCAATTTATAAGGAGCTACATAATGCTTAAATTTAATTTCCGGGTTAAACCCGACTTTATATCCATGTTGCTGTATGCGTACCTGAAGTTCCGTTTCCTCACCGTAAGCTATCTTTGAGCCGCTCATACCAAGATGTGTATTAAATCCTCCGAGATCTTCAACAATAGCCTTCTTATAAAATGATCCACAACCCGCGTTAAAGCCCTTAAACTCGGTAATATGCTTAGGCTTACCCACAACATTGCTGAAATAAAATGGTTTTTCAGGCACCCACCATGGCTTTTTTTCAACATACCATGGATAAAAAATACCTCCGAAAGTATCAAAGGGATAATTGTGAATAGTGTGCAATGCGGTTGATACCAACGTGGGAAAACTTACCGCATCATCATCAATATATCCAATCCAGTTGGCCTGAGCCAATTGGTAGCCCGCGTTACGCGCATAACTGGCGCCGACCCGGGTTTCTTTATGATACCGCAACGAAGGGTGTTTAGCCGAAAGCTCCGATACCACCTTTTCTGTTTCGTCAGTGGAATTATTATCTACCACTATCACCTCATAATCCTCGGGCGAAACGTCCTGATTATACAATGATTCTAAACAGCTCTTTAAAAGGGCCGCACGATTATGGGTACATACAATAAGTGATACTTTAAGCATGCTAAAAGTTCTTGATCAGGAAACCAACAAATTTATCATAGATGCTCTGTTTAGGAATTATTGCCTTCGGCACCCGTAAGTGTCTTCTTGCTACATCTTGTTTTCCCCGGCTTTCTATATGATTTATTATGCCGGGGAAGAACTGATACTTATTTAAAATTTTGTTTCGGGCCTCAGCAATCGCATCCAGGTTTTTGGTCCATGCATCCTCAGCAAGAGCCCTATTTATTATCTCTATAGCCTCTTTCGGTTTAAAGGGATCGATAAGAATCATCGCCTCTTTCGGAAAATACTTTGTAATGTTCGAACATCCGTAATATACGGGCATTGTCCATGACAAAAAACAGTCAGACAATTTTTCTGTCCAATAGTCATTGCACGAATAATTTTCAATGGCAATGCTGTATTTATAGTTTTTTAAAGCATCATATTTATCCTCAACAGGATTAAACCCTTTACCATACAAATCAAATTCAAAACCGAGATTTTTCAGCGACTTAAGGAAGTTCAACCGCAAACGATGGCCCGATCTGTTTCTAAGATTGCTTGTAACCGATGATATTTTATCCTGTTTCGGCACGTCGCCAGGTTGCAGCGCTAGAAGTTCGTCATAAGATTTTTTGATATGCCAATGCAGCATTCCCTGATCGTTAATAACCTTTTCACTATATTTTTTGGGCCAGGATGTTATAACAAAATCAAAATAATCGAAATACCTGGTGGTCCATTTATAGTGCGTGATCGGCGGTTCCTGAGAAACAAGATATGCGCTTTTAGCGGGTATCTGAACATCAATCTCCCTGAAAGGGAAATTTGCAACCACCAAATAATCTGGGTCTGAAATAGCCTCTGTCGTAAACGTATAGTCATCCCATTTGCCTAAGCAATCAGGCGTTTGTCGGAATAGATTTGAAGGATCGTAGTGAATATCCAACCTAACAACAGGCATACGGAATTAAATAGTGACGACTTTAAACAAAAATAACCCAAACATAATAAACGTTTGGGTTATCCTAAGCTATTCAGGAAAGTTTATGAAAACTTTTTAGAATTGTTCTTTCTTTCGCTTTCGGTAAGATAAATCTTACGTAAACGCATACTTTGAGGTGTAACCTCAATATACTCATCAGCTTGAATATACTCCATCGACTCTTCCAGAGAGAATTTAATTGCTGGAGCAATACGAGTATTATCATCTGTTCCTGATGCACGCATGTTGGTTAATGCTTTTCCTTTTACAAGGTTTACCACCAGGTCGTTATCACGAATATGCTCACCAACAATTTGTCCTTCATACACTTCAACACCCGGATCAACGAAGAAACGTCCTCTGTCCTGCAGCTTATCTATAGAATAGGCCGTTGTCGAACCTTTTTCCATAGAAACCAACACTCCACTCAAACGACCAGGAATGGTCCCTTTCCAAGGCTCGTATGCTTTGAAACGGTGCGCCATGATTGCTTCTCCCGCAGTAGCGGTAAGAACGTTGTTACGTAAACCGATGATTCCACGTGCCGGAATATCAAATTCTAAATGCTGAAGATCACCTTTTGGTTCCATAATCAATAACTCACCTTTACGTTGAGTAACCAATTCAATTACTTTACCAGAAACTTCTGCAGGAACGTCTACAATTAAAGTTTCAATAGGCTCGCATTTAACACCATCAATTTCTTTGATGATAACCTGCGGCTGACCTACCTGAAGCTCATATCCTTCACGACGCATCGTCTCGATCAGAACTGATAAGTGAAGAATACCTCTACCATATACTAAATATGCATCCGGAGAATCGGTTTCAACAACTTTCAAAGCCAGGTTTTTCTCCATCTCTTTGTATAGACGCTCGCGTAAGCGCTGAGAGGTTACAAACTTTCCTTCTTTACCAAAGAACGGTGAGTTGTTAATAGTAAACAACATGTTCATGGTAGGTTCATCGATGTGAATAACCTCAAGTTGTTCTGGCTTTTCAAAATCAGCAATTGTATCTCCAATATCAAAACCTTCGATACCAACTACAGCGCAAATATCACCTGAGCTAACTTCCTGTACACGTACTTTACCTAAACCTTCAAACGTATAAAGCTCTTTAATACGTGATTTAACAATCTTTCCGTCACGTTTAACTAAAGATACCGGTTGATTTTCTTTGATTGTACCACGTGCTACCCTTCCAATTGCAATACGGCCAACAAAAGATGAATAATCTAATGAAGTGATCTGCATTTGTAAAGTTCCTTCAGAAATAGGAGCCGGCGGGATAGTTTCCAGG
Source organism: uncultured Pedobacter sp. (assembly GCA_965650335.1). Taxonomy (GTDB): domain Bacteria; phylum Bacteroidota; class Bacteroidia; order Sphingobacteriales; family Sphingobacteriaceae; genus Paradesertivirga. The sequence goes on along the minus strand of CBFGOI010000002.1, from coordinate 81,617 downwards.
ATGGCATCCATTAAAGGGAAAATATTATCAATAGGATTTTTCCAGTCTGTATTCATCCATCCTTGTTTTGATGAACCATAAATTACCGGGAAATCTAACTGATCCTCTGTTGCGTCAAGGTTAAAGAACAATTCAAATATTTGCTCATAAACCTCTTCTGGACGACAGTTTTCTTTATCAACCTTATTTACAACAACGATTGGCTTTAAACCTAATGCCAATGCTTTCTGCGTAACGAACCGCGTTTGAGGCATAGCGCCTTCAAAGGCATCGCAAAGCAATAAAACGCCGTCGGCCATTTTCAATACTCGCTCAACCTCGCCACCGAAGTCGGCGTGACCGGGAGTATCAATAATATTGATTTTTACATCTTTATATTGAACAGAAACGTTTTTAGAAACAATGGTAATACCACGCTCACGTTCCAGGTCATTATTATCAAGAATTAAGTCGCCCGTTTCCTGATTATCACGAAATATGGCGCAACTGTGTAAAATTTTGTCAACCAAAGTAGTTTTACCGTGGTCAACGTGTGCAATGATTGCAATGTTTCTAATTTTCTGCATGAAGAATGCCTCTCAAAATTTTTTGCAAAGGTAGGGTTTTAAATTGGAATTCACGAGCTTTTAAAAGCTTGAAATTTAATGACAATCAGGGGATAACATAAGATTAACTTTGTAATATGGGAGTACAGGAAATTCTGGTGATCTTATTATTTGCGGTCGCATTGCTCTATATAGCCCGGATAATTTATAAAAATCTCCAGTCAAAAAAAGGATGCAGTTCAGGCTGCGGTAAATGTGGCGTGGATTTTTCTGATGTGAAAGTCAAGGATAGGATCACCACTAAAAGTCCCTGAGATTTGACAAATTTTAGAAGTTGTCAAATCTTTGTGGCTTTAGCGAACCTGATATGAGATTTTTTTGGCATTAGCTACCAATCAATTGGAAAGAGTTAGGATGAGGCCCTAACTAGCGATACTTTTAGTAGTTCTGACTACCGCCATCTTTTCAACAGCTTTAATTATCGCGTTAGCGTCATATCCGCATTCGGCCCAAAGTTCTGGTTGTTCGCCGTGTTCAACAATCTCATCAGGAATACCTAATCGAACTACGGTGCAATTGTATTGATTATCGGCCATAAACTCGAGTACTGCACTTCCTAAGCCTCCCTGAAGACAACCATCCTCAACCGTAAGCACTTTGGTAAAATTCGAAAACACTTCATGCAAAAGTTCTTCATCAAGCGGCTTTATAAATCTCATATCGTAATGAGCGGGATTGACACCTTGCGTATTCAATTCCGTACACGCTTTTACTGCTTCGTTTCCAATATGTCCGATGGTTAAAATAGCGACATCCTCGCCATCGCAGATTTTTCTTCCTTTACCTACCGGGATGGCTTTTAGAGGTCGGCGCCAGTCGGGCATAACCCCCGTTCCGCGAGGATAACGAATTGAAAAAGGTCCCATATCCTCCTGCTGCGCAGTAAACATCAGATTTCTCAATTCTTCTTCGTTCATTGGAGCAGAGACAATCATATTGGGAATACACCGCATAAAAGCTAAATCATATGCTCCATGATGCGTTGCACCGTCGGCACCAGCTAAACCAGCCCTGTCCAAACAAAAAACCACATTAAGTTTTTGAATAGCTACATCATGAATCACCTGGTCATATGCTCTTTGCATAAAGCTCGAGTATATATTACAAAAAGGAACCATCCCCTGGGTAGCCAGACCAGCAGAAAAGGTTACTGCATGTTGTTCTGCAATGCCCACATCGAATGCTCTTTTAGGCATGGCTTTCATCATAATATTCATTGAACTGCCGCTTGGCATAGCAGGTGTAATACCCATAATTTTGGGATTCTTTTCAGCCAATTCAACTAAAGTATGCCCGAAAACATCCTGATATTTGGGTGCCTGCGGTTTATCATTGATCGTCTTTTTTATTTCACCTGTAATTTTGTCGAACAGTCCGGGAGCATGCCATTTCGTTTGATCCTTTTCCGCTAATGCGAATCCTTTGCCTTTAACCGTTATGCAATGCAATAACTTCGGACCGGGTATCTCACGCAAATCCTTAATTACTTTTGCAAGATGCTTTACATCATGGCCATCGATCGGACCGAAATACCTAAATTTTAACGCCTCAAAGAAATTGCTTCGTTTTAGCAAAGTGCCTTTGATACTCTTTTCGATCATTTTCACGATATGATGCGCATTGGGCCCCAGCTCAGAAAGCTTACCCAAAACATGCGAAATATCGTCTCTGAACTTATTGTAAGGTTTTGACGTGGTAATATCCGTAAGATATTCTTTCAAAGCTCCAACGTTCGGATCAATCGACATACAGTTATCATTTAAGATAACAAGAAGGTTTGTGTTTTCGATACCAGCGTGATTTAAGGCTTCAAAAGCCATTCCGGCAGTCATTGCCCCATCGCCGATTACAGCAACATGCTGGCGGTCGTTCTCGCCTTTATAATGAGAAGCAACAGCCATCCCGAGAGCAGCAGAAATTGAAGTTGAAGAGTGGCCTACTCCAAAAGTATCATATTCGCTTTCCGACCGTTTTGGAAAACCGCTGATTCCGTTATGAATTCTATTGGTATGGAAAACAGCACGTCTGCCGGTCAATATTTTATGACCGTAGGCCTGATGACCCACATCCCAAACCAATTGATCATATGGCGTATTAAGAACATAATGCAGTGCTACTGTTAATTCTACCACACCTAAACTAGCCCCAAAATGACCTCCATTAACCGAAACCACATCAATAATATACTGACGAAGCTCCTGGCAGATCCGTTCCAGATCGTTTTCCGAAAATTTCTTTAAATCAGAGGGGTAATTTATTTGTTCCAGTAGTTCTCCCGCCTTAACTTCCATACTAGTTGGGCTAAAAAATTGAACCACAAAGTAACTCAATATTATTTAAAAATAATAACGCCTGTTCTTTTCTTTACTATTTCCATACCAAATTAAATCTTTATTTTTGAGGCGATTGTGATACAGCAGGATACTTTTGAAATTAAGCTGCCTCAATTTGCAGGCCCTTTTGATTTACTTTTGTTCTTTATTGAGCGTGATGAGCTGGATATACGCGATATTCAAATTGCAAAAATAACGGACGATTTTCTTGCTTACATCCACGAAATGAATGCTTTAAACATTGAACTGGCAAGCGAGTTTATATTTATTGCTGCCACTTTAATGCGCATTAAAGCAAAAATGCTTTTACCGCTACCTGATTTAGATGAAGAAGGAAACGAAATAGATCTGAAAAAAGATCTGGTACAAAAGCTGATTGAATATAAAAAGTTTAAGCTGCTTACAGAGAGCTTTAAAGTTTTAGAGAGCGAACGTTTTCTGCAAGAGAAAAGAGGAAATATTGCTATCGATCTTCAAAAAGTAGCAGAAAATGCTGAGCCCGGAGATGAGCTTCCTTCGGTAGGATTATACCGGTTATTAATGGTATACGACAAAGCCATGTCCAGGTACCACAATAAACAGCAAGATGTAAAACATACGGTGATTCAATATCCGTACACTATTGAACAACAAAAGAAAGTAATCGCAGAATTGATACAACTTAATCAGAAAATTGATTTCTCTAAGCTGATGAAAAATTCAGAAAATAAGGTTCAATTTGTATACAATTTCCTGGCAATGCTCGAAATGCTGCAACAGCAGCTAATTTCCATTCAGATAGGATTAGGCTTTAATAATTTTTCAGTTGCAGTAAAAACTGCTTCAACAACATAAACAACAAATAAACAGGAATGAAAAAAGATAAAATCATCTTTAAGCTCATCGAAGAAGAACAAGATCGTCAGGAAAACGGACTTGAACTGATTGCATCAGAAAACTTTGTTAGTAAACAAGTTATGGAAGCTGCCGGCTCTGTGCTTACTAATAAATACGCTGAAGGCCTACCGGGAAAACGTTATTACGGCGGCTGCGAGGTTGTTGATGAAATTGAAACCATTGCAATTGAAAGAGCAAAAGAATTATTTAATGCTGAATGGGTAAACGTTCAGCCGCATTCTGGAGCACAAGCAAACTCAGCTGTTTTTCTTGGTATATTAAAGCCGGGCGATAAAATTTTAGGGTTCGACCTTGCACATGGCGGTCACCTTACACATGGTTCTCCGGTAAACTCTTCTGGTAAGCTATACCAACCGTTCTTTTACGGAGTAGAAAAAGAAACCGGTCGAATTGATTATAAAAAGCTTGAAGAAACTGCTTTAGCTGAAAAGCCGAAGTTAATTATCTGCGGTGCATCTGCTTATTCGAGAGAATGGGATTATAAATTTATCCGCCGGGTTGCCGACGAGATTGGAGCATTGGTTCTTGCTGATATTTCTCATCCCGCAGGTTTAATAGCAAAGGGATTATTAGACGATCCACTTCCTCATTGCCATATCGTAACTACAACAACGCATAAGACTCTTCGCGGTCCACGCGGTGGTATGATCATGCTGGGTAAAGATTTTGAAAATCCTTTCGGATTAAAAACTCCTAAGGGAGAAACCCGAATGATGTCGTCTATCTTAGATATGGCAGTATTTCCTGGAACCCAAGGCGGACCATTGGAGCACATTATCGCTGCTAAAGCAATTGCCTTTGGTGAAGCTTTAAGTGATGATTACATGAAATACATTCTTCAGGTTAAGAAAAATGCTTCGGCCATGGCGGATGCATTTATGGCTCGTGATTATGGAATTATTTCCGGTGGAACCGACAATCATTTAATGCTGATTGACCTTCGCAATAAGAACATAACAGGAAAAGTGGCTGAAGCAGCTTTAGGTAATGCTGATATCACAGTAAATAAAAACATGGTTCCTTTCGATGATAAATCACCGTTTGTCACTTCAGGAATCAGGGTTGGAACCGCTGCAATTTCATCACGTGGATTGAAAGAAAAACATATGGAAAAGATTGTTGATTATATCGACACAGTACTTTCTAATCCAGAGGATGAAGCTGTTGTGAAAAAAGTTCGCAAGAAGATTCACGAAATGATGGAAGAACATCCATTATATAAATAAAAAAAATCATCGGATGGCTTGGAATGTGTAGCCGTCCGATGATTTCTATGGATGAGCTTTAAATTAAGAAAAAGCCGGTTGCCTTGCGGCGTCCAGCTCTTTCTATCTAAATTAACGCTCTCGAATACTTATACCTCATTGTTCCCTGTAAGGTTACCATATTTTTGAAAAAATTTACAAAATTTCGTAACTTCCTAAATCTGAGGGGAATAATCTTATCTTATCATTCAAATCCTTATTTAACCAGGAAGAAAAATAACGTTCATTGGTTAAGTCTTTTCCTTTATTTATTGCCGGACTGGCCGGATTCAAAAGATAATTATTTTGCCGGGCGTTTTTAAACAGCGGATCAGTATTCAGAATATTTCCAAAACTTTCCAGGCCTCTATCACGCGATTTAATAAGATTTTTAAGGATTGACTGGGTAAATGCGAGGGCCCCCTTTTTTTCCACTACAAGTTCATCCTGTAAAGACCCCCAAATAATGTTATTAACCAGAGTTAAACTGAATGGAGATGTATTTGCCTGGCTTGCCTGATCAGTAAAAAACAAAGAAGGGGTTGTTCGGGGAAATTGAAAACTAATATTTGCTAGAGTATTTTGTTTGAAATCGTACCGGCCACCGTTTATACCGTATACAAGATATTTTCCGCAGTTGGCGATCACATTATTGAAAGCTGCGATATCTGCATTATTACCATACAATCCTACAAGTTCCATATTGTAAATCATCGTATTAACAAGCAGCAATTTAGGGTCGGCATTTTCTGACAAGGAGTCTACCTGTATGCCTACTGTCCCATTTTCAATTAAAGCATAATTTATCAGGTTATCCTTACTGCCTTCTAAGAAGTGAAGGCCTTTCCATTGTCCCGGCTCATCGGCATAAATCCGTTCAAACCTGTCGCTCGAAAAAATAACAGAATCATGCGGGGCACCATTAACTTTTAATGTCCCGGCAATTATAAGTTCAGCATCCTTATGGAAATAAACTTTAGCGCCTCGCTGTATCGTCAGCACTTTTTCAGGATTTATGGTTACCTTATTATATATCACATAAGGCAGTCTGTTATCCCAAACAGTATTGGTGTTTATCGACGCGTCTTTCAGAAAAACGGCGTTTTGGCCATACGCGGAAAGTATCACTTTCTGATAATTACCATTGGTGACAAACCCGATAGAATCTTTAACGATAAAAGGAAGAAGCTGAGAATCCGGGTTTATGGTTACCTTAACAAAAATGTTTAAGGAGTCGTTTCCTCGTATCTCGACACCTTCTAAATATGGAGTAGCTAGTCCGTTTATATTTATCTGATAATTAGAAGAAGCACCGCCACCCAACTTTATCTCCTGAATTTTAACAGCCCGTCTTCCGCGATTAAAAACTTTGATCCTTTGCGTTGTTGAACCGGTTGAGGTAAATACAGTGTCGAACGATAGTGTATCTGTCGAAAATTCAAGCTTTGCAGAAGAATCCGTGTTTAGACTGTCTTCTTTTCGGCAGGCCAAAAAGCATACAACGGTAAAAAATAAGAGCGTAAAGTGGCTAAGTTTCATCAATTGGTAAATGCGATAGTAGCAATGCTTAATTCTAAACCTTTAATTTTTAGCAATTCAAGGGCGCACGCTTCCAGGGTTGCACCGGTAGTTACCACATCATCTACCAACAGCACGTGTTTGTTTTGCAAGCCTTCTGGTTCCGACACGACAAATACATCTTTCATATTTTCCGAGCGCACAAAACGAGATTTGCGGGTCTGAGTTTCTGTGAAGACCTTTCGGTGAAGGCTTTGATTAACCGTCACCTTTAAACTATTCGACAAGCCATCTGCCAAATACTCACTTTGGTTATATCCTCGCTTTTTCTGCTTTGCAGGGTGCAGCGGGACCGGCATAATAACATCAAAATTTCTAAAAGAATCCGAAGCTGTCATTTGATTTCCATACATTTCGCCAAGCTTAAAAGCAACCTCAGGCTTATTGTTATACTTAAGCTGATGCATCAGGTTTTGAACCCTTGATCCTTTAACAAAGTGAAGATAAGCTCCCGCAGAATTGAATGGCACCCGTCCCCAAAACTGCTTTGCAACTTGGTTTTCGGCATCCAGATGATAGTTTGTATAAGGAAGGTTATAAATACAATCTGTACAAATAACCGATTCGTTTTTAAAGAGATTCTTTCCGCATCCCGAGCATATCTGGGGAAAAAACAATGAAAAAAAATCCTCCGCATACCTTAAAACTGCATTCATGGTACAATTTAATCTAAAATGAGGACGGGATCAAATTATTTCTCTTTAACAGCAAGTTGCCCGCAAGCTGCGTCAATATCCTTACCCCTGCTTCTGCGGATATTGGTGATAATACCCTGTTTTTTAAGATAGTTTGCAAATGCTTCCGTTTTATCCTCTTCCGCATTCAGGTAAGATGCAAAAGAGATGGGATTATATTCGATGATATTAACCTTACACGGTAAATGCCTGCAAAATTTAGCGAGTTCTGCAGCATCTTCCAACTCATCATTAAAATCATTAAAAATGATGTATTCGTACGTTACGGGGTTCTTCGTTTTCAGATAGTAATATTTTAGAGCTTCCGCCAATGCTTTTAAAGAGTTTTGCTCATTGATAGGCATAATCTCATTACGTTTCTTGTCGTTGGCAGCATGTAAAGAAAGAGCAAGATTAAACTTAACCTGATCATCTCCCAACTTCTTAATCATTTTTGCAATTCCGGCAGTGGAAACAGTTATGCGCTTGGCCGCCATGTTCAAGCCCTCTTCTGAGGTTAAATATTCGATTGACTTTAGAACATTGGAATAATTTAACAGCGGCTCGCCCATTCCCATGTAAACAATGTTACTGAGAGGGATTCCATAATTTTCTTTCGCCTGCTTATCGATCAATACAACCTGATCATAGATTTCACCCGCGTCAAGATTACGTTTACGCTCCATGTATCCGGTAGCACAAAACTTGCAAGTTAAACTACAGCCCACTTGAGAACTAACGCAAGCAGTGATCCGCTCAGGTGTCGGAATCAATACCCCTTCTATAATATTTCCATCGTAAAGCTTAAAGGTATTCTTTATAGTTTTGTCAGAGCTATATTGCGTTTGATCAATAGCTATGGTGTTTAAAGAAAAGTTGGCCTGCAGCTTTTCCCTTAACACTTTTGAAAGATTACTCATCTGATCAAAACTGCTCGCCGACTTTGCCCACAGCCATTCGGAAATCTGTTTGGCCCTGAACGCAGGCTCGGAATTTTCCAGCAAAAAGTTCTTTATTTCAAGTACAGAAAGATTCCTTATATCTTTTTTTACAACAACCTCATTCACAATGCCAAATTTACTCCTAATTGTCAAATAAATTGTTTTTAAAATGTTAAAACAAAAAAATCATACTTTTGTTGTTGTAACAGCAATCGCTTTGCTGATTTTTTTATTTAAGGGGCATAAGGGTAAAATCCCTATATATGGTAAATTTTTACAGCGCTGATTTTATTCTACCTGCTACATCCGAGCCAATCCCAAACGGTATTATCGGTGTTGGCCCTGATGGTATAATAACCGGCGTATACCCAGAAAACAGCATTGAAGTTTCGGGAGTAACGGTCGAGCGATATAAAGGAATAATAGTTCCTGGCTTCATCAATTCGCATTGCCATCTTGAATTGTCCCATCTCTACCAGCAAATTCCAGAGAAACAAGGCTTAATTCCCTTCGTTAGAAAGGTAATTAACCTTAGGAAATCTATAAGCCAAAGCAATAAAAAAGCGATGGAGGAGGCAGACAGCCAAATGTGGAAGAATGGCATTGTGGCTGTAGCTGATGTTACAAATTCGATCGATTCTAAACAGAAAAAAGAAAGCAGCTCTATATATTATTATACGTTCATTGAATTACTTTCTTTTGAACCCGATAAGGCAAAAGATGCATTCAGAGATGGCGCAGAGTTACTAGAGAAGTTTTCGCCTCTTCCTGCCTCCATTGTACCTCATGCACCTTATTCTACAAGTAAAGAGCTATTCAGATTTATTGGTAAATTCTGCGGAGAGTCAGGCAGCCCCTTAACGATCCATAATCAGGAGAGTGAAGATGAGAATAAATTTTACCGGTATAAAACCGGGGATTTTCTTAAATTCTACAAGGATCTTGGCATAAATATCGACTTTTTCAAGCCTCAGGCCCGCAATTCTATTCAAAGTATTATTCCGTTGATCCCTGTTCAGCAAAGAACAATGCTGGTGCATAATACTTATACCAGTTTAAAAGACATATATTTTATATTGAGATCTGGCCGTGCAGTAACATGGTGTTTTTGCCCAAATGCCAATCTATATATCGAGAACCGCCTGCCGAAGGTGGAAATGTTTTTGTATCATGATTTCAATATTACGCTGGGAACTGATAGTCTGGCTTCAAATAAAGAGCTGTGTATACTATCCGAACTCAAAACACTGCACAAAAATTTTCCAACACTTTCTCTGACCGAAACCATTGGCTGGGCGACTATCAACGGAGCGAAGTTTTTGGGCATCGACAACAAGATGGGAAGTATAGAAAAGGGGAAAACTCCCGGTCTTAATCTCATTACACAAACCAATGGCTTGAAAATTTCCGCTGAATCGAAAGTTCAAAAACTTGTATAATTTCCGATTACAATAAAAATCATCAATTTCGCGTCATAACGAATACCTCTTATTTCTTTATGAAACATTTAAATATTACGGTTAACGGAAACGTTCAGGGAGTTTCTTTCAGAATATCGACCAAAGCTGTGGCTGATCAGTTACAGATAAAGGGTGTGGTAAAGAATATGCCGAATGGCTCTGTATATATTGAAGCAGAAGGAGATGATTTTTCTTTAGACACCTTCTTAGAATGGTGTAACGAGGGTCCGCTTCAGGCCAGCGTTCAAAAAATAGAAGTTGTTGAGGCCGAACTAAAAAACTATCGTAATTTTGAAATATTAAAAAAATAGTTTTTCCAGCCCTGATTTGTCGACTCTAAAAAAATTTGCAGGACAAACTGCTATCTATGGTGTAAGTACGGTTTTATCCCGGGTACTTAATTTTTTACTTACAAGGCTGTATGTGTCTGCTTACCCCGCTAAAATATACGGGATTTTTACTTACATGTATGGCTGGGCATCCATGCTCAATGCGGTTCTGGCCTTCGGAATGGAAACTACTTTTTTTAGATATTTAAATAAAACTGAACAGAATAAACAAAAAGTTTACAGCAATACTTTTATTGTAATTGCCTCAATTTCTATTGTATTTCTCGCAATAGCCTTCTTGTTTTCAGATAATATTGCCCGGTGGATGCAAGATGGAGATGATACTAAAGTTGAAGATTATGCTTCCTACATCCAATATTTCATTTTTATTCTCGTAATTGATGGCATATCAGTAATTCCCTTTGCAATAGTTAGAGCGGACCAAAAACCTTTAAAATATGGTTTTATCAAATTATTAAATATCTTAACCTTTATCGGTCTTAACCTATTCTTTATCCTCCTTATCCCTAAAATAATTACAAACGGAGGCACCTTCGCCACGTATTTTTCCGGATGGTACCGAGAAGGATGGATTGGATATGTGTTTATTTCTAATCTTATTGCAAGTGTTGTTACATTAATTTTATTACTTCCTGAATTAAGTAGAATAAAGCTCCAGGCAGACTGGCCATTGATTAAGGACATGCTTAGCTACAGCTTCCCGGTATTGGTAGCGAATATCTCTTTTATCATAAATGAAAATCTTGATAAAATCTTTTTAAAAGAGCTTTTACCTGGAGAGCTAGGTGAACAGGAAGTTGGAATTTACGGCGCCTGCGCCAAAATAGCTATATTCTTAAGCATTTTTATTCAGGCTTTTCGCCTCGGAGCAGAACCCTTCTTTTTCAGTCATGAGAAAAGTAAAAATTCGGGGGAAACTTATGCGCGTATCATGAATTACTTTGTGATCGCAATTTCTCTGATTTTTGTTGCTTTGGTGGCCAATATTGAAATCCTGAAGCACTTTATAAAATCTGATGACCTTGTTCAAAGAGATTTATACTGGTCGGGTTTAAAAGTAGTTCCTATTTTGCTTTTTGGCTACGTTAGCCTGGGTATCTACATGAACTTATCGATCTGGTACAAACTCTCAGATCAAACACGTTTTGGCCTATATATTTCCGGAATCGGTGCGATCGTCACTATTGTAATGAATTTACTATTTATACCAACATATGGTTATATAGCTTCGGCCTGGATTTCTCTTGCCGCCTATAGTACGATGATGGTTCTTTCATACATTTTAGGTCAGAAAAATTATCCGATCCCGTATAACTTGAAAAAGAACTTGGGCTACCTTTCAATATCCATTATTCTTGTAATCCTCTCCTTTCAAGTATTTGATAGAAATCTGATAATTGGCAATAGCTTACTATTATTGTTTCTTATCGGGGCATTTTTAGTAGAAAGAAAGGAATTAACTGCCATATTTAATGAGAATCCGAGTAATAAATAAATCAACCAACCCTTTACCAGCGTACGAGACCGAGCTTTCGGCAGGCATGGATCTCAGAGCATTTATTTCTGAAGAAATAACTATTAAACCTTTGCAAAGAATTGTCATTCCAACAGGACTTTACATGGAATTGGAAAAAGGATTCGAGGCACAAATACGACCCCGCAGTGGTTTAGCGTTAAAGCATGGGATTACAGTTCTAAATTCACCGGGAACTATAGACGCCGATTATCGTGGTGAGATAAAAATATTACTTATTAACCTCTCTGATACGGCCTTTACTATAAAAAACGGGGATCGCATTGCACAAATGATCATTTCTAAACATGAGCAAATCGGTTGGGAAGATGCAGTTTCTTTAAATGAAACTAGCAGAGGAGCCGGAGGCTATGGACACACGGGCGTCTAATTATGATAAGAGGACTTTTTTTTCTTTTGGTTTTGTTTAGCAGCGGTGCCTTTGCACAAAAGAAGAATGCTCCTGTTTTTGTTGTTGGCCGCATACTTTCTTCTGAAGATAGCATAAGAATAAAAGAACTCTTTTATGAAGGCTTGCGAGAGAAAACCAAGCAGAACACCGCAGAATCTGGCTCGTACTTTCAAAAGATCCTTGAGATTGATCCTTCTAACCACGCTGCGTTATACGAACTTTCGAACGTTTATCATTTAAAAAACCAGGAAAAGGAAGCCGAAAAATATGCCCGAAATGCCGTAACTGTTAATAGTGACAATAAATGGTACTGGCTGCTATTAGGCGATATTTATAAAAAATCTCGGAATATTGACCAGCTCTTATTAGTTTTTGATGAATTGATTCGGATTGATCCTGCTGAAGAGGATTATTATTTTGATAAAGCAAATGCTTTTTTCATTCAAAACAAAAACGACGAAGCTGAAAAGGTCTATAAGGAAATAGAAACCCGCTTTGGTATCTCGGAAAGTTTAATTATTGCGCGACAAAGATTATATCAAAAACAAGGAAATACCGGCAAAGCCACCTCAGAATTGGAGAGCCTGATAGCCAAAAACCCTGGGGATATGCGCAATTACTTAAACCTCAGTGAAGTTTATTTAAAACAAGGTGATTTCAACAAAACCGTCGAGACCTTAACAAAGGCAAAAAACATAAATTCAAGCGACCCGTACATTAGTCTCGCTTTAGCAGATGTATACAAAACCCAAGGCAAAAATAGCGAAGCTTTTGTCGAGTTAAAAAAAGCATTCTCTGATCCGACTTTAAACATTGATGCCAAGGTTCAAATCCTTCTTTCCTTCTTTCCAGAACTAAAGAAGGACCCAAAAACCAGAACAGAAACCATTGAACTGGGTTTGATTACTACTCAAACTCATCCTGCAGATCCAAAGGCATTTTCGGTGTATGGTGATATATTGTTTCAGGATAATCAGCTCGAAAAAGCGAAAAATGCATATAAAGACGCACTAAAACTAAACAATCAGGTATACCAAATCTGGGAGCAGTTATTAACTATTCAAACCAACCAGCGAGATTATGCTGCTGTTATTACAGATGGTGAGGAGGCTTTATCTTTATTCCCTAATCAGGCTCCACTTTATTTTTATACCGCAATAGCATACGCTCAAACCAACAAGCACGAAAAAGCCCTGAGCCATTTAAAAAATGCAGCCAGTCTAGAGGTTGATAACAAGGTCTTTCTATCTCAAATTTATTCGGCTATGGGCGATTCTTACAATAAACTGAAAAAGTTTAAAGAATCGGATCAGTCGTACGAAAAGGCTTTAGAATTATATCCTGATAATACGTATGTATTAAACAACTATGCTTATTACCTGTCCTTAAGAAAAGAAAACCTTGACAGGGCTGCTTCTATGTCAAAACGTTCAAATGAAGTCGAACCAGGCAATGCATCATTTGAAGACACCTATGCATGGGTTTTATTTAAACAAAAGAAATACAAGGAAGCAAAAATCTGGATTGAAAAAGCGATTAAAAGCAATAAAGAGAATTCAACACAGTTAGAGCACTACGGTGATATCCTATTTAATCTCGGCGAAAAAGAACGTGCTCTTGAGCAATGGAAATTAGCGAAAGAAAAAGGCGAAAAATCTGAGATCCTTGAAAAGAAAATATATGAAAAGAAATATTTTGAATAAAGCAGTTTTGCTGCTGGCTTTATTTTTGGCGTTTGGCTGCAAAACAAGAAAGCAAGCAGCCCCGGTTATTACAAAAGGCCCGCAAAGCATCGGGACAAGTTCGGCTTTATCGAAATCAGATGTGTTAAGACAAATATCCGATAAACAGATTAATTTCAACACCTTACTTATAAAAGCCAAGGCCGATCTGACTATCAATAATAACAGCAATGACGTGAGCATGAACATCCGAATGCAAAACGAAAAAGCCATTTGGATTTCCCTGACAGCGATCGCTGGCATCGAAGTAGCTCGTGCTTTAATTACACCAGATAGCATTAAGATTTTAAACAGGATTGAAAGTTCGTATACCAGGAAACCATTCAGTTACGTATATCAATTTGCAAACAAGCAGGTAAATTTTAAAACTTTACAGGATCTTTTTGTTGGAAACGCTATCAGCGGCAGTCTCAATCAGTCTTCAATTTTAGATATTAATGGTGGTCAGGCTCATCTTACAGGAGATATGTCTGGCTTAGCTTATCTGCTTATTTTCAATGAAAATTATAATCTTATCCAAAGCAATTTAAATGATAAAGCCGCTTCACAAACTTTAACTGTAAATTATAGTGACCCAAAAAGTATAAGCGGCCACGAATTCCCTCATACGGTATCTATAAAGTCAAACGCCTCGAGCAAAATGATCAATATCGATTTAAAATATAATCATGTTGGATTAAACGAGCCAGTTGAATTCCCATTTAGTGTACCCAAAAGATTTACTGTAAAGGATTAATTAGATAGATTTGCATCTATGACTTTTAAAAAGCTTTTTATTTTACTGATATTTTTCTGTGTTGCAGGTTCATCTTTTGGTCAGAGTAGTGCCGAGTTAAAGCGCCGGAAAGACGCTTTAACCCGTGAAATTGAAGCTTTAAAACGATCTCAAACCAAAGTCAGCAGCAATAAAAAGTTATCGCTAAAACAGATAAATGTTTTAAATACACAGATCCGTTTAAGAGAAGAGAAGATCAACACGATCAATTCGGAAGTTAAACTTCTTAATAATCAGATATCAGAAAGCACCAATACGGTTCGCTCGCTACAGGCACAATTAACCAAATTGAAGAAAGAATATGCAGGTATGATTTTATTTGCATTCAGAAATCAAAGTGCATATGGCAAGCTTATGTTCATTTTTGCATCCGATAATTTTAATCAGGCATATAAGCGATTGAAATATCTGCAACAATTTGGCGATTACAGGAAAAAACAAGCCGGCTACATTCAAGACACCCAGAAGGAGTTGGGAATGAAAATTGTTGAGCTGGATCAGAATAAACGATCTAAAAACAATTTGTTGCACGATCAGGAAAAGGAAAAAGTAACCCTTGGTAAAGAAAAGAATAACAAATCAGTACAACTGACTAAATTAACCAAACAGGAAAAGCTATTAAAGCAAGAGGTATCTAAAAAGCAAAAAGAAGTTGCCAAATTAAACAGATCTATTAGTGCTGCAATTAACCGGGAAATTGCGGAGGCAAAAAGGCGTGCCGAGGCCGCTGCCAAAGCCGAAGCTGCTCGGTCAGGTACAGCTGCAAAGCCAGTTGCATCAGGATCAAGAGTATTAGCCTCGACGCCTGAAGCCGCTAAATTATCTTCAGACTTTTTAAGTAATCGCGGAAGATTACCGTGGCCTGTTGCTGCAGGTAATAGTGTGGCACGCTTTGGAACAAACCGGTATGGAAATGTTACAGTTGAAAACAACGGAATAGATATTCAAACCGAGCCGGGTTCGGGTGTAAGAGCGGTATTTTCTGGCGAAGTATCAACCGTTTTAAACATGGGCGGTTCGTATGTGGTTTTGATCAAGCACGGTGAATATTTCACAGTTTACTCAAATTTGCGTTCTGCAAGTGTTTCTAAGGGCGAAAAGGTATCTCTGAAACAAAATATCGGCACTGTAATAACCGATCCTGTTGACGGAACTACGCAATTACATTTTGAAGTTAGAAAAGGGGGAGTAGCGATGAATCCGGAAACCTGGCTAGCAAACTAAAATAGAATTTACATCGTATATATAGTTATATTTGCAAACTTAATTGATTGATAATGTTGAGCTCGATTTTTTTATTCCTTAATATGGGAACCCCGGAGATAATGTTAATCATGCTGGCCATACTATTGCTTTTCGGGGGCAAAAAGCTTCCTGAACTGGCCCGCGGATTAGGAAAAGGCATTCGCGAATTCAAAGACGCGTCGGATGGAGTAAAGAGAGAAATCCATCGTAATATAAATTCCGTACATGATGACATGAATATTGATGTCACTGGTTCATCAAGTCAGGAAACCAACACAGATCAGACACAGTCAAAATTATAAAAATGGTAAGTAGTATTTTTTTAGCAGGCTTAGGTGCACCGGAAATTATTTTAATTGTTGTGGCACTTCTTTTATTATTCGGTGGTAAAAAAATCCCGGAATTAATGCGTGGATTAGGCCGCGGAGTAAAAGAGTTTAAAGAAGGAAAAGATGGTGAGCCTGCAGCAACGAAAGACGCTGACCGCCGCGATCTATAATTCTCGAAAACAGATATTCTAACCTCATTCATAAC
Organism: uncultured Pedobacter sp.; assembly: GCA_965650335.1. Classification (GTDB taxonomy): domain Bacteria; phylum Bacteroidota; class Bacteroidia; order Sphingobacteriales; family Sphingobacteriaceae; genus Paradesertivirga. The sequence goes on along the minus strand of CBFGOI010000002.1, from coordinate 65,314 downwards.
TGGATGAGGTTTTTCAATTTAAAAAATTTCAATGAATGAAGCATTATTGCTTTCATTTCACAGAAATGCGTAATTTCACGGCATGCATCAGTACTCATCTCTAAAATCTGTCCAAACAGAGATAAAAGAAGGTAAAATTCAGTTAGTCGAACTTGTTCAGGATTATTTACAACGAATAGAGGAAAAAAAGCATTTAAATGCTTTTGTGGAGGTTTATGCTGATGAAGCCAAAGCCAAAGCAGCTGAGATTCAGGCTAAAATATTGAATGGCACAGCAGGGAAACTTGGAGGGATGATTCTTGGGATCAAAGATTTGATCTGCTATAAAGATCATAATGTCTCTGCAGGCTCCAAAATTCTGCAAAATTATAATTCAATCTTTTCATCCACAGTCGTAGAACGCATTTTGGCTGAGGATGCTATTATAATCGGTAGGCAAAACTGTGACGAGTTTGCGATGGGTGGCTCGAATGAAAACTCTTACTTCGGGCCCGTTAAAAACGATGCTGATAATACCAAAGTCCCTGGAGGTTCTTCTGGCGGTTCTGCAGTTGCCGTTCAGGCTGGCTTATGTATGGCATCTTTAGGCACAGACACAGGAGGCTCGGTAAGGCAACCCGCCGCTTTTTGTGGGGTTGTCGGACTAAAACCCACCTATGGCAGAGTTTCACGCCATGGAATTATTGCCTACGCCTCATCTTTCGATCAGGTAGGCCCTATAACAAATTCAGTAGAAGATGCAGCTTTACTTTTAGAAGTAATTGCAGGACATGATGAGTATGACAGCACCTGCTCTACTCTTCCAGTCCCGGCATATTCGCAAAACCTGAATTCGTCAGGGAAAAAACGCATAGCCTATTTACCCGAAACCTTGCATAGCGAAGGTTTAGATCCGGAAATTAAAGCACTGACAGAAAGTACTATCAAGCGCCTGCTCGAAGAGGGGCATGAAGTTGAGCCTATTTCTTTTCCATACCTCGACTATGTTGTGCCAACTTATTATATCCTTACAATGGCCGAGTCGTCATCAAATTTGGCTCGTTATGACGGAGTGCATTATGGCTATAGGAGTCCGAATGCTGTTGACCTGGAAAGCACCTATAAGAAATCCCGCTCAGAGGGATTTGGTGAAGAGGTAAAACGACGCATTCTGCTCGGAACCTTTGTATTAAGTGCGGGACATTACGATGCATTTTATGGGAAAGCACAAAAAGTAAGGCGACTTATTCGCGAGAAAACTGAGGAGATCCTCAGGAATCATGATTTTATTTTGTTGCCCACAACACCCGGACCGGCATTTGGAATTGGGGAAAAAATAGATGATCCGGTGGTAATGTATCTGGCTGATATCTTCACTGTTCAAGCCTCATTGGCCGGAATTCCGGCAATATCATTGCCTGTTGGAACAAGCAAAACGAATTTACCGATAGGTATACAATTTATTGGGAAACGTTTTGGAGAGTCAGAACTACTTTCCTTTTCTAAATACGTTTTGAATGTAACAAAAAAACAGGTAATTTAGTAAAAGGCACTGATATTTAACGGCATTGGTGCCAAACTAGTAAAATTGATGAAAAGAGCATTAACCTATACTTTGGTTTTGTTCAGCGGAGTGGGATTATTGGGATTTTCGCTGGAAACCAAAGCATCAGAAAAAAAGATTACAATTAACAGTACGACCTCCGTCGACCCTGCTTACCGCCTGACCCTCGAAAACTTACAAAAAACTGTTCCTCTTACATACAACGAACCGGTACAAAGGCTAATTGAAACGTATGCATCTCAAAAAGCGCGTTTCTCAAAAGTACTGGGTCTTTCAAAATATTATTTCCCCATATATGAACGTGTATTTAAAGAAAAAGGCCTTCCCTCCGAACTTAAATACCTATCTGTTGTAGAATCTTCGTTAAACGCAAATGCCCAGTCGTGGGTTGGTGCAACTGGCTTATGGCAGTTTATTGAACCCGTTGGCAAAATTTACGGCCTAACTATTAACGACACTCTTGACGAAAGAAAAGATCCGGTTTTAGCTTCTGAAGCAGCTGCTGATTACCTTCTTAAATCCTACCAAATGTATAACGACTGGTTATTGGCTATTGCTTCATATAATTGCGGTCATAACAGAATAAAATGGGCCAGGGAAGATGCCGGGGGCGGAAACCTGGATTACTGGGCCATACGGAAATACTTGCCTGCAGAAACGCAAAACTATGTGCCGTCTTTTATAGCCACTGTTTATATCATGAACAACTATAAGAAACACGGTATTTACCCTTCAGAAACAAATCTCAACATTTTTACGAATACCCTTACTGTAAATAGAAAAGTGTCTCTTTGGAGCATTTCAAAAGCAGCGAACATAGACATTGATATGCTTGCGCTTTTAAATCCATCCTACAAAAATCTGATTATCGGCGGATCAGCAAACGATCCTAAAAAATTGATTATTCCTGAGATTAAATCATATATATACACAGCGTTACGCGAGGAAATGCTGAAGACTTCACCTGTAGAGGGCGACCTAATGCTTTCTTACCAGGTACCTGCAAGCGACCTTCCAAAGTCGTCAAAGTATGTGCACCGCGATGTATCTTTTTCATACAGAGTACAAGAAGGCGATACGCTGGATTCAATTGCTGAAAAGTTTAACAGCACCGAAGAAGAAATTAAAATTATAAACAAGTTAAAGCATTACTCAGTACAAACCGGAATGGTTTTAAAGATCATTCAGGGGTGATTTAGCCCAAGAGAGAAATCTTTTATTATTTCGCTCAAACCGTTGCCCCGCAAAATTAGATTCGTAATTTTACAGGTGCCTCACCAAGCGATAAATCTAATGAGTAAAATTAATCGTAAACAGGATGCTCTTGACTACCATTCTCAAGGGCGACCTGGAAAAATAGAAGTTGTTCCTACCAAGCCTACCAATTCACAACGCGATCTTACTTTAGCTTATTCGCCCGGAGTAGCAGAACCTTGTCTCCGTATAGCCGATAATGTTGATGACGTTTATAAATATACCGCAAAAGGAAATCTTGTTGCCGTGATCAGCAATGGAACTGCGGTGCTTGGGTTGGGGGATATCGGACCCGAAGCCGGTAAGCCGGTGATGGAAGGAAAAGGCTTATTATTTAAAATTTTCGCAGATATTGATGTGTTCGACCTTGAGCTTAACACAAAAGATGTTGATGAATTTGTAAAGATCGTGAAAGCGCTCGAGCCAACCTTTGGGGGCATCAACCTTGAAGATATAAAAGCACCAGAATGTTTTGAAATAGAACGTCGCTTAAAAGCCGAAATGAACATTCCGGTGATGCATGACGATCAGCACGGTACTGCAATAATTTCCGCAGCCGCCCTTCTCAATGCTTGCGAAATTCAAAGAAAAAAACTGGATAAAGTTAAAATAGTAATCAACGGTGCCGGTGCCGCAGCTATTTCTTGCTCACGACTGTATGTAAGCCTTGGGGCTTTGAAAGAAAACATGGTAATGGTTGACCGGTCGGGAGTTATTCGTAAAGACCGTGAAAAACTAGAGCCAATAAAAGCGGAATTCGCGACTAGCAGGGATATAAATACACTTGCCGAGGCGATGAAAGATTCGGATGTATTTATTGGTCTTTCTACTTCCGATGTATTGAGCCCCGAAATGCTTAAAACGATGGCAAAAAACCCTATCGTTTTCGCCATGGCAAATCCAAACCCCGAAATTGCATACGAACTTGCCGTTAATGCCAGAAAAGATGTAATTATGGCCACGGGACGTTCGGATTATCCAAACCAGGTTAATAACGTTTTAGGATTCCCCTACATTTTTCGTGGTGCAATGGATGTAAGAGCTACTGGCATCAACGAAGAAATGAAAATTGCCGCGGTTAAAGCAATTGCAGAACTGGCTAAAAAAACCGTTCCCGAGTCGGTAAACCTGGCGTACAATAACAAAAAAAATATAAGCTTCGGCAAGGATTATATCATTCCTAAACCGATGGATCCGAGGCTAATTACATCGGTCTCCGTAGCAGTGGCTAAAGCAGCTATTGACTCAGGAATTGCCCGCAAAACCATCAGCAATTGGGAAGCTTACGCCGATGAATTAAACCGGAGACTTGGAACCGAGGATGCGCTTTTACGCGGATTAAGCAGCAAAGCGAAGTCGGATCCAAAATGTATCGTCTTCGCAGAAGCCGATCATTATAAAATTTTAAAGGCCGCTCAGATTGTAAAAGATGAAGGTATTGCCCGGCCTATTTTATTAGGAAACAAAGCCAAAATCAAGGCCATTCTAAAAGAAACGGGGCTTGATCTTGACGGAGTACAGATCATTGAACCTGCTGAGGAGCTGGCAAAGGTTGAGCAGTTCGCACAACTGCTTTACAAAAAGCGTCAGCGCAAAGGAATCACCTTATTCGAAGCCAGAAAACTTTTACTCGACAGAAATTATTACGGCGCTTGCATGGTTGAATTCGGCGAAGCCGATGCCCTGATTTCAGGATTAACAAAAGACTATGGAGTAACGGTTAGACCCGCTCTGCAGGTGATAGGAACTGAAGAAGGTGTTAACCGGGTGGCAGGAATGTATATGATGTTAACCAAAAAGGGACCTGTATTTTTTGGTGATACAACTATAAATAAAAATCCTACTATCGAAGAATTAGTAGATCTTACGATTTTATTAGATAACTCAGTACGTAAATTCAATATTAATCCGCGTATCGCAATACTATCCTATTCCAACTTTGGTTCAAATGAAGGTGAAGTGCCTGATAAAACAAGAGAAGCTGTACGCATTTTGCATGAACATCATCCCGAAATTACAGTTGACGGCGAGATGCAGGCAAATTTTGCAATAAACAATTCCCTGCTAAAAGATATCTTCCCTTTTTGTACGCTTTCAGACGCGCCGGCCAATACGCTGGTATTTCCAAATCTGGAATCAGGGAACATTGCATATAAGCTATTACAAGAGCTTGGTGAAGCTGAAGCCGTTGGCCCTATTTTATTGGGATTGAATAAAGCCGTTCATGTTTTGCAAATGGGAAGTTCTGTTCGCGAAATTGTTAACATGGTTACCATTGCAGTGGTAGATGCTCAATCAAAACAAGAACAACTGCTTAACAGAAAGAAAACAGGAATTTTTAGTCGCAGAAAAAAAATATAATGTACGCTTATATCGATGGAAAACTAGTTTTTAAGTGTGCCACTTATGTGGTAATTGATACTAATGGGATTGGATATCACATTAACATCTCACTTAATACGTACTCCAAACTTGCAAATCAGGAAAAATGTAAGCTTTATACCTGGCTGCATGTAAAGGAAGATGCGCATACGCTGTATGGCTTTGCAGAAGAAGGTGAAAGACGCCTGTTTCTTCACTTGATTTCCGTGTCCGGCATTGGGCCGGGAACAGGTCGAATGATCTTGTCATCCGTCACTCCCGATGAGATTCAAACTGCCATTGTAAAAGGCGATGTGTCTCAGATGCAGCGAATTAAAGGAATTGGACCGAAATCGGCTCAACGCTTAATCCTGGAGCTGCAGGACAAACTGAAAAAAGAGGGGCTAGAAACCCTAACATCTGCACCACAGTACTATACAGCTAAAGACGAAGCCTTGTCGGCACTTATAATGTTAGGCTTTGCGAAAAATACAGCTGAAAAAGCATTAGACAGCGCAATAAAATTGTCATCTGAAAGTTTATCAGTTGAACAGTTGATAAAGATTGCCCTGAAAACCATATAATTACCTAAATTCTAACAGGCGTTGAAGAGTATACCTGCCTTTTCCTTACGAAGGATTTACTGTTTTTTTCTCATTCTCGTTTCAGGCGGAGGATATGCACAAGTGAGCAATTCTTTATCTGATAGTCTGAAAGTAAAATACCCGTTTAAAGATTCCAGAATTCTTGATCTTAAGCCTCAGCCTGGCTTATATCTGCCCAACCCGGCAAACGTTAAGCGCTCAGTTGATTTTGACCCTGTAACAAAACGATATATCATTCAGGAAAAGATCGGCGACAGACCTTACCGTGCTCCGAGATATCTAACCATCGCAGAATATCAACGATATGAAAACGAACAGGTAAAACGGGATTACTGGCGAAAACTGTCAGACGCACCAATTAATGAGGCGCATGAACCCGGATTTATACCCTCTGTTTCAATTAACAACAAATCGTTCGAGCGGATATTTGGCGGATCGCTGATTGATATCAGACCGCAAGGAAGTGCAGAATTAACCTTGGCAGGAAGGCTCAACAAAAATGAGAATCCTCTTTTTAACGAGCGTCAAAGAAGACAGGGAAATTTCGACTTTGATCAGCGGATCCAGATGAACGTGGTTGGTAACATCGGAGAAAAATTGCGGATAACAACAAATTATAACACCGAGGCTCAATTTGATTTTGAAAATCAAATGAAACTCGATTATACCGGAAGGCCCGACGAGATAATCCAAAAAATTGAAGCAGGGAACGTAAGCCTTCCTTTAAACTCAACCTTAATAACAGGGAGTCAGGCACTTTTCGGCTTGAAAACTCAGCTGCAGTTCGGGCGTCTAAATGTTACGAGTATCTTTTCTCAACAAAAATCACAGCCCCGAGAAATTAACATAAGCAACGGCTCGCAACAAAACGAGTTCAGAATTACCGCTGATAACTATGAAGCAAATAAGCATTATTTTCTGTCGCAATATTTCAGAAACAACTACAATAAGGCATTACAAAATATCCCAATTATTACTTCTCCTGCAACAGTAACAAAAATAGAAGTATGGGTAACAAACCGCAGCAACAGTACCACAGATTCGAGAGACGTATTAGCATTCATGGATTTGGGGGAAAACAGCCCGTACAATACCACTTTATTCCAGGGCGGAGGGTCTGCGTTGCCCGCTGGATTTCAGGGTCCTGGCTTCCCGCAACAATCCAATAACCTTTTGCAAAATCTTCCCGCGGATGCTCGTTTAACAAATTCTAATTCGATAAACTCGTACTTCCAGGGAACCGGAGGTACAGATAATTACTCGAAACTTACTTATGCCAGAAAGCTTACGGAAAGGGAGTTTACTTTAAACGCAAGGCTCGGTTACATCTCTTTAAATTCATCGCTGAATGCCGACGAAGTACTGGCTGTCGCATTTCGATATAATGTAAATGGGGTTGAATATCAGGTGGGTGAATTCTCGACAGATGTCCCGGTAGATCCGAATAACCCGCAGCTTCTGTTTACCAAATTACTTAAAAATGAGATTCTAAAAACCAATCTCCCAACCTGGGATCTCATGATGAAAAACATTTATCCATTAGGAGCTTACCAGATCAGCAAAAATGCTTTTAATCTGAATATTTTCAGACTTGACGAGGAAACGGGCGTTGAAATGCCTCTGATCAATGAAGGCACCCGAACAAACCGTAAACTTTGGATACAGGTAACCAATTTAGACAACCTGAATCAGGTAGGCGATAATCGGCCCGATGGATATTTCGACTTTGTTGAAGGCGTTACAATCGATCCGCTCAACGGCAGAATCACATTTCCACTTGTAGAACCCTTTGGCTCCGACCTGGCAAAACAGTTTGTCGCAGTTAGCGAACAAAATCTCATAGACAAATATGTGTACCAACAATTATATGATTCTACGAGGGTAGTGGCGCAACAGTTATTCCCCAGGCTAAACCGCTACATTCTAAAAGGAACCTATCAATCAGAGGTAAGTTCGGAATTTCAGCTAAATGCGATTAATGTTCCTCCTGGCTCTGTACAAGTAACTGCAGGAACGCTTCCATTAGTTGAAGGAGCTGATTTTACTGTAGACTATAATAGCGGAAGGGTGAGAATTCTGAACCAGGCGCTTTTAAGTTCCGGACAGCAGATAAAAATAAAAATGGAGAATAATGAGCTGTTTGGCTTACAGCAACGCTCCTTATTTGGATCCCGGTTTGACTATCATGCAAGCGACAAACTAAATTTAGGTGGAACTATTATGAACCTTTCAGAAAGGCCGCTTACTCCTAAAATAAACATTGGTGAAGAAGCCATTTCGAATACTATTTTAGGCATGGATGCAAATTATAGTTCCGACTCCAGATGGCTGACGAAATTGGTTGATAAGCTGCCTTTTTTAAGTACTAAAGAAACTTCCTCGGTGACTTTTACGGGAGAATTTGCTAAGCTGATCCCCGGACATCCAAGTGCTTTAGACTTTGCCGGCAGTAAAAATGGCGCCAGTTACCTGGATGATTTTGAGGGCAGCCGCTCAATTATCGATATAAAAAGCCCGGCAGGATGGCAAATTTCTGGAACACCACAGCTTTTTCCAGAGGCTCAGGATCTAAGTCTGGCCTATGGTTTCAACCGTGCCCGATTGGCATTTTACAATATTGACCCCTTGTTCTTCAACCGAAATAACTCATTAACTCCGGCGAACATTAAAAACGACAAGAATGAGCAGTCCAACCATTTCGTCAGAGAGGTAATTGAACAGGAAGTATTTCCGTTCAAGCAATCGACCACAGGTCAGCCATTAACCCTTCCGACCTTCGATCTTGCGTATTATCCGATGCTTCGCGGTCCGTATAATTATACTACTTCGGGCGTCAATCCAAACGGAACATTGAATAATCCGAGAAGCCGTTGGGGAGGAATTTTCAGAAGACTTGAAAGTACAGATTTTGAGGCTCTGAATATTGAATTTATTGAAATGTGGGTAATGGATCCTTTTATCTATAAACCCGGCGCTACTGGCGGAGATTTATATTTTAACCTTGGTAGTATCTCTGAAGATATATTAAAAGATGGCAGAAAGTCTTTGGAAAACGGACTTCCTGGAGACGGCGACCCAACTAAGACTGATCAAACAGTATGGGGCCGGATTCCAAAACTACAACCGGTAATTCAGGCGTTCGATAATGATCCTTCGGCGAGAAAATTTCAGGATGTAGGTTTAGACGGGTTAAACAGCACGGATGAACGTCAATTCTTTTCTCCTTTTTTAAGTCAGTTGAATCCCCAGGCTGCAACGCAACTGCAAACGGATCCTTCTTCAGATGATTTTCAATATTATCGTGGAAACGATTTAGACAATGCCAATGCAGGTATTTTAAAGCGGTATGAACGATACAATGGCCCGGAAGGAAACTCTAAGACCAACGAACAATCACAAGCCGAATTAGGCATTGATAATTCTGCGTCCACTTCTCTGCCAGACGGAGAAGATATAAACCGCGACAACAACTCATCCCTGGCAGATGAATATTTTCAGTACAAAGTATCCATTCGTCCGCAAGATATGGTCGTTGGCCAAAATTACATCACCGATAAAGTAACTTCAACTGTAAAACTTCCCAATGGGTTAAGTCAGCAGGTATCATGGTATCAGTTTAAAATTCCTATTGCTCAATACCAGCAGAAAGTAGGCAATATTCAGGATTTTAAATCGATCCGTTTTGCCCGGATGTTTATGACCGATTTTGCAGATACTACCATTTTAAGAATGGCCAAATTGCAATTGGTTCGAGGAGAATGGCGCAGGTATAATTCAGAAAACACCTCTTCAAAAGTTATTGCAGACCCAGATTTGGGCTTAAACCCACCTCTGGACAATTCAAAGCTGGACGTAAGTACTGTGAATATTGAAGAGAACGGCCGTCGTACACCAATACCTTACGTTGTTCCGCCAGGCATTGAGCGCGAACGCGATTTCAGTAATTTCAGAGGTGACACCAGGCAGAATGAGCAATCGCTGGCGCTAAATGTAAAAAATCTTCGTGACGGCTATGGACGAGCAGCTTTTCGTACAACTTATAATGATTTCCGCTCTTATAAAAGAATTGAAATGTTTGTTCATGCCGAAGGCGAGCAATTAAATGACAACGATGTTAGCGGATTCTTGCGCATTGGAACAGATAATCAGGACAACTATTATGAATATCAAATTCCATTAAAAGTAACCGTTCCGGGTTCGAGGGATGCAAATGCTATTTGGCCTGAGGTTAATAAACTGGATATCGAATTGAAATTATTCCAGGCGGCAAAAGCTGCCAGAAATAATGCAGTAGATCGCGGCACCCATCCTGGAAGTAATATACCGTTTGTTTTTAAGGATGGTAAAAATACGATCATTATTGTTGGGCAACCCGACTTAAGTAAGGTTCGGATATACATGGTAGGGGTTCGCAATCCACTAAGAAGCTCATCGAATCCGGGTGTGGATGATGGCATGGATAAAAGCGCCCAGGTATGGTTTAACGAATTACGCTTAACCGACTTTGATGAGCGTGGTGGCTGGGCTGCCACTGCCAGATTAAATACAAAACTCGCCGACTTCGGAGATGTTACAATTTCCGGAAGTACAAGTACCGTTGGTTTCGGGTCAATCGACAAAAAAGTAAGCGAACGAAATCGAAATGAGGATATGTTTTTCGATCTGTCCTCAAGTTTAGAACTAGGAAAATTCTTTCCTGCACGTTCGGGCTTGAAAGTTCCGATGTTTTTCAATTTTTCAAGACAATTAAGCACTCCTCAATATGATTCACGCTTTCAGGATATGGAGCTGAATACCACACTTGAAGGATTGTCGAAAAATGAAAGAAAGACGATAAACGGCATTGTAAATGACTTTACCAGGCGACAAAGCATTAATTTCACCAATGTCAGAAAAATAAAAACGGACCCAAATAGCAAATCCCGACTGTGGGACATCGAAAACTGGAGTGCAAACTATGCATTTACAGCATACAATCACAGAGATTTTATTACTGAATCCGCCCTCCAAAAAACCTATAGAGCGGGTTTGGCCTATAACTATTCAGGACAATCAAAAAACTATGCTCCGTTCGAGAAAATCATAAAATCGAATATGCTAAGTCTTTTAAAGGACTTTAATTTCTCGCTGTTACCATCCATGTTAAACTTCAGAATAGATGTCGACCGATTATATTCTGAAAACACATTAAGAGACAACGACCCTAACAACTTTATCCCGATTAGCACCAATTTCAATAAGAATTTCCAGATGTCGCGGTTATACGGAATAGGCTGGGATTTAACAAAATCGTTAAAGTTAGATTTTAATGCCACCAATTATTCGGTTATTGATGAACCGGAGGGTCGCCTTGATGGATTAAAACGTGATACTGTGTGGAATAATCTCAAGAAATTAGGCAGAAATACCGATTACAACCATACGCTGAATTTAAACTATACCGTTCCGATCAATAAAATACCAGGATTAGGATGGACCAGTCTGGTAGCACGTTACGGCACAAACTTTAACTGGAGAACCGAGCCTTTATCGACTCTAAGAATCGATTCAATAAATCTGGGTAACACCATTCAGAACGCACGGACCATTCAACTCAATCCATCCTTAAATTTCATCACCCTGTATAATAAGTTTGGATTTATACGTAAAGCGAACGATCCGAACAATAAAGGTGCAGGTAAACTTCTGCTTGGCGTATTAACCAGTCTAAAAAACATAACGGGAGCATACACCAAAACACAAGGCACATTTTTACCGGGTTATTTGCCAAAATCAAAGATTTTGGGTTATGATCTTGATGCCAATGCACCTGGCTGGGACTTCATATTTGGTGGTCAACAAGATATCAGAGGACGAGCTGTCCAAAACGGCTGGATCACCCGTGATAGTTTGATGAATCAGCTTTATATTACAACCCGGAAAGAAGATTTGAATATCCGGGGAACGATAGAACCTATCGCTGATTTAAGAATCGAATTAACAGCTTCAAAAAGCCAAAGTTTCAATTATTCAACCAATTTCAGGTTCAGCCCGACGAACAATAGTTTCGAAAATCAGAGCCCGATTACCACCGGAGATTTTAGCATATCCTATCTCCTATTCCGCACAGCCTTTGCTAAAGATGACAAAGACAGTGGGTCGAAATTATTCAGGCAGTTCGAAGCAAATCGTGAAGTTATTTCAAGAAGATTGGGTTCTTTAAATCCAAACTCTACCGGTGTAAACGGCGGTTATTCCGATGGTTATGGCAAAAACTCGCAGGATGTGGTAATCGCATCGTTCCTATCCGCATACAGTGGCAAAGATCCTGATAAAACCAGGCTAAGCGGGTTTCCAAAAATCCCAATTCCTAACTGGCGCCTGACGTATAACGGTTTAACTAAATACCCGTTCTTTAATAATATTTTTGCTTCCTTTGATGTTAATCATACTTATCGATCAAGCTATAATATTAACAGTTTCAATTCTTTGGCCAGATACCAGGAATTGAATGGGTTTTCAAACCTTAAAGACGTAAACGATAATTTCCTTCCGGCATATCAATTCTCGCAAATAACACTTGCAGAGCAATTTCTGCCGTTACTGGGAATTGATTTCAGACTGAAAAACAATCTGACCGCAAATTTCGAATACCGCAAATCCAGGCTGTTAAGTTTAAGCCTTGCGAATAGTCAGCTAGCACAACAACGTGATAATGGAATCACTTTTGGACTTGGTTACCGTACCGCAAACTTCCGTTTCCCATTAGGACTATTCAGCGGCAAAAAGCTGAACAACGACCTGAACTTTAAAATGGATTTCGCTTTGAATGATCGAAAAACAGTAATCTACAGGGCAGATGTTGAAGATCCCGAAATATCATCAGGCGCAAAAAATATTACCGTACGCCCATCGATAGATTATGTACTGAATCAGCGTTTTAATTTGAGATTGTTTTACGACGGAAATATCACCAAACCGTATACTTCTCAAACCTTCAATACATCGTTCAGCAATTTTGGTATGAGTTTACGTTTTACTTTACAATAGCGTTTATAAACTTTGTTTATACCATCATATACTCCTATTTTTGGCGAAAATATAAAAGCATGAATTTCCCATCAGAATTAAAATACACCAAGGATCACGAATGGATCAAAATTGAAGGTAAGGACGCTATTGTTGGAATTACAGAATTTGCTCAACGCGAACTTGGAGACATTGTTTACATAGACATCAATACCGTTGGTCAGGAAGTTACAGAAAACGAAGTTTTTGGTACAGTTGAAGCAGTAAAAACTGTTTCAGATTTATTTATGCCAGTTACTGGAACCGTTCTTGAGATCAATAAAAAACTAGACTCTGCTCCAGAGTTGGTTAATCAGGATCCATATGGCGAAGGATGGATGGTTAAGATTGCAGTAAAATCTATTGTAGAAGCGGGCGATTTGCTTTCCGCAGATCAATATAAAGAATTGATTGGAGTTTAATGTTTGCCACCCTAAAGCACCAATACCTTTCTATTATTTGGGCAACGATTGTGCTCATTCTTTGCGACATGCCCTTAGATAATGTAGCTGAAGGCCTCCCCCTATTCGAAGGTTTTGATAAGCTGGTTCATACTGGCTTTTTCTTTGTACTTACCGTGTTGTTATTTTATGGCAAAATCAGGCAACAAGGAAGTTATACATTCCGTATAATGACTATTGTTAAAATACTTTTGATTACAGCTTTTTTAGGTGCTGGAATTGAAATTTTACAATGGAAAGTATTTACCTACCGATCCGCTGATTTATGGGACTTTGTAACAGATATGGCAGGCGTTAGTATGGGAATCTTTAGTTACATTTTTTTGCATAGAACGGGATATGAAAAACTTATTTAAGGCAATTGTGGTGGTTGGAATTCTTTCATTATCATCGTGCAGCCTCTTTAAAAAGGACTGCAACTGTCCGAAGGTAAAATTCCGGTCTTATCCGGAGACTTCGATAAGCCATTAAAATTAAAGCCTATTGTTTCTCTTAAGCTTATTTGGATTTATTAAAAATAAGATCTATTTTTGCTTGAGTTTAAAACATACATGAAGCTTTCACAATTGCAACCAGGCGATACTGGCGTTATAAAAGAGTTCACTGACCTTGAGATGTCAATAAAACTTATGGAAATGGGTTGCCTGCCAGGTGAGCCAATTATTGTTGAACGTTTTGCACCGCTTGGCGATCCAATGGCTATAACCGTTTCAGGTTACCAGCTAAGCCTTCGCATGCTAGAGGCTTCAACTATCATATTGCAATAAAAATTATCAGTGAAGGATGAGTTAAGAGTTGCGCTGGTTGGAAATCCCAATACTGGAAAATCTACCTTATTTAATCTTTTAACCGGCTTACATCAAAAAGTCGGCAATTTTGCCGGTGTGACGGTTGACAAAAAGACCGGTACCTGCAAACTACCCGATGGCAGAAATGCCGAAATAATCGATTTACCAGGCACCTATAGCCTGTATCCGAAAAGCAAAGACGAAACCATTGTATTTGAGGTTCTCGCTGATAAAAATAATCCCTCACATCCAAACATCATTGTTATTGTTGCCGATGCTTCCAATCTAAAGCGTAATCTGCTATTGTATACCCAGGTTGCGGATTTGAAGATCCCTGTTATTATTGCTTTGAACATGATAGACTTATCAAACAAGGCAGGCACAGACATTAACATCAATGAGCTGGCATTACGTTTGGGGGTGCAAATTGTACCCATTTGCGCAAGACAGGGTCAAAATATAGATAAACTTAAGGAAGCTATTGCCTATACATCCCCGGAAGCTCTTCAAGCTGACACAATCGAAGTTGAAGTTTTAGCTCCCGGCTTAATAAACAAAATACGAGAAGAACTTCAAGTTGATTTACCCTACACAGCTTTACAACTGGCCCACCAACACGAAAATCTTCACTTCCTTTCAGCATCGCAAAGCGACCGCATAGAAGAGATTGAACAGGAATTCTTTTTCCATTCGCAGAAAACTCAAGCGGCCGAAACCATCGCCCGTTACAATTTCATTAACGACGTACTTTTTGACACAGTAAAGTTTCGTGCCGGCGCTGCAGAAGAAGAAACAATCAGCAATAAAATCGATCGGGTTTTGACCCATAAAATCTGGGGTTTTATTATATTTTTTGCCATCCTTTTTTTAATCTTTCAATCAATTTTTGCCTGGTCGGAGTACCCGATGAGCCTGATTGAAAATATTTTTGTATGGCTAACACAGACTGCACATTCGCTATTGCCGGCAGGCGTTTTAACCGACTTATTTGTTGATGGAATATTGGCGGGATTAAGTGGTGTATTGGTATTTATACCGCAGATCGCCATCCTGTTTGCATTTATTTCCATCCTTGAAGATACCGGCTATATGGCGCGGGTTACTTTTATGATGGATAAAATAATGCGCAAAGTAGGGCTTAACGGCAAATCTGTAGTGCCATTAATTGGTGGATTTGCCTGCGCCGTTCCGTCTATAATGAGCACCCGCAACATCGAAAATTGGAAAGACCGCATTATTACAATTATGGTCACCCCGCTTGTTAGCTGCTCCGCACGTCTACCAATATATACCGTTCTAATCTCGTTGGTTGTTCCTGCGCAAAAAGCCTTTGGCTTATTCAGCCTACAAGCATTGGCTTTAATGGGGATGTACGTTTTAAGCATTGTTTCCGCAATTCTGGTTGCCTGGATAATGAAATTTCTTATCAAGTCGAGAGAACGCGGATATTTCATCATGGAACTTCCGGTATACCGCATGCCACGTTGGGATAATGTGCTTTATACCATGTATGAAAAAGTAAAGGCATTTGTATTTGAAGCCGGAAAAGTAATTGTGGCCATATCGATCATATTATGGGTACTGGCTTCTTATGGCCCGGCTAATAAACTGCACGAGATTGAGCTTAAATATCAATCTAAAGCCTATACAGAGAAATATCCTCCGGATGAGCTAGAACGCTCTAAAGCTGCGGATAAGCTGGAACACTCGTATGCCGGAGTTATAGGAAAAGCCATCGAACCATCAATCAAGCCATTAGGATTTGACTGGAAAATCGGAATCGCCCTTATCACTTCCTTTGCTGCCCGTGAGGTTTTTGTCGGAACAATGGCAACCATTTATAGTGTAAGCAGTGACGATTCGCAGATAGAATCTGTAAGAGATAAAATGCACCAGGCAAGAAATCCCGAAACGGGACAACCTGTTTTCACCTTTGCTGTGGCATTTTCTTTAATGATTTTTTATGCTTTCGCGATGCAATGCATGAGCACACTGGCTGTTGTATACCGGGAAACTAAAAGCTGGAAATGGCCAATTATTCAGCTGGGATATATGACTGCTCTTGCTTATCTTGCAAGTTTACTGGTGTATAATATTTTAAAGTAAACAGGTTGGATAAGGCACAAGTTCTGGCAAAATACATACCTGCTGAAGCAGCTCCCATTATTGCCCGCTGGATTGATTATTACAAATGCGACTTTAAGGTATCCCGCGGAAGGAACACTAAATTCGGCGATTACCGGCCGCCTTATAATGGTGATAATCACCGCATATCGGTCAATTTCAATCTAAACCCTTACGCATTTCTGGTAACTACGGTTCATGAATTTGCACATCTCCAAACCTGGAACGAATACCAGGGAAAAGCAAAACCACACGGCCTTGAGTGGAAATCTAACTTTAAAAAAATGATGAAACCCTTCTTTGAAAAAGAGGTCTTCCCAACTGATTTAAAAGGAGCCATTAACCTTTACTTAGACAACCCAGCCGCATCCAGCTGCAGCGATTTAAACCTGTTCAGAGCATTACGCAAATACGACACGGCATCGAATGGAGTACCCGTGGAATTACTTGCGATGAAGAGTATTTTTAAATTAAAAGATGGCAGAACCTTCCGGAAAGATGAATTATTGAGAAAACGGATTAAATGCCTCGAACTAAACACCAGAAGAATCTATCTATTCAGTCCGCTGGCCGAGGTTTTTCCGGTTAAAGAAGATTAATCCCGGGTTTTGAGTTTCCCATATGAATAGACTGCCTCGTTATTAGCATTCATTCTCCAGGTTATATCAAGTTTCTCACCACGGTAACGTAGCGGATTAGAGTAGAGTTCGTGTATAAATTCATCCTCGACTTCAACTTTTATAGGAGCTCGGTATGAATTAATTTCCTTTCGGGATAAGATAAGGTATTTAGCTTTAGGGCATTCGGCAATTTCCTCAAAAACGAGGTCAAATTTCCGCCGTTGATTTATGGCATCTTCGTACGTTTCTAAAGTCCGGTAATACACCGTTGCAGGTTCAGCGCCTTTATAACTCGCGTCCCGGATCTCCATCTCATTCATACCAAGCCTTTCTCTGGTGGTAAACGCCCTACCTTCTCTAAAATACGTTTTAGAGAACTTTATTGCCTTGGTATTATCTGTCGACCTCTCCATCAATAAAACGGGAGCTCTGTTTTCAATATAAAAGCGTTTTTCTACACTGCCGTACTCACCACTGTTGCCATGCTCCACATACAAAACAGTTTCCCCATGCTGCAGGAATTTACTTACCTGAAAAGAATAGTCGCCAAGCGAATACACCATACTTTTTACCTCTTTGCAAAGCGGTAATACGGTATTTATCGAATCGGCATATAAGGCTACCTCCTGCTCGGTTGAAAAACCGGCGGACATTAAAAGATAATCCTCACGGGAAAGATCATTTGAGTAAAGCCTGCCACATGAACTTATTACAGAACAAAAGCATATAAATAAGCTCGACAACAAAATGGTATTTTTAAGAAAAGAGTGCATTGCGCGTACACAAGGAAATTTTGTGCCGAAATCTCAAAAAAACCTATTTTAACTGCAATAAAACATCAGTTTTCCTAAAAAGATAAAAAATACCGCCAACCTAACAAAAGAATCAGAGGGTGTATTACATTAAGATCAGTAGTGTAGTATCCTGTAAACACTAATCAATGTTTTTTTCCTGCCACTGCTGACTAAAAGATTTCTTGTTAACCACGGGAAGTTTTCGACGTGTACCCCAGGTTTTTCTAAAAAATGTTTTTAAAAAAATATTTTTCCACCGGCCGCTTACAAAATCCATAAATTTTCGCTTTAACATCCCGGTCTGCCAGGCTTTCCATCCGAGTTTTTCAGCTTTAGTGCTAAAGCCTTCATTAACTGCGTCGCGCCGGTTCAACAGCAACATCTTATGAATATCAATTTTAACGGGACAAACTTCTGAGCACTTTCCGCAAAGGCTGGAAGCGTAACTTAGATGTTTAAAATCTTCCATCCCACGTAAGTGAGGTGTTATTACCGATCCGATCGGGCCGCTATAGGTTGTTTCGTAGGTATGGCCACCGATATTTTTATAGATTGGACAGGCATTTAAGCACGCTCCGCATCGTATACAATACAATCCCTGGCGTTGCTCTTTTTGTGCAAGTAAGTTTGTCCGCCCATTATCAAGAAGAACGACATACATTTCCTCAGGACCGTCGGTTTCATTTTCCTGACGCGGACCGCTTAATATGCTGTTGTAAACTGTAAGATTTTGCCCGGTACCGTGCGTTGAAAGCAAGGGCCAAAAAAGGTCGAGGTCGTTTATTGAAGGTATTATTTTTTCGATTCCAACAATTGCGATATGAATTTTAGGAAAAGTTGTTGTTAAGCGTGCATTCCCCTCATTTTCGGTGAGACAAACACTGCCAGAGTCGGCTATCAGGAAGTTGCCTCCAGTGATACCAACATCTGCAGAAGTATACTTTTCGCGAAGTAGTTCTCTTGCTTTTTGAGTGAGAACTTCCGGACTTGCATCTGCAGGGGTACCAAACCTTTCATGAAACAGCTTAGCAATATCCTCCTTACTTAAATGCATTGCAGGAGTTACAATATGATACGGTTTTTGACCAAGAAGCTGAACTATGTATTCTCCCAAATCGCTTTCCAAAGATTCGATTTGATTGTGTTCAAGAAACTCATTCAAGTGAATTTCCTCTGTGGTCATCGATTTTGCCTTTATGACCGTTTTTGCTTTCGCCTTACGGATGATACTTAAGATCTCGCGATTCGCTTCGTCGGCGTCATTCGCCCAAATAACTTTGCCCCCACGTTTCTGAAAATTGGCTTCAAACTCTGGTAATAACTTATCCAGGTTTTCCATCACCTTCCATTTTATCACATGGGCTTTGCGCTTTGAGTTTTCAAGATTAGCTAACCGCGATAAACCACGCTTAACAGCTGTATCATAGCGGCCAATGTTAAAATTTATTATGCGTCGGTGGTCTAAATTAAATGCTTTATTTTCAGAAGCTT
Source organism: uncultured Pedobacter sp. (assembly GCA_965650335.1). Lineage (GTDB taxonomy): Bacteria > Bacteroidota > Bacteroidia > Sphingobacteriales > Sphingobacteriaceae > Paradesertivirga. Next base: position 46,226 of record CBFGOI010000002.1, on the reverse strand, counting down.
CCAGAAAATCATCAGCAAATTTTGTCATAATGCGAAGGTATTGATTTTAGATGTATGAACCCTTAATTATGTAAAAACTGTACAACAATAGGCTGCACACTTCTTTTTAACACCAAATAACACTTTCTGGTATGACCCTTTTTCAAATATTTAGCGATAGTTGACAAAAATACATCAAGTCGCTCTCATCGACTTTCAGTTCGTAATTTCCGGGGTAGAGTAAATCCAGGCGGCGCCGAACGTTATTCAATCCTATGCCGCTGCTCACATCTTTATTAAACAAGCTTTTTTTATTCGAAATTTCAAATAACAAACGATGATGAGATATACAAATTGTGACATTTATTGGATTTTTAGGCTCGGATGCTACACCATGCTTGAAGGCATTTTCAACGAAAGAAATCAGTATTAAAGGCGCAATCTCCTGCTCCGCATAATCGCCGGTGATAGTTAGATCTATATAAGCTTCTCCTTTAAACCGCAATTTCTGCAACTCTATATAATTTTCCAGATATCGAATTTCCCTGGACAATTTAACCAGCGGTTCGTTACTCTCCTGAAGCATATAGCGCATAATCTCGGCTAGCTTCATGATCGCTTCTGGTGCTCTATCGGACTTTTGATAAGCCAGAGAATAAATATTATTCAGAGAATTGAACAAGAAATGCGGATTTATCTGGGATCTTAGAAAAGCAAGTTCTGCAACCAGCTTTTCATTTTCAAGATTCTTGTTAACCTTTTCATTCAAAAACCAGTCGACCGAAAACTTAAAAGCTGTGCTGAGGAAAATAAAAAAAATACCGGTAAAAACTGCGCCCACATAATACTGGCTAAAAGGTATTTCGCTTTCTCCCCTTAATAAGATCGTTTCTTTAAAGAGATATGCAAAACCGTATTTAAATAACCCCGAAATCAGTATTAACAAAATAATATGAAGGCTACAGATCCAGTATCTGCGTTCGCTTAAATATTTAGGCAGTATGTATAAATAGTTCGTATAAAATATAGTGATGTTGAAAAAGCCGAAATACACGAAAATAACGATGGACTGGTGGAAATCACCGTTCCTGCTGCTTAACAACACAAAGAAGACCATTATAGCCAGCCATACAATGGCGTGCAGAAAAATTTGTTGTGCCTTGTTCAAGTTCTAAAAATAACACAACGGAACTGAAGTTTACAAGTCAAGCTACTAATGATCGCTATATTCACTAAAAGGGGCTTGTTTAACCCTTTCATTCATCAGAGGTTAAATACCCATACAAATTTAATTGAACTAACGGCCGATTCAGATCATCATTTGCCTAATAAAGCCCAAGTGATTACCTTTATGGTGAAAATAAATTCATTTGAAGAATAATAATACGATAAGAGTGGAGTTGAATCTGATGCAGGAAATTTCCATCATACGTAAGTATTCACCCAAACCGCACAATGGAGAAATATTTCAGTAAAAAGATCAAGACGGTCAGATTAAAACTTGGATACAGCCAATTTGATTTCGCAAAGCTGCTTCAAATGAGCCAGATTGAGCTGCACCAAATAGAATCGGGCCAAATAAACCCGAGAATTGAGATCTTGAGTAAGTTTGCGGAAGTAGCATTTTATGAAATAATTTCGCCTTTTAAAAAGAAAGGAAAAGCGAAAGAAGAGGAGGATGATGACCCTAAATCCTTACTTTCAATCATCCCCCAGGACGAAGAATAAAAAGAAAGCCGGACCTTTCGATCCGGCTTCTACTTATGAAAACATCCATTCTAAGATGAACAATCTATTTATTAACTGCATACAGGCTGAAAAAGTATCTTACTTTAACAATTCCTTAAAAAAAACTTAATTTTTGAGATCCCGACTAGATTTATCCCGCCCAACTATCCCTATCCAGACTCCTGTAATGAATTGCCTCGGCCAGATGTTCAATCTTTATATCTTCGCTGGCATCTAAATCGGCAATCGTTCTTGAAACTTTCAGAATCCTGTCATAAGCCCGTGCTGAAAGACCAAGTTTTTCCATGGCTTTTTTTAGCAGCATCTGACCAGCCTCGGTGATTTTACAAATATCTCTCACCGTTTTCGGACTCATTTGAGCATTGGAATACACATCCGCTTTTTCCGCAAATCGTTGCGTTTGGATTTCTCTGGCCTTAATTACCCGTTCACGAATTAAATCGCTCGCTTCAGCTTTCCGGTCTGATGACAACTCGCTAAAATCGACCGGCGTAACCTCTACATGCAAGTCAATTCTGTCTAACAATGGCCCCGAAACCTTACTCAAATATCTCTGTACAACACCTGGACCGCATACGCATTCCTTTTCGGGATGATTGTAAAATCCGCAGGGACATGGGTTCATCGAAGCGACTAACATAAAACTTGCAGGGTAGTCAACACTAAATTTTGCCCTGGAAATTGTTACTCTTCTTTCTTCAAGCGGCTGTCGCATCACTTCCAGAACTGTGCGTTTAAATTCTGGCAATTCATCCAAAAATAGTACGCCGTTATGCGCCAGTGATATCTCTCCCGGCTGGGGATGTGCGCCCCCACCGACCAATGCGACATCGCTAATAGTGTGATGTGGAGAACGAAATGGCCGAATCGTCATTAAAGAATCTGAAGCCGCAAGCTTACCCGCTACAGAATGTATTTTAGTAGTTTCGAGCGCTTCATGTAAATTTAAGGGCGGCAAAACCGTCGGTAATCTTTTGGCCAACATCGTTTTTCCGGCTCCGGGCGGACCAATTAAAATAACATTATGACCACCGGCTGCTGCGATTTCGAGTGCACGCTTTATATTCTCCTGCCCTTTTACATCCGAGAAATCGCTGTCGTAGGTATTTATTTTATTGAAAAACTCATCCCGGGCATCAACTACAGTGGTTTTTAGCGAGGTATCGCCATTGAAAAATTCCACAACTTCTTTTAAGGTGCTGACTCCGTAAACCTTTAAATCTTTTACAATCGCAGCTTCCCGCGCATTTGCTTTTGGAATAACTAAACCTTCATAGCCATCCTTTCTCGTCTGAATAGAGATTGGCAAAGCGCCCTTTACCGTTTGTATATCACCATCGAGGGAAAGTTCGCCGAGGATAAGATATTTATCCAGCAAAGCGGTTTCGACCTGGCCAGATTCCGCCAAAATACCGATCGCAATAGCTAAATCATACGAAGAACCCTCTTTTCGGATATCTGCGGGAGCAAGGTTGACCACAATTTTTTGTCTGGGCATTCGATAACCTGAATTTGTTATCGCACTTTCAACCCTCAGCATACTTTCACGCACTGCATTATCAGGCAAGCCAACAATGAAATACTTCATACCACTGCTAATATTAACTTCTACAGTAATTGTGGTTGCTTCAACTCCATAAACAGAGCTACCAAAGGTTTTTACGGGCATACTAAGGCAGATTTAAGTCCGAATATACACTTAAATATAAAATGATGAAAAAGTGAAAATCAAGCTATTCTCTTAATTTATCCAGGGAATATCTTTTATTTCAAACAAAGCTCTCTCTTGTTTGCTGCTTTTGTTGTTAATTTGAAAACATGATACAGGTTAAATCTTTTGTTTGCAACCCTTACCAGGAAAACACCTATATATTATTTGACGAAAGCAAACAATGTGTAATTATTGATCCTGGGATGTACACCGGACAAGAGCAAAATGCAGTTTTGAACTTTATTAAAAATGAGCAATTAAAACCCGTATTGCTTTTAAACACCCACTGCCACATCGACCATGTGTTAGGTAATAAGTTTATCTCTGATACTTATGGTTTAATACCGCAGTTCCACAAAGGCGAGTTGCCGGTATTAACAGCTGTTCCCGCGTACGCACCTCAAATGGGCATTCGCTATGAGATTTCACCCATTCCAGAAACATTCCTTGAAGAAAAAGGCTCAATTTCATTTGGAAACAGTCGTTTAGAATTGATATTTGCTCCGGGTCATTCTCCTGCGCATCTATGTTTTTACAGTGAAGCAGACAAGATTTTAATCGGTGGTGACGTACTTTTTTATGGCTCCATCGGGCGGACCGATTTGCCCGGAGGAAACCACACGATGCTTATAAAAAATATAAAGGAGAAGATTTTAATTCTCCCCGACGATGTTACGGTCTATCCGGGACATGGCGGCGAAACCACTATCGGATTTGAAAGATCTCATAACTACTATTTAAAATAGATATTGAATACCTCCTTCTACATAGCCAAACGATACTTATTTTCAAAGAAATCGCTTAACGCGATCAACTTTATTTCGGGCATTTCTATGCTTGGCGTATTTGTTGGCAGTGCAGCTCTGGTGATTATTTTATCCGTTTTCAATGGTTTTGAAAATGTTGTACTTTCAATGTATAACAATTTCACACCGGAAATCCGTATTGAACCGGCTTTAGGTAAAACGTTTAATCCCGATACTGAAGCTTTTAAAACACTAAAAAAGGATCCGAGAATTGCAAATTATACGGAAGTGTTGCAAGAAAAAGCTTTATTAAAGTATGGTGATGCACAGTTCATAGGGATGGTAAAAGGTGTAAGCAACGACTTTTTTAAACGCAAAAAGCTCGACAGTACTTTAGTTGAAGGTGATTTCAAATTAAAAGCGAATAATACCTCTTACGCCGCAATAGGCTCTGCCGTTAAACTTTATTTATCGGTAAACATAAATGATGAATTCAGAGATCTCCAGGTGTTTTCTCCAAGAAAGAATGTGGGCATTTCTATCAATCCTGCTGATGAATTTATGGCGAGAACAATTCATCCGGTAGGGGTTTTCCAGATCCAGCAAGAATTTGACGAATCTGTAATTGTTCCCCTCGATTTCAGCAGAGAATTGCTTGAAGAAGAAAAAGAAATTTCGGCCATTGAGATCTATTTAAAACCCAAAGAGAACATAGATGATTTACAAAAAGATATCGAGAACAAACTTGGAAAAAACTTTGTAGTTAAAAATCGCATTCAGCAAGACCAGCAACTGTATAAAACCTTAAATATTGAACGCTGGTCGATTTTTTTCATCCTCACTTTTGTGATGATCATTGCCATTTTTAATATCGTGGGCACTTTAACAATGCTGGTAATTGACAAAAAGAAAGACATTGCAATTCTAAGCAGCATTGGCGCCGGAACTGCGCTTATCCGTAAAATATTTTTTATCGAAGGAATGATGATCGCCCTTACGGGATGTTTTGCAGGAATGCTCTCGGGCTTAATATTCTGCCTAATTCAGCAAAAATTTGGAATAATAAGTATGGGTCAGGAATCATTTATAACCGATGCCTATCCGGTAGCGCTAAAAGCAAGCGATTTCGTGCTGGTATTTTTAACTGTTACCTTAATATCAGTTATCGCGTCAGGAATTTCATCGCGATTAAGCGTGAATAAAATCTACGATTTAAAAGAAGACCTATAGAAGACGATTGAGTTAGGATTAATCTTTTTCTATTAAACAAACGGCATAAGCTACAATTCCTTCTTTTCTCCCTACAAAACCCATCGTTTCGTTCGTTGTTGCCTTTATCGATATATCGTCAACCGGTAAACCCATAGCGTTAGAAATATTTACTTTCATCTCAGGAACGTGCGGATTAATTTTTGGCGCTTCAAGACAGATCATTGCATCAATATTGCCAACTCTCCAGCCTTTTTCTTCAAGCAACTTTACGCATTCAGTCAACAGAATTAAACTACTGATTCCCTTCCATCTATTGTCGGTGTTCGAGAAATGAAAACCGATATCCCTTAAATTCGCTGCACCCAAAAGCGCATCGCATATAGCGTGCACTAAAACATCTGCATCCGAATGGCCGAAAGCACCAGAGTGATGTTCAAGATTAACCCCACCTAAAATAAAAGGATGCTGCTCTTTTAACTGGTGTACGTCAAAACCAAAGCCTACCTTAATTCGCATCCTTGCCGGCAAAATTAAATACCAGGGAAAAACGCAAGGTGTTAGCCAAGGGGCTCTTCTGCTGATTTGCCAGGAGATAAGCAAAATCGAGATTAAAAACATTGTAGCGCAAACCTGCACCCAAAGTCACATACTGGCGGTCTCCTTTATCGGGATGTTCGTAGAAATATCCTGTACGTAAAGCAAATTGTTTGTTGTACCAATACTCCATGCCCAATGAGTAACTAATTTCATGAAGTTCTTCAGAAAACCCGCCGGGTGCATCAGAGAATGAACCGAATATACCGGCAGGAACAGATCTGTCGGGATCTTTACCGGCAATGATTTTACCTTCACTATCAGTAATCGGAGGAGTTGGGACCAGTAATTTATTGATATCCAGCGCGAGGGTAAATTCACTTAACCCATTCAGAAAAGTGGTTGCGCCGCCAAGTTTCATATTTGTAGGAAGAAAGATTTTTTGTCCGCCATCTGTGTAACTTATTTTATTCCCAATGTTAGAAATATTAAGGCCGAGGGCAACACGTGCGTCAGAACCAAGCAGTAAGGTTTCCTTTTTAAAATAGGCGGAAACATCTGCTGCTAAAGCAGTTCCAGGTTTAGTTTGCTGACCTGAAGAAAATTGTCCGTTCGCTAGGTTTGAATAAATAAAGCGAAGAGCAGTTCCTAATGAAAAATTCTCTCCGAATTGTCTGGCAAGTGTTCCATCCAGAGCAAACTCATTTGGATTGTATTCTCCTGTGGGAGTGCTATTGATATCAGTTAATTGAATCTGACCCAAGGAGAAATATCGCAGAGAAGCTCCGACAGTATTTCTATCGTCTATTTTGTGATAGGCAGCAAGATACGCGAGATTTATATCGGGTACCAGGCGCTGCAACCAGGGACTATACGACAATGATATTCCATTTTTGTTTTCAACAAAAGCAAGTTTAGCAGGATTCCAGTGTATGGAGTTGGCATCTGGAGAAAGAGCTACTCCTGCATCGCCCATGGCACCCGAACGGGCATCAGGAGCGATCAATAAAAAAGGAACCCCTGTAACTATTAGGCCAGAACCAGTCCTTCCGTCCGTTGCCGGATCATTTGTGCCACCAACTTGCGCAAAACAGCTAAAAGAAACAATTAGTAGCGAGAAAGCAAATAAAGGTTTCACATCAGGAATAATCATACATTAAAAGTATTAAATTTATATTTAGCACCCAAACTTAAGCATCTGCAACGAAAAATATCGGCTTTATTAAAAGATCGGTTTAATTGAGATAATTGTAACTCTCAAACGCTTAAAACGTAGAAGTTATTCTATTAAACTGTAATATCAATAGTTTTTTCAATTTTTGGTAGCTCAGTGATTAATAGTATTTTTAAAAAATTAATGCTCATTTATTAAAGATGAAAAGGATATCTATAATTTTTACAACGGGATTGCTGGTGTTGGGGATTTTGGGAACGGCTTGTAAAAGCAAAAAAACTAGTGAAAACTCTTCAAAAACCGGCTGGAAATACAACAATAAGTATAACGGCGGATTCTCTGTTGCCAAAAAAGTAAAACCAGGACCGGGCCCGGGATTAATTGCGATTGAAGGGGGTACGTTTGTAATGGGTGGAAGCTTAAATCAAGATTTGGCTTACGAATATGATAACTTAAGACGTCGTGTAACTGTTGCTTCTTTTTATATGGATGAAACCGAGGTAGCGAATGTAGACTGGCTGGAATATTTATATTGGATTAGAAGAACCTTTCCTGACGATCAAGAATATTATTATAATGCCTTACCAGATAGTTTAGTTTGGCGCAGACCTCTTTCCTACAATGAGCCTTATGTAAATAATTATTTGCGCCATCCGGCTTTCCAGGATTATCCGGTAGTTGGTATCAGCTGGGAACAAGCCAACGCTTACAGTGAATGGCGTACAGACCGTGTTAACGAAAATATTTTACGTGAGAGAGGTATACTTGTAGATTACAAAACACTGGCTGGCGGCGGAAAAGGTAAGTCCGCGACTACTGCCTCAGCCTCCAGCGAGCCGTTTAACTCGGACATATATCTGAATGGGCAATATCGAGGAGAGGGCATAGATGGTAAAAAAATGCCAAAAGATCTTAATCCGAATGCAGCGGCAGAAGGTAAAGGCGGAGCCCGCAGGCCTGTCAGATTGGAAGATGGTATTTTAAAGCAACCTTATCGCCTGCCAACTGAAGCTGAGTGGGAATATGCAGCTTTATCACTTGCCGGAAATACAGAATTTGAAAACATTGAAGACGGAAAAATTTATCCATGGAATGGCTTAGGCGTTCGTTCTAATAAAAAGAAAACGCAGGGTTTAATTATGGCCAACTTTAAGCGTGGAAATGGTGATAACATGGGTACAGGTGGTTATTTGAACGATAAGTACGAAATCACTGGTCCTGTGACTGCGTTTTTACCAAACGATTTTGGTTTATACAATATGGCTGGAAACGTTGCCGAGTGGACGGGCGATACATACCGTAAATTATCATTCGAAGACGTTGAAGACTTCAATCCGTTTAGAGGAAACCAATATGTTGACAAACGTTTAGAAGATAAGTCGAAAGGGATTTACGCAAAAGATAAATATGGTCGTCCGATTAAGGATCCTGCTCCATCAAGAAAGAAACAAACGTGGGCAGAATTGAATGGGACCGTGGATAGCACTTCTCTTAATTCATCCATTGCAGGAAAAGCCTACAATCCTGATTTTAGAGGGCATGTTGATACAGTAAATCAGGCTCTGTATGGTGTTACAACGCTTGTCAATGATCGTTCTAAAGTTTATAAAGGCGGTTCTTGGAACGACCGGGCTTATTGGTTAAACCCAGGTACCCGCCGCTTTTTACAACAAGACGAAACCAGCGCAGAAATAGGTTTCCGTTGCGCAATGAGTATGGTTGGTTCTGCTGAGATTAGCTCTAAAGGAAAGCCACAATTCTCAAAGCCTGCTTCAAAAGCACCGAAAAAAATCAAATAAAAAATTATTCGCTTAAAAGAAAAGGGGAAAATGAATTATCATTTTCCCCTTTTCTTTTAAATCAGCTTAGCTGCAAAAGAGATATCTCACTAAAAATACTCCCCCTTACTCAGATAATTCTGCACATAATCTTCTACTCCTTCTTCTAAACTCGAAAACGGCTTATGATAACCAATCGAGGCTAGTTTATCCATTTTCGCTTCAGTAAAATATTGGTATTTATCACGAATATCCTCTGGCGTGGGAATAAACTTGATATTGGGTTCTTTGCCCAATGCTTTAAACGTATTTTTTGCCAGATCTAAAAAGGTTCTTGCCTTACCGGAACCGAGGTTATAGATTCCCGAATCTTTACGATGATGCATTAAAAAATACATTACGTCGATTACGTCTTTTACATACACAAAATCACGCATTTGCTCCCCGTCTTTAAAATCAGGATTGTGAGATTGAAACAACTTCATCTCCCCCGATTTCATAATCTGGTTATAAGTGTGAAATATCACCGAAGCCATCCGGCCTTTATGATATTCATTCGGGCCATAAACATTAAAAAATTTCAAACCCGCCCAAAAGAAGGGCTTGCGAGGCTGCTTTACAGCCCAAATGTCAAAATCATTTTTTGAATCGCCATAAGGGTTAAGTGGTTTTAACTTTTCGAGTGTCGACTCATCATCATCATACCCATGTTCACCCAGGCCATAGGTAGCTGCAGAAGAAGCATAAACCAGGGGCAATCCAAATTCAACGCAGGTATTCCAAACATCTTTGGTATACTCCAGATTCAACTTGTTTAATAAATCATAGTCGAATTCTGTTGTGTCGGTTCGGGCCCCTAAATGGAATACGAACTGCACATGGAGATGGTTCTCTTTCAGCCACCCAACAAAATCGTCACGCTCAACCCGCGTCGAAAATCGCTTACCTTCAAAATTTTTATTTTGCTCCTCATCCGAGAAATCGTCAACCAAAACCAAGTCATAATAACCCTCACTGTTTAGTTTCTGAACCAAACAACTTCCTATAAAACCGGCGGCACCTGTAATAATTATCATAAGTTCAATAGTCCTTTGAAAGGAGAATGATTTAAAAATAAGTCTTTTTTAACCTGGGGAATAACGCCTAAGCTCTGCGCTTTTTCAAAAAGAAGCTCAATCGCTTTGCGTCCTTCCTGGCCCAAATCTATGGAATATTTATTCACGTATAGTCCGATATGTTTGTACATTACATCTTCATCCATCTCCTGTGCGTGAGACCGAATGAATTCTTTGGCCGACTTCGGATTCGCAAAAGCAAACTCTACACTACGCTGCAAGGCACGATTCACTTTTAATTTAATCTCTTCCGGCAGTTCACGTTTTATAACGATTCCTCCCAAAGGGATTGCTCCTCCCGTTTCCTTTTCCCAGTACTCTCCCAAATCTATCACCTTATGCAAACCTCTATCCTGGTAAGTAAACCGATTTTCATGTATGATTAAACCCAGATCAATTTCATCACTAAGCAAAGCATTTTCAATGTCGGAGAAAAGCATTTCAACTTTATTGGTAAGTGTTGGATAGGCAAGGCTTAAAAGGAAATTAGCAGTTGTATACTTTCCCGGAATCCCAATCCGGGCATTTGCTGGAACTTGCGAGGTATCAACCTCCGATTTAGAAATTAATAGTGGTCCTACTCCGAAGCCCAGAGCGCTCCCAGCATCTAACAAGGCATAATTCTCTGCAACATAGGCGAATGCGTGAAAGCTAAGCTTTGAAATATCAAGTTCGTTCTTTAAGGCTTTTTGATTAAGCGTTTCTACATCATCGTAGAAAACTTCGAACTCCAGTCCTTCGGTATCAACCTTTTTATGTATTAATGCATCAAAAATAAACGTGTCGTTTGGACAGGGGGAAAACCCTAAGGTTAATTTCATTTGAGATTGTTTAATAGATCAATTAATTTCTCATTCAAACTTTTCACTGCAAGAGCAATGTTCCAGCTATCACGATTGCGGCGCTCAATATAGTTAGAAATGGCTCTCAGCTGCAGGCAGGATAGGTTTGTTTCATTGCAGGCATAGAAAAACGCAGCCCCTTCCATGCTCTCCGTTTGAGGATTTAAGCGCTCAACGGTTTTGTAGATACTTTCATCATTTCCATGAACTTTATTTACGGTTATTGATCTAACCTGTTTAAAAGACACGAAGCTACTTCGATACAATTGCATTGGTTTTATACTTGATTTTCCAAAACCCAACTCATCTATTGTTAAAAAGTCTTCCCCATCTTCGGCCCCAAGCTCTGAAAAACAATCCAGCGAAACCGACACAACCTCTCCAATTTTTAAAGAGCGATCAAACGCACCTGCTATTCCGCAATTAATAGCCAAATCATATTCGGTTAAAGCCAAAGCAGTTCCTAAAGCAAAAGCAGTCGCCGTTATGCCCACGCCCGTGATAAGCACATTTATGACATTTCCATTCAGAGATCCAGCGTTTTCTAAACTATTTATACAGGTTAAAGTTGGCTCAATTTCTGATTCGGTAGCTGCAACAAGCAGTATTTTCATGTCGCAATTTACAAAATGCAGATATTTGAATTGCCATGCTTGGGTACACTTTGAGTATATTTGTCTCTTTAACCATAAAAAATGATATACATTACACGCAGAGAACGATTTAATGCTGCGCATAAATTATTCAGAGAGGAATGGAGCAACGAAGAAAACATGGAGGTTTTCGGCAAATGCTCAAATCCAAATTGGCATGGCCATAATTATGAACTTTACGTAACTGTAAAGGGAACAGTGGACCCCACGACAGGATTTGTAATAGACCTAAAATTGCTCAAGCATATTATCCTTACCTATGTTACAGACAAGCTTGATCATAAAAACGTTAACCTGGATGTGGATTTCATGAAAGGTAAAATGGCTTCAACGGAGGTTCTAGCGATAGAAATTTTCAAGCAATTAAAACCACATATTGAAGCCTTAGGAGCACAAATGCATAAAATTAAACTCTGCGAAACAGAAAACAACTTTGTGGAATATTTTGGCGAATAGCATTTCTAAAAAATGAAAGAAGACCAGATAAATCAAACTGCTGAAGGCAACGAACTCGATGGTTATCATAAAATCGATCGTTATAATCAGGATAAACTTGACCGCATCGGCAGCCACTACAGCGAAATATTAAGCGATATAGGTGAGGATCCATCCCGTGAAGGCCTTATAAAAACTCCGGAACGTGTTGCAAAAGCATTGCAATTTTTAACTCATGGCTATGATCTGAAACCAGAGCAGATTCTGAAAAGTGCTATGTTTAAAGAAGAATACAGCCAGATGGTGGTTGTAAAAGACATTGAAGTTTACTCAATGTGCGAGCACCATATGCTGCCTTTCTTCGGGAAAGCCCATGTTGCATACATACCAAATGGTCATATTGTAGGCTTAAGTAAAATCCCAAGAGTTGTTGATGCATATTCAAGAAGACTTCAGGTGCAAGAGCGTTTAACCAATGAAATCAGAGATTGTATACAAAGCACCTTAGAACCAATGGGAGTTGCAGTTGTAATTGAGTGTAAACATCTTTGTATGTCTATGCGTGGGATACAAAAGCAAAACTCTGTAACTACCACTTCTGCTTTTACCGGCGCTTTTGAGAATGAAAAAACCAGGGCAGAGTTTTTACGACTAATAACGGCTAGCTTAGATTAATTATTCACTAAGTGTTATGGATATAACACAAAATTTAATAAACCACACGCTGCGGCTATAAACTAATACCCAGCATTTTATTGCAACAAACCTTAGCTTAAAAAATGAAAGCATACATATTTCCGGGACAAGGCGCACAATTCCCAGGCATGGGCAAAGATCTTTACGAACACTCTGACAGAGCGAAAGAACTTTTCGAAAAGGCGAATGAGATATTAGGTTTCCGAATTACTGATATTATGTTTAATGGCACGGAAGAAGACCTTAAACAAACCAATGTAACCCAACCAGCGATTTTTCTTCATTCGGTAATTTTAGCTGATTCTCTTGGCAAAGACTTTAAGCCTGATATGGTTGCAGGGCACTCGTTGGGAGAATTTTCAGCTTTGGTCGCTGCGGGCGCTTTATCATTTGAAGATGGGTTAAAATTGGTTGCTGCGCGTGCGAATGCGATGCAAAAAGCATGCGAAATACAGCCTTCAACAATGGCCGCGATTTTGGGTCTGGATGATTTCACAGTGGAAGATGTTTGCCAAATGGTAAGTGAAATTGTAGTTCCGGCAAACTATAATTGTCCCGGGCAATTGGTTATTTCGGGAAGCATTGAAGGCGTCGATAAAGCCTGTGCATTGTTAACTGAACGTGGCGCAAAAAGAGCACTAAAGCTAAATGTAGGTGGCGCTTTTCATTCACCTTTAATGGAAGCGGCCAGAGCTGCATTGGAATCTGCTATTGATTCGACAGATATTAAAACACCAGTTTGCCCCGTTTATCAAAATATAGACGCAAAGCCTTATACTGATCCTGCAAGTATTAAACACAATTTAAGTGCGCAATTAACAGGGGCCGTTCGTTGGACACAAACAGTACAAAAGATGCTTGAAGACGGAGCAACCTCGTTTACAGAGGTGGGTCCGGGCAATGTATTACAAGGTTTAGTTAAAAAAGTTGACAGAACCGTTGAAACTAAAAGTGCAACCCTCGGTTAGCTGTAGTATTCGAACTGGGTTGTTCATCTTGCTATTTTAAAAACGCTTTTCATTTGTGAGTGCTACCTTCAAAATAAGGCTTTTACTTTTTATGCTTACGGTGAGTTTTGCCGTAACAGCTATTACTGTAAACTTCACCTTTGATAAAGATGAAGTTTTAGAATTCGACGGTAAAACACTTGAAGAAAATCTTCACCGAAAGGAAAAGTTTATTAAACAGCTCTTTAATGGCCCGGATTTCGACTCGTTACGAACCATTCACAACTATCCCAGTAAGGCGATAAGCTTACTTACAGACTTCAGCGACGACCGTCAGGTTTTTCTTTATACCTATTTTAATCATCAACTTAACCTTTGGGGCTCTATACGAATAGCCCCCGTAACGGATGCGGGATTAAAAGAAGGCAGCAATTTGCTTATCACGGAAAATGGCTATTACGAAGCTATTAAACGGACTTCGGGAAACTTCTCAGCCTTAGCTATTATTCCACTAAAAGGTGAGTATAGCTATCAAAACCGACTGTTAAAAAACGACTTCGCGTCTGATTTAATTAAAGAAAATAATATTGAAATAGCTTCTATCAACGATAAGGACACCTACAATATCCGCAATATTGATGGCAAATACCTATTTTCGGTGAAGCTAAAGTCAGCTATTACTAATTCCTTTTACTCAGAATTAGAATTATGGCTGTGGATTATTTCTGTTGTATTAGGTACTGTTTTCATCAATTATCTATGTATATCTATAGCTAACCAAGGCTTTGTTAAGTCTGCTGTGCTCATATTCTTTCTGTATTTTTTGGGCATTCGACTGCTTACTCTTGAATATTCCTGGATAGACACCTATTTCAACCTTCCCCTTTTTGATACCAGGCATTTTAGCGCAGGATATTTTTTCCCTTCTCTGGGAGATTTTTTATTGAATGCCATCATGGTAAGCTGGTTTTTGGCATTTATCTATAGCTATCGTTACGAAATTCAGCTTGCCGAAAAACCCGTATCAAAATTAGGTGGGGCCTTGATTTTCATTTTGCTGGGTATAATCATTTACTTAATTGCATATCAGCAGAATGAGATTTTTTATCAGCTGGTTACCTTATCGGATATAAATTTTGACGTAACCAATATCCTTAATCTTAACCCATATAGCTGGCTCGGTATTCTTTTAATGTGTATTGCAATTTTTAACATTTATTTGCTATTAGAAATTGTATTAGTACTTGGCGAGCAACTGCCTCTAAGCAATAAAGAACGCTTCAGAATTTTTACATTAGGAATATTAGCGATTTTTATAATTACTGCATTTTTCAGCGGATTTAATGTTTTTCTGATACTTTTTGCGGTAATCATTTATGTAAGGGGCTGGTCGTTTTATTATCGAAATCATAATTATAAGCTTGCCATTTTCCTGTTCAGCTTATTGCTCTATTCTATTATCGCATCAATAAAACTCTCCACGTTTCAGTTTATTAAAGAAAGAGAGGATAGAAAAGCTCTGGCAGAAAAAATTCAGACAGCTGATGACCCGAATGCGGTGCTGTTATTTTTTTCCGTTGAACAATCCTTGTTAAAAGATGAATTCCTCGTTCAGTTTTTTAAGGCCCAACCTAACAAAAAATCTATTCTACAGCACAAACTACGTGAGTCATATTTTGATGGCTATTTATCCAGGTACGAGATTGAGCCTTTACCTTTTACCACAGAGCAAAAATCATTTTTTGGAGATAGCACCAGTTTAAATAGCTTTAAAAATCTGGTTTTAAAAGGATCTATTAAGGTTTCTGAATATTTTTATAGAGTAAATAACACTTTTGGATATCAAAATTATTTTGCGCTCTTGCCTGTACATGATGGCGACAGACAACTTGGAACCCTGGTTATACAGCTTAAAGCGAAAACTTTTGAAGATCCCGCGTCTTTTCCTGAAATACTTGTCGATGGTAAAATAAGTGTAAATCCTAAATTAAACGATTATTCGTTTGCGTTTTACCGAAACGGGAGGCTTCTTAGTCAAAAAGGAGATTATAATTATGCCCTGGTGAATAAAGACTTCAAAGGCAAAGAAAAGGATTACCTATTTGTTGACCGCCAGGGATATAACCATTTGATTTATCAGCCAAATAAAAACAAGTTAGTTGTGGTTAGCCGACCGATAACTACACCTGTTATGCAATTGTCGTCAGTTTCCTTTCTTTTCCTCGTACTCATTACTTTTTCGGTACTTCTGGTGATAATACATCAGTTATGGATTGTCTTTCACGACGATAATTTCCGACTCAATAATTACAGCTGGGATTATTTGTTATCAAGAAACAGAATATTATATAAAACCAGGATTCAGGCTTCGATGGTGCTTGCCATCATTTTCACTTTACTAGTTGTAGGCGGCATAACTTATTTCAGCATTGGCAACCAATTCAGGAAGCAGCAAAAAGAAGATTTACTTTCACATGCAACCCGAATTGACGAAGCACTTGAAAACAATGATAATTATAATTCCACACAGCTAGCCACTAATAAATCTCTCCTAACGTCGTTTGCAAATTTAAATGCAACAGATTTGAACTTATATGATTTAAGTGGAAGGCTGATATTTTCAACTCAGCCTAAAATTTACGATCTGGGCTTAATCGAGCCAAGAATGAATAAAGTTGCATTCATCTATCTAAACAAGTATTTGCGCTCTGAAATTTTAATTGATGAACAAATAGGTAAGATGAAATATATCGCTGCCTATAAACCATTAAGAAACAAAAACAACGAAACTGTTGCTTATCTAAGCCTCCCTCACTTTTCGAATGAAAAGGAATACCAACAAAGAATCGGTTCGTTCTTAAATGCCTTAATTAACGTTTACGCGTTGGTTTTAGTAGTGGTAGCCTTATTTGGAATTTTCCTGGCAAATCAAATTACGCATCCTCTATCGCTTGTTGCAAAAAATTTGAGTGAAATTTCTATCGGGCATAAACATGAGCCTATTCATTGGAAGAGTAATGATGAAATTGGGTCTTTGATCAAGGAATACAATAAGATGATTGGAGCATTGGAGGAAAGCGCCCAGAAACTGGCCAGATCTGAAAGAGAAAGCGCATGGAGAGAGATGGCTAAACAGGTGGCCCACGAGATTAAAAACCCGCTTACGCCTTTAAAATTGGGTGTGCAGCTTCTTGATAAATCTTGGCGAGAAAAAGATCCGAACTTCGAGAAGAAGTTTGAAAAATTTAGTAAATCATTTATCGAACAGATAGATAGCTTAAGCCTTATTGCTTCTGAATTTTCGAATTTTGCTAAAATGCCAGACACGCCCTTCGAAAATGTCGATCTTGTCAAACTGATTGAAAAAACAATCAACGTTTTCGACCAGACCGAGGACCTCGAAATAATCTATACTGTAAACACTACTAAAGATGTGATTGTACGAGGTGGAAAAGATCATTTATTAAGAATATTTAACAATCTCGTTAAAAATGCAATTGAAGCTATACCAGATTTCCGAAAAGGCCGGATTCAAATTACGCTGGAGGAAAAAGGTAAGAATGTATTAATAAAAATTGCCGACAACGGAAAAGGTATACCCGATAAACTGCAGGAAAGTATTTTCAATCACAACTTTACTACCAAAAGTTCGGGGACGGGACTTGGATTAGCCTTTGTAAAACAAGCTGTGGAAAACATGTATGGTTCAATAAGATTTGAGACAGAGCCAAACAGAGGAACTACGTTTTATATCACACTGCCATTAGCTACTTAAATCCGAACTCCCACAAAAAATTCGGAGAATAAAACAGCTCAGTCTACCGGTATTTTAATCAATAAGCCTTAAAAGAATTTAGGCCGGCCTTATTTTAAGGTGATAGAACTCTGGCCCATTGTATACCCGTCGGAATAAAGAACAACGGTGTAATTTCCTTTCTGGAAACTAGAAGGATTCGTCCAGTCGATATTATAAACCTTGCCGTCGTTAGCAAATTCAATTGCCGTTTTGTAAGTATACTGTAACTCTTCTCCATCCGAAACAAAGAGACTGCTATTATCAGAAACGATTAAATTTCCGCTGGGATCAATGATTCTCATATAAATATCATGCATTCCTTTTGAAGCGATTGGATTATTAGCAGCTGTAAAGCTTACACGTAACTTTTTCGCAGAACTGGCTCGGTTTACATCCGTTTCCTTGCCGCTATTTTTTACTTTAAGTGGTTTCACAGCAATGTTTGCAACTTTCAAGGCGGAAGCCACCTGAACTTTAGAACTTAACTCGGTATTTTTTTCCTCGAGTTCTGTTGCCTTTGCTGTTACAGTACCCACGGTGGTTTTCAAGCTATCACGCTCGACAGATAGAGCCTTATTCTCTTTTTTTAAAACCTCTATATCGGTTGAATATTTATTCACAAAAAACTTCAACTGTTTTACTTCTTCCTGGGCTTTGGCTAACTGCCCTTGAGTTAATTGACCTTTTTGAAGTTGTTCTCTTAATTCAGAGATCTTCTGCCTGGCTAAATCCTGCTCTTCCTGCATGTTTGCAGTAAGCTGTACATTGGCATTGGTAGCCTTATCAAGTTCGGCTTCAATTTTATCAATTTCAACCTCCATTCTGGATTTCTCATCCGTGATTGTAACTATGCGCTCATTCGCTTTTTTATCCCTGAAAAAAAGATACGCGTTGGTTCCAAGCAGTGCGACAATAACAACAATCAGAAAATAAATTTTATTAGAATCTCTTTTAGGGGCCTGTTCAGGATAAGTATTTTCCATGTTGAAGGAATGAATTAATAAAAGGTTGGTAAAAACACGTTTAAATGCTCTTTGCTTTGTATAACTTTTAAAAGTGCAGATTATTGCATTTCAATTACAAACAATCGTCACATTTAAAGCAAATATAATATTTTATACATAAGCTAAATGTTCATTTAAGCATCCAGGGGTTCGAAAAAAATAATTTAACATAATAAAACTGGTGCCAAGTTGTTACTTAAGTATCTTTGCACTCATAAAGCATATGTCTAAAATTATATTTTCAATCCTTCTACTTAATCTTTTATTTTCAATTACAACAAGCGCTGCTGCGGAAGAAATTCCAAGAAAAAGAGAATTTAGAGGTGTTTGGGTAGCAACTGTAACGAATATAGACTGGCCCAGTAAACCTGGCCTGAACTCGGAAATTCAACGACAAGAGTTGTTGCGGATTTTAGACGAACATGAACGGTCGGGAATAAACGCAGTCATGCTTCAAATACGACCTACGACAGATGCTTTTTATGGCAAAGGACGAGAGCTATGGAGCAAGTGGCTTACCGGAGAACAAGGCCTGGCACCCTTTCCATTTTACGATCCGCTTGAATTTGCAATTAGAGAGGCCCATAAAAGAGGTATGGAATTACACGCCTGGTTTAATCCTTATCGTGCCGCCTTCAGCTTAGCAGACAAAGATGTAAATCCCCAGCACATCACAAGGCAAAAACCGAACTGGTTTTTTAATTACGATGGAAAAAAGCTTTTTAACCCGGGTCTTCCCGAAGTCCGTTCATACATTATACAAGTCATTATGGATGTAGTGCGAAACTATGACATAGACGGAGTACATTTTGACGACTATTTTTATCCTTATCCGGTAAGCGGAAGACCAATACCCGACACTGAGGCTTATATAAAGTATGGGAGGGACTTTAAGAACATTACCGAGTGGAGACGCAGCAATGTTGATTCTCTTATCTATAGATTAAACGACAGCATTCACGCAGCAAAAAAATATGTAAAGTTCGGAATAAGTCCGTTTGGAATTTGGAAAAATAAAAGCCAGGATCCGGAAGGATCGCTCACGAACGGTGGGTCGTCATACGTCGAGCTATATGCCGACACAAGAAAGTGGTTACAGCAAGGATGGATTGACTACATCAACCCTCAAATTTACTGGCCAAACCAACACCGCTTGGCGCCATTTGAAAACTTACTTGAATGGTGGAGCAATAATACTTATGGAAGACATCTATATATCGGCCAGGCGGCTTACCGGGCTGCAGAAAAAGTACAGGGTTTTAATAATAAATCCGAGCTTCCGAACCAAGTAAGAGAACTTAGAAGCAATAACCGGGTTCAGGGAAGCGTCTATTTCAGCTCGAAATCTTTGAGAAGTAACCTTGCGGGATTTCGCGACTCGCTGCGAAATGATTTATATAAATATCCGGCCCTGCAACCTGCGATGTTATGGATAGATGCGATTGCTCCACAATCGCCTTTACTACTTACAGCTTATGTTCTTTATCCAAATACCGTCCAGTTAAAATGGGACGAACCATTAAGGGCTCGTGATGGAGATACAGCCTATGGCTATGTTATTTATCGTTTTAAGGCCGGGGAAGACCTCAACTTCCAGGATGCCTCTAAAATCATGAAAATTAGCTTCGATAATAGTACACGAACTTACATCGACAAAACCGCTCAAAAGGGAATTCAGTACAATTATTTTGTTACCGCAATCGACAGATTGAAAAATGAAAGCCTTCCATCGAACACGGCACACGCTTATATTCCGTAGAAATATTTCATTATACGAATATTTTGATGCGTAGCGATTTCGATTTTTTTAATCAGAGTTAAATATATTGAAATTATAATTTATTTTGATTCAATTAACCTGATAACCAAAACGTTTTCATGCGATTCGTGTTAAATATGGTACAAAAACAGATGAATCAATGAAACGTGTACCTGAAAATTTACTTGTGTTTTCCCATTTAAGATGGGATTTTGTATTTCAACGCCCTCAACACCTATTAACCCGATTCTCGAAAGAGTTTAATGTATATTTTCTTGAAGAGCCCATACATGATATTCCTGAAAACCAAGATAGTTACCTTTCCATCAGCAAGCGCGCTGATAAACTGTGGGTTTTAGTTCCGCATTTACCACAGGGAATCAATAAAAAAGAAAGTTTAAAAATTCAAAAAGAAACCCTTAAATCGTTTCTTGCCAATAAATCGTTATCTGACTTCATTTTTTGGTACTATACGCCCATGGCTCTGGAATTCTCTGGAGATTACAACCCTGATGTAACTATTTATGACTGCATGGACGAACTTTCAGCGTTTAAATATGCGCCATCCGAGTTGATACATCTTGAAAAAGAACTGTTAACCAGAGCTGACGTAGTATTTACGGGCGGACATTCTCTATACGAGGCAAAAAAACATCAACATCAAAATATCTACCCCTTTCCTAGCAGTATTGATAAATCGCATTTCGGAAAAGCACGTAGGAATATTAAACAACCCATAGACCAAAAAAACATAAGCGGGACTAAATTTGGTTTTTATGGAGTAATTGATGAGCGCTTTGATTATGAATTAATTGGCAACGCGGCAACAATGCGCCCCGACTGGCAATTTATATTAATTGGACCAACCGTAAAAATTGACCCTGCAATACTACCTACAAACAAAAACATCCACTACCTGGGAGGAAAATCATATGACGAACTTCCGGCATATTTATCTGGTTGGGATATCGCCATGATTCCTTTCTTACTAAATGAATCTACCCGCTTTATAAGCCCTACAAAAACACCTGAATATCTATCGGCCGGTATACCCGTTATTTCGACGCCAATACGCGATGTTGTAAACCCCTATGCCAAAAAAAACCTCGTAAGCATAGTAACAAATGCAGAAGAATTTGTGCTAGCTGCTGAAACTGCATTGTCAGCGCCAAGAAAAGAATGGCTTGCTGATGTTGATATGTTCCTTGCAAAAAAATCATGGGACCAAACAGCACTTGACATGATGGATCTGATACGTAAAGCGATGGGCAGAAAAGTTTCTGTGCCGCTTAGTGCATAAAAAAACAATATATGAGTACGATTACAGATGTGGAGATCTGGGCGGGTATTGAGTGTACTATCAACCGTGTTAAAGACTCCTATTTTGATCAACTTAATTTTGCGGGCCATTATAACCGCATAGCTGATATTGATCTTTTTGCTGATTTAGGAATAAAGAAAATAAGGTATCCGGTGCTTTGGGAAAAGCACCAACCCAAAGCTGATACAGAAATTGACTGGGCGGGGACGGAAACTTCATTTAAACGACTACAGGAACTCGGCATCGAACCTATTGCCGGTTTAGTGCACCATGGCAGCGGACCTGTCTATGCTCCGATCGAGAGTGAAAGGTTCGCACCGGAGTTAGCTGAATACGCGTCAAAAGTTGCTACGAAGTTCCCCTGGCTGAAATATTACACTCCAATAAACGAACCCTTAACGACTGCACGGTTTTGCGGTTTATATGGCTTGTGGTACCCGCATTTAAAGTCTGATCAAACGTTTATACGTTTGTTGCTTAACGAGACGAAAGCCACAATCCTCTCAATGCAGGCTATCCGCAAAGTAAATCCGGATGCGAAGCTAATTCAAACTGAGGATCTTGGAAAAACCTACAGCACACCACTGTTAAAATACCAGGCAAACTTTGAAAATAAACGTCGCTGGCTGAGCTTTGATTTATTATTAGGTCGGGTTAACAAAAAACATCCTTTATGGAACTACCTTACAGCATACGGCAATGTAAACGAGGGAGAACTTCAGTTTTTCTTAGACAATCCCTGCCCACCTGACTTACTGGGGTTTAATTACTATATAACTTCAGAAAGATTTATTGACGAAAATGTATCCAAATATCCACTTCATACCCGCGGTGGAAATGGCAAACATAGATATGCCGATGTTGAGGCAGTTAGAGTAGATTTAGACGCTAAGACCGGACCTCATAAACTTCTAAAAGAAGCCTGGGACTATTTTAAAATCCCGATAGCAGTAACCGAAGTACATTTAGGTTGCACCCGGGATGAGCAATTACGCTGGATTAAGGAAATCTGGGAAACAAGCCTTAAACTTAAATCCGAAGGTGTCGACATAAAGGCCATTACAGCCTGGGCTGTTCTGGGTTCGTATGGATGGAACAAATTGCTTACCAAGCCTAATGGAAAATATGAAACCGGAATATTCGATCTAAGCAATGGTCGACCCCGTCCTACGGCTCTGGCTAAAATGATCAAATCTCTTGCAACAGGCGAAGAGTTTAAACATCCGGTGTTGGAAAGCAAAGGCTGGTGGAAAAAAGATATTCGTGTTTTATATTTCAGAAACAATATTCGCAAGATAAGCTCCGAATTAAAAACATCGCAACCCCTGTTAATTCTCGGCAAGACCGGAACTTTAGGAAAAGCTTTCGCTAAGTTATGTGAACACCGGGGAATCTATTATCAATTATTGGACAGGAATGATCTGAACCTTGCCGATCCGGATCATATTGAACGGGTAATAGCCGAAAAACGCCCTTGGGCTATCGTAAATGCGGCGGGATATGTTCGCGTTGATGATGCCGAAATTGAATGCGCTAATTGTTATGTAGCCAATACGCACGGACCTGCAAATCTTGCCAATTTTTCATCAAAATATAATTTCAAGCTTTTAACATTTTCATCAGATCTGGTATTTGATGGTTCTAAAGGCAGATCATATTTTGAAAGCGACCCTAAATCGCCGCTGAATATTTACGGTAAGAGCAAAGCCAGAGCGGAAGAGCATGTTTTAGAACAGGACCCTTCAGCTTTAATTATAAGAACAAGCGCCTTTTTTGGTCCCTGGGACAGTTATAACTTTGTAACGAATGTATTATCATCTTTAAAAAATCAGCAATTTGTAAAAGCCGCCAGCGACGTTTTCATTTCTCCGACCTATGTACCCGACCTTGTAAATACCAGTCTGGATTTATTATTAGATGATGAATACGGAATCTGGCACCTTGCTAACAAAGGTGAAATAACATGGGCGTCTTTGGCAATGCAAGTTGCCAAGCGTGGTAATTTCGATGTTAATCTGATTAGCCCAACCCCGCTTGCAGATTTTAAATATGCTGCAAAAAGACCGCTTTATAGTGTATTGGGAAGTGAAAAAGGGCTTCTAATGCCCGAAATAAAAGATGCGCTGGATAGGTATTTTTTTGAACGAAATTTAATAAATGAGGTCACCGATGTTGTAATAAGCACAAAAGCAGGATAGTTTCTGTAAGGCTAAGCGATTTAAAATTGTCGACTCCCAGTTGGACAAAAATAATTCTACATTAGCCAGGTAGCGGCAAATAACAGTAAAGGTTAACAATGAATCTTGGCGGGAAACAAAGCAAAACCATTAAATTACCGACCTTACAACTGATCTTTCTAACAACTGCATCAACTCATTTAGATTCACGGGTTTTGAAATATAATCGTCCATACCCACCTCTAAACAGGCCAGTCTATCTTCTTCCATTGCATTAGCTGTCATTGCAATAATTAGGGGCTGCACCGCATATGTTTCGCGAATAATCTTCGTGGCCTCAAACCCATCCATCTCGGGCATTTGAATATCCATAAAAATTAACTCAAAGTATCTCTTATCAAGCATTTGAAGCACCTCTTGGCCGTTATTAGCGAGCAAAGGATTATAACCTAGCTTATTCAACACTTTCACTATGAGTTTTTGATTTATCAAATTATCCTCTGCCACCAGAATAGAAAAAGGGTACTTTGAGGCAAAGTCGTCAGACAGGGTTTTAGATTGCAAGTAATCGACTTTTGCTACCACTTCTTTTTTAAGAACCTGCTGAACTACTGAAAAAAAGTTACTCTGTTTTACAGGCTTTGTTAAGATCGCAGAAAATATATGTCCATATTTTTTCTTTGTTTCGTCGCCAATCGAGCTTAACAATATAATAGGTAATGAAGGCTTCAACTCTTTTATCCTCGTACTTAGCTGTACTCCATCCATCTCCGGCATTTGCATGTCAGATATAACCAGATCAAATTCTGTTTCGCTTAGAACATCCAAGGCTTCTTTAGCTGATAAAACCGTTTGAGGCATCAATTTCCATTGTTCCAGCTGAGTTTTAATAATCTTTAGATTCGTTTGATTATCATCTACCACCAGTACCTTCTTACCTTCACAACCGCTTAATCTTAGTTGTGTATATTTCCGGGAGGAGCTTTCGCTTATTTTACATTTAATGTTAAAACTAAAAGAAGAACCTGAACCTAATTCACTTTTGACGTTAATTTTTCCGCCTAGAAGATCTACGAGCCGTTCGGTTATTACCAGACCTAATCCGGTGCCTCCATATTTGCGCGTTGTGGAAGAGTCGACCTGTGAAAAGGCCTTGAATAATCTCGACAATTTATCTTCAGGAATACCGATTCCTGTATCTCTCACCTCAAAACCTAGCTCTATTTCATTTTCCGATAGCTTATTTAGAAATTGGACTGCTATAAAGATCTCCCCGCTTTTAGTAAACTTAATCGCATTTCCAACCAGATTAAGTAATATTTGCCGCAATCTTAAGCTGTCAGAAATTATTTGTACAGGTATTCTATGGTCTATTTGATATATCAGATCAAGTCCGATCTCTGAAGCTTTAGTAGTGAAAATATCTAAAACCTCTTCAATACATTTCCTCAAGTCAAAATCATGCGAGTCCAGTTCCATGCTGCCCGACTCGATTTTGGAAAAGTCCAGAATATCATTTATTACATTCAACAAAGCTTCGCCGCTTGTGGAAATTATCTCCGCATATTCACGTTGTTCAGGGTTAAGATCCGTTTCACATAATAAAGACGACATTCCAAGTACACCATTCATCGGTGTTCTTATCTCATGGCTCATGGTAGCCAGAAAAGTACTCTTTGCCTGATTGGCCCTGTCTGCTTCTTCACGGGCTTTTCGTTCCTGTTCTTTTTGAAATTGAAGTTCTTTTGATTGATTTAGCAGCTCTTCAGCCTGCGTCTGAAGTTCTTCTGACTGCGCTTGAAGTTCCTCTGATTTCTCCTGAAGCTCTTCGTTCAACACCTGAAGGCTTTTTGCTTGCTCTCGTATTTCTTCGGTCCGTTCTACAACCTGTTTTTCAAGTTCAATCTTTTGAGCATTAATAGACCTTACCCTATAAAGATAAATGATGTATATCAGGCTAAAAAACAATAAAACCGAGAGTGTTTTAAACCACCATGTCATATAAAAAGGCGGCATTACAATTATTATAAGCCCGGTTGTCTCCTCACTCCAAACCCCATCATTATTGCTTGCTTTAACTCTCAAAACATATTTACCC
This sequence comes from uncultured Pedobacter sp., assembly GCA_965650335.1. Classification (GTDB taxonomy): domain Bacteria; phylum Bacteroidota; class Bacteroidia; order Sphingobacteriales; family Sphingobacteriaceae; genus Paradesertivirga. The sequence continues at coordinate 20,500 of CBFGOI010000002.1, read as the reverse complement.
GGGTTTAAATTAGTATAGGTAGCTTTTCTTTCGGTACCTATATAATTCCAGTCTTTATCGAAACCTTCAAGTTTGTAAGCATACTGGTTTTGAGAACTAATGGTAAAATCCAGAGCAGTTAATTCAAATGTAATAACAGATTGATCATAAGACAATACAAGCTCCTGAGTCTCTGCGATGTCCTGTTTTAGAGGCGAATCTTTTCCCCCAATTGTCACCGGCTTATTAAATAGCTGAAAACCAGTTATTTTTACACTTGGAGGATTATAATTTTCATGTAAAAACGCAGGGTTGAAACGATTAAAACCATTTATACCTCCCAGCAAAATCTCACCGCTCCTTGTAACAAATCCTGCTCTCGGAGAAAACTCCATACTCTGAAGTTCATTGGAACGTGTATAGTTCTTACATTTCCTGGTCTTTAAATTAAACCGGCAAACGCCGATATTGGTACCTAACCATAAGTTTCCAAGTTTGTCGGGTACAATACTGTTAACGTTATTATCCGGCAACCCATCTTTCTGTGTGTAACAAGTAAGCGTCTCGGTTTCTACATTAAGTACATTAAGGCCACCACCTATGGTTCCTATCCAAATATTATTTTTATCGTCGGCATACAAAGAGCTTATATTTCCACTTTCAAGCTTTTCAAACTTTTCATCATAACGGCTAATTACCTTTGTATGAGCATTAAAGACCGACAACCCGAATGTAGTACCGATCCATATATTTCCATTTTTATCCTCACAAAAAGCCCGTACATAGTTTGACGAAATTGTAGCGTTGTTGTCATAGCTTGAGGTATACTTGGTAATGACGCCCGTTTCGGGATTCAAAACGTTTACACCGCCCCCGTTTGTAGCTATCCATAAGTCTCCCCTACTGTCTTCCAACAGAGCATAAACCGCATCGTTATTAAGCTGATTGAACGAATCGCCTTTAAGGTAATGTTTAAACGTATTGGTTTTCGGATTGTACCTATCCAGGCCAGCTCCATACGTTCCTATCCAAAGAGCGTCGTCCACCTTACTCGGATACAGGCACAAAATACTATAGGAAGCCAGAGAATTCTTATTATTCCGGTTGGGCTCGAAGCGCACAAACCGGTTTTCGGCCTGTTTCCATAAATTGAGTGCCCCACCGCTTGTGCCCACCCAAATATCGCCATGTTTATTTTCGGAAAATGACGTTACCGTATTGAAACTTAGAGAATTAAGATCGAAAGGATTGTTTTTATATTTGTCGAATACCGATAAATTTTGATCATATTTATTAATGCCACCGTCATCTGTACCAACCCAGAGAATTCCTGATTTGTCATAAAAAAGAGAAGAGACAGAGCTGTTTCTGTTTAAGCTTCTCTCGTCAAACGGCCTGGTAGTAAAGTGGATAAAAGATTTCGATTTTAAATCAAACAGCTCCAAAGCAGTTGGAGTGCCTATCCAAAGATTGCCCCTGCCGGCATCGGCAATGCCGGTTATGTCATTACTGCAAATGCTTGTTGAAATTGCGGGATCCTGTTTAAAGGAAGTGAATGTTTTGCTATTATAATTGAAGAGATTAAGTCCTGCACTACGAGTACCAATCCATAAATTCCCGCCAGCGTCCTGGAAGATTTTCGAAATAAAGTTGCCGCTTACACTTCCGGGGTCATTCTCTTTATGCAAGTAGCGTTTAAATTGCTTGGTTCTATTATCAAATAGATTCAAACCATTTTGAGTTCCTACCCACAGGTTGCTTTTATTGTCTTCAAAAATGGCAGTTATACCATTATTACTCAACGTTTTTTGATCTCCGTCAATAGATATGAACCGCTTTACTTTCCCAGTCTTCCTATCCAAAAGATTTAAGTTCCAATAGGTGCCCACCCAAAAGTTACCCTTGCTATCTTCATAAATCGAAGTAATTACTGCATGACTTAATTTCTCTGGATTTTCGGGCTCTTCTATATAATTAATAAAAGAATCGTTTTTCCTGTCGTACAGACTTATGCCACCATTTAAGGTTCCAACCCATAAATTTCCTTGCCTGTCTTCATATAATGACATAATATGATTTTTACGCAAGCTGTTAGGGTTATTCGGCTCGTGCCGGTATACCGTAAATTTATACCCGTCAAATTTATTTAAGCCATCCTGGGTTCCAAACCACATAAAGCCATACTTGTCTTTAACGATAGCTTGAACTGTACTTTGAGAGAGTCCGTCGAGGTTGGTTAAATGAGAAAAGTGAATATCTCTTTGCTGAGAAAAAGCCACCGAAGAAAGCAGAATGTAAGATGTGATTAATACCCTCTTACATAAATAGTAAAAACTAATTCTATTTTGAATGAACATACTCTAGCTTAAATTCAAATTCCTACATGGAATTGGAATACTCGGAATAATAATTGTTTATACTTCTTTTACTGGAAAGCTTGAAAGAAGTTACAATACTTTTCCGCAAAAACAAACAGAAAAGGGGCCGAATCAGCCCCTTAAAACTTTGATGTAAAAAAGCTCTCAACCTGCTTTCTTAAATTATTTCTTCTCTGGCAAGAGCACAAACTTTATCAGGTTATCGCCGCTTAAAAATTTATTGGCGATATCTTTCAAGCCTGCCGGTGTAATTTTCTTTAAAGAATCGAGATAGGTTAGCACTTTGGTTGGCGACTCATTATTTTGATATTGGTTTGATAAATATCCCAACCAGAAGCCATTTTGTTTCAACTGAGTTTCCGTACTCCTCCGTTCTTCTGCTAAAAACTTTTCAATATCCGCGGCTTGCGCTCCATTCGTTTTTACTTTATTAATCTCATCAAGAGTGGCTGCTACCAATTTGTCTACATTCTCGGGCGAAGATCCAAAGGAAACCGTAAAGGAATACCTGTTGCGAGGAGACTTCATATAACTCATGCGGGCACCCGGACTGTAAACTCCGCTTTCTTCTTCTCTTAGCCTCTCAATTAACTTTATCTGCAACACCTCACCCAGAGCATCTAACTGGTTATTTGTTTCGTCATTATAGATGTAATCACCGCTGAACACCAGTCGTACGGTTGCTTTAGGCTCCTGGCCTTTGTAGACAGTTTTAGAGATTTTTCCGGATGGTGGAACAATACCTAAATCTTTAGCTGCCTCAGTTCTATTTTTAGACGGTAAAGCACCCAGATATTGCTCTAGTAAAGGCTTAATTTCCTCCACTTTAAAGCTTCCGACAAATGTGAAAGTAAAATCACTTGCATCGCTAAAGCGATCTTTATAAATCTCGAAAGCCCGGTCGAGATTTATTTGTTCCAACTTTTGCAAAGTGGGACCGGTTCGGCGGATATTATAATTTCCCAGAACAGCAGAAACTGTATCAGCAAACACACTATTCGGGTCAGAACTTCTATTCGCTAAAACACCTTTTTGCTGCGCAATCAGAGCCTGAAACATCTCTTGATCCTTTCTCGGAGCAGTGAAATATAAATAGGTCAGTTGAAGAGCTGTTTCTAAGTCTTTAGGTGCCGCAAAGCCATTAATTCCTTCGGTTCTTTCGCCTATATAGGGGTTCACTGAGGCCCGCTTCCCGGACAATAATTTTGGTAGCTGGATTGAATTAAACTCGCCAACGCCCCCGCGTGTAACGATTGTTGAGGCGTATGATGCAGATTGAAAATCGGAATCAGGATATAATGAGGTACCACCCGGACTAAACCCGCTGAAATTAATCTCATCGTTTTTGAAATCAGTAGGTTTTAATATCACTTTAACCCCATTGCTTAAGGTTAATTCGGTAACGTCAATTTCTGTCACCTTTTTTTCTGCAACTACTTTACCGGGAACGGGCTTAACCGCAAGCAAGGGCTTATCAGATACCTGATCAACGTAAGCTGTGAGCTTTTCATTTTTTGCATCAGTTAACCATTTATTTATTGTGGTTTCTGATGGTAAGGTTGCAGCCTCTTTTTCCGGAGCCATAATTAAAACATCGCGATTTTTATCAACCAGATATTTTTTGGCCATTCCATTTACTTCAGCCAGAGTTATACCCGGCATTACCTTTTTAGCGAAATTGTATTCATAGTTAATGCCCGGACTTGCCTCTCCATCAAGAAAAAGACGCACATATTCTTGCACGTAGGATTCGGAAGAGGTTTTATCTCTTTCCTTAAAAGAAGCTTCCATAGACGTCAGGTACGATTGTTTGGCCCGATCTAATTCTGTTTGAGTAAAGCCAAATAATTTAACCCGTTCCATTTCTGCAAGTACTGCTTTTAACCCATTCTCTAACTCGCCAGGCTTTGCATAAACTACGGCAGATGCAACGTCCAAGCCTGCAAGAAAACCTCCTATACTGCTCCCAGCCTGTAAAAACGGAGGATTAGCCTGTTTCATCAACTCCGAAAAACGAGCGCCCATCATCTGATTATACAATGAGCGAATATTTGCATTTCTAAGATCTGTTGTAGTTTTAAGTTTCGTTTCCGGATGCTTGATTAAAATCTGAACTACTGTGTAGGGAAATTCTTTATCTGTAACCGCAATAAACTGGTTTTTATTTAACAAGGGAATAGTGTATTCTGTACGCGGCCGTGACTTTGAAGACGTTTTAAGATTAGAAAACTTTTCTTTAATCATCTGCTCAACTTCCTTAACATTTATATCGCCCACAACTATCAAAGCCTGCAAATCAGGACGATACCAATCTTTATAAAATTGTCTTAAAGTCTCAGGTTTAAAATTTTTCAAAACCTCTTCTGTCCCGATAGGTAATCTGTTTGAGTACCGCGAATTATTTAGCAACATTGGCAGATACTTATTTTGCATGCGTTCTCCGGCTCCTTTACCTAAACGCTTTTCTTCTAAAACAACTCCTCGTTCTTTTTCAATTTCAGTGGGATCTAAACTTGCATCCTGAGCCCAGTCGCGCATAATTTGCATCCCGTTTTTGAATAGTTCCGGGTCATCAGTCGGAATCGGCAACTGGTACACGGTTTCGTCGAAACTGGTATAGGCGTTTAAGTCGGCACCAAAACGAACACCAGATTTTTGAAGGTAGTTAACAAGCTCATTCTTGGGAAAATTTTTCGTACCGTTGAAGCTCATATGCTCCATAAAATGGGCGAGCCCACGTTGATCATCATTTTCAAGAATTGAACCCACCTTTACGGCCAGGTACAACTGCGCCCTGTTTTTGGGTTCAGTATTCCTTCGGATGTAATATGTAAACCCGTTTGCGAGTTTACCGGTTTTTATGGCGGTGTCCAGCGGAAGAACCCCGGCTTTTGCCGATTTGGATACCGCCGTTGGTTTTACCTGGGCATGGCTATACTCACCAAAATATAAAGTGCAAGTGGTTAGAAATAAAAGAATAATTTTTTTCATATTAAATAAAGATAATGCGGTTAGGTATTAGGTTTAAGTTGTGCTATTCTCAATGTTAAACTTTTATGATGATTTTTCGACTATACATCCACCATAAAATTACCAGCCAAAACAAAACAAAACAAATTGCCCAGGCGAGAGAGGCATTTAGCGGAGAAAAAGCCGGAGTGAAATAGGAGTCAAACAACCATATTTTTAAACTTACATCGGTTCCATCCGGCTTGGTAACTTTTATAAAATTAAATAGTTTCGCCATTATGGTCGACATAAAATAGACTGTGATGGCATTTACACCATACACGACAAAGGGCCTTGTAAAGCCTCTATAATTTTTCACATCAATCATCCAATAGAATGCGGCGAGAAGGATGATGGCTAATCCACTCGTAAAAAGCACATATGAACTTGTCCATAATGCTTTATTCATTGGAAAAAAAAAGTTCCAGATGATGCCGGCTATCACCGAAAGGGAACCCACTCCAATCATCCATAAGATCCTTCTTTCGGGCATAATATCGGTCCGTCTCAACCAAATTCCGGCAAGAGTTCCTGACAGGCCGCTGGCAATAGCAGGTAGGGTACTTAGCAAACCTTCCGGATCCCAGGTTTTTGATAATTTCCATAAATGGTTCTCCGTAAATACCGCTCTATCAAGCCAGGCACCCAAATTTGTTTCTTTTTCAAGATTCGGGGCAATTCCGCCGGGAACCTGAACAAGATTGAGCAGCGCCCAATAAATAATTAGAATGGCGAAAAAGAGGAATAACTGAACTTTTGCGTCAGTTTTGTAAAATAAAATGGCACAAAATAGAAAGACAATACCGATTCGTTGTAAAACCCCGGGTATTCTAACGGTTTCAAAAGTTTTGATAGGATCAAAAAACACATCGGGGAAAAGTGCGAGAATAATTCCTAAAAAGAACAGAATCAGCGAACGCCTGAACACAGCAATAAGCACATCCTGATCCGGCAGGTTTTTCGTCTTCTTTACTCCTAAAGCAAAGGATATCGACACTCCTACAATAAATAAAAAAAAAGGGAAAATGAGATCCGTTGGTGTACATCCATGCCATTCGGCATGTTCCAGGGGAGCATAAATATGGCCCCAATCGCCGGGATTGTTTACCAGAATCATTGCGGCCACAGTTAATCCTCTGAATACATCCAGGGATAGTAATCTTGAACTTTGTATGGCAATATTTTCTTTCATGAGATAAATGAATTATAAATGTAAGATATTAGCAACCATTCAATATGTTTATCGTTTCAATTTACGAAAATGAACGAATCCTTAACCCGACTGGCTAATTTATTTCGGCAGAAATCCCGATTAATTATTGGCCTAATGTCGGGAACGTCGCTAGACGGACTAGACATCGCCTTATGTAAAATCAGCGAAAGCGGGATTTCCACTAAAGTCGACGTTCTCCAATTTGAAACGTTTGCCTATTCAGACTCCTTTAAAAATGATTTGAAAAACATTTTTTCAAAAAAGCAGGCCGATCTTCAAAAGGTGACCTTACTCAATGCTAAAATCGGCTCCCTTCACGCCGAACTGATAAACGAATTTTTAAGGAAGCATAATATCCGAGCAAATGAGATTGATTGCATTGCAAGCCACGGCCAAACCATTTATCATGCTCCAAAACGCCTACACCATTTAGAGGATTATCCAAATGCCACTTTACAAATTGGTGATGCCGATCATATTGCGGTTAAAACCGGAATTGCAGTAATCAGCGATTTTCGGCAGAAACATGTAGCCGCTGGCGGAGAAGGCGCTCCTTTAGCGCTTTATGGCGATTTCATTCTGTTTTCTTCGCATACAGAGCGCCGGGTGCTATTGAATATAGGTGGAATTTCAAACTTCACTTATTTACCGATGCTTGGGACAGAGAATCATGCGATTTGTACAGATTGCGGGCCGGGAAATACCTTGATTGATGCATTATGCAAAAAATATTTTAACCTTTCTTATGATAACAATGGAACTATTGCAAGAAAGGGAACCGTAAATCAGACTTTGTTAAAAAACCTGCTTGACCATCCGTTTTTCAGCGAAAGTGTTCCAAAAACCACCGGCCCCGAATTATTCAATTTTGACTTTCTGGAGCGAGGTTTGAATGCTACTAACACTAAAGATATAAGTCCGGAAGATTTAATAAGTACACTAACGCAGCTGACGGTGGAAACTATTGCTATGGCAATTAAAGATGCAACACAAGATGTTGAGTTTACTTTATATGTAAGTGGCGGAGGAGCAAACAATACCTATTTGATGCAAAGGTTAGCAGAGAAATTCCCCGATAAAAAAACGCTTAAAACAGAACAATTAGGCATTTCGGCAGATGCAAAAGAAGCTGTTCTATTTGCGTTGCTGGCTAATGAAACTTTATGCGGATCGGCCGTTGAGACGCATGCAGGCCCCACTATTGCAATGGGAAAAATATCCTTACCGGGATAAAAGCAACTGGAAATCTGCTTACGCGAGAAGTATTTCCAAAATTATTTCCAATTTGTCCAGTTACCCAACGTCCAGTTCTGAGTTCCAATGGCACCTCTAAATGCAACATTGGTAAAAAAAGAAGAATATTCAGGATCCGTAAAGTTGGCTCCGCTCATCGCTGGCGACTCTGATTTAAGTGTTACGTTAAGCGCGGAAGAGCTTACGCTTTGCAATTGTAATTGACTGATACTTTCAACAATCTGATTAAAGTTTATGGCTACCTTTTGGATGGCAGTAGTTTCAACTGCGTATCCTGCCACTTCTGGGTCAGGGACGATATTAAGACCCGCACCACCTGTATCATAGGTAAAAGTACGTCCAGGAACATCTGCATTAACTATGTTATATTTAAACTGAGACTCGGTAGTATTTAACAATAATACTTTAGTTCGTGGGCATAACATTAGGCCACCATTTGAGTAACCTGCAATTATTGAGTTTCTAACAAGAAACCTTGTGTTCTTCCGAATATAAATTCCCTGGCTTTGATTGACAATATCCGTACTAACAACCTCGGGGCCCAGAATTGTTATGTTAGAAATTACCGGTCTTGTAAAGGGTTGTGCATCCGAAGCGATGTTGTCGTTTAAGCTTTCTATACCGTTGCCCCGGATAACCAGATTGGAGAGTTCTTTTTTGCAAGCCACCAAAAACTGCAATTTACCTGCATACCCCCGATCGAAATCAAAGTCGTCATCTCCGTTGTTAAAAGAGATCAGGTATTTAGCATTTGCGGTACCACCTACAAACTGAAATCCATCATCTCTGCTATTGCTTACCATTATGTGGTCAAGCTGTGTTCCTGACCCTACACCCATCAAACTTAGTCCGCTGGCCATATCTATCTCCCACTCATCTTCTTGAGCAGGGTTTAAACCGCCTGCATACTCTAGCCGTAAATAGTTAATCGAACCAGAATTATCGTCGGCAATGGTAGATCCAAATTCAGTGTCCGAAGATGATGGTAAACCTTTAATGTGCGCCGCATTTAAATTAGTAGGCGCTTTTCCTAAAATGATAATTCCAATCCAATCGCCAGGTGATTTACTGGCAGCGGCAGATGTAAATACTACCGGCATTTCTGCAGTTCCATTTATTATTAGCTTTGAGCCTTTTGTAATGATCAAAGCACTTTTGTCTGCCGGATTTTCAGCCTTTTCCACTTGAATTGTTACACCCGACGGAATGGTTAGAACCGCATTATTTTTGACGAACACCTGGCCCTTTAACTGGTAAGTAACATTCGCTTTTAGAGTGATACTTTGAGAAATAATACCACTTATTATCTCAGTATTGAACGAAGTATCTTCAACAGGACGATCTTTTTTACAGGAAAATAACAGAAGAAGACAAGCGAGAGTGGGGCAAAATAAACTTTTCATATCGGGCAGGTTAGACAATTTAACATGTAGAAAACCGGCGATGAAATTCTTTCATTAGAAGCAAGAATTTACACCGTATGCTAATATAGAGAAAAACCGAAGCCGGGAACAATGATTTAAACGTCTTAAGAGAAAACTGTAAACAGTGGAATCTCCAAGCTTTACATATTTTGCACAACTATTCACATCCTAGGGGCAAAAACCACGAAAAAGTGTATAAAAACAGTAAAAATATGTTACCCTAATCATGAGATTTTTGACCAACTCGTTGGTTATGGTCAAATTTTGAAAAATAAAAAAGCCACCGATTATCAGTAGCTTTTTTGCGTTTATTTAGCGAGTGACTAGAATATCTTATAACCTAAACTCAAATGCCATAAATTCTGCTTTTGATCATACTGACCGCTTTTATCAATATTTGACAACCCTTTTTCGTATCGCAAGTCGAAGGATAAATTACCCAGATCTACGCCTGCCCCAGTTTGCAATCCAATAGTTTGGTTTTTGTAATTATCGAAATTCGTGGCCACAGCATAATTCTCTTTAGCGTCCTTATTCAAAACAAATGAAATAACCGGACCAGCCATAATTCTGAAGTTCAATTTATCGAAGCCGAATTTATTACCAAGCAATACCGGAACATCAAGGGTGGTGAAGTTTACTTTAGCGTCGCCTTCATAGGTTGTGCCATTTTGTTGGATAGAGCCAAATTCTCCACCTTTACTTCCCAGGTAAACCTCAGGCTGAACATAAAAACCTGCGCCACCTACCCTGGCCCATACCCCGGCCTGATAACCTAAACGGTTGCTTTCTTCCCCAACATTACCTTTAAGGCTCGCTAAGTTTATCCCGGTTTTTAATCCCAGATTAAAAGAAGGTAATTGGGCAAAAGTTGTTACTGCTATCAGCAGCAAGAAACTTGTTAAAGTGATTCTTTTCATATTATTTAATTTTAATGTGTGTTTAAGAATTAACAGCGAAGTTTTTAAAATGTTGCTGCTTAATCCTGTTTAGAGAAGACGTATAAATTCATACTTTTGTAACAAAGAAAATTATGGCAGAACTAACTATCAGTAAAGAAGATTGGGAAAGGCTTAAACTGAAGGTAAAACGTAAATACAGAGACTTAAGTGACGAAGATTTAGCTTACGAACCTGGCGAAGAAGATCAACTAATTGAAAGACTAATGACCCGCTTAAAGCGAAATAGAGAATATGTGGTATTTACCCTGAAAAAGGGCTTGGTTAACATTGATAATAATAGACTGTAACAAACAAACTGATATACTCTTCATAAATATCTAAGTGTAGATTTATTCCGCAATAACTTTTGGATAGTTTTTCTGTTCTTTAAAAATTTATCCATTTCACACTGCGTATATTTTTTTTACAAGATATTGCGTTATATACTAAAAAATTAAGGCATATGCATCGGTTGAAAAACGGACTAAAAAAACTTACACTACCAGCTTTAATTTTTATAGGTATCTTTTCTTTCTCTTTTCGCGAAGATCTTTTTCAAGCCTCTAAAAATTTAGATATTTTTTCTGCTCTTTACAAAGAGATAAATATCAACTATGTAGATGAGATAAATTCATCTCAGTTAATGAAAACTGGTATTGTCGCAATGCTAGCCAGCCTGGATCCGTACACAGAATTCGTGCCCGAATCGGAAATCGAAGACTATAAGATGAAATACGTGAGCACTCAGTACGGCGGTATCGGGACTCTTACTTTTTCACGCGGTGGGAAATTTATTATTTCAGAAACACTACAAGGCTTTCCGGCAGAAAAGACGGATATCAGGGCAGGAGATGAAATTCTTGAAATAAATGGAATATCATTAAAAGGTAAAGATTACGAGCAGGTTAGTCAGTTGCTTAAAGGGCCTAAAAGCACCGCATTAAAACTGCTGATTAAACGATACGGAGAAAACATCACCAAAAGCTTAAACAGAGAAGAGATAACCCAACCGAATGTTAGTTATTATGCTATGATGGATAACAACATCGGTTATATAAAACTGGATAAATTTTTGGAAGGCTCTGCCAAGGAAGTTCAGGATGCTCTGGTTGCATTGCAAAAAAATAATCCTTCCGGTATTATTCTGGATCTACGATCTAACGGAGGCGGAATATTACAGGAGGCTGTAAAAATTGTGAATCTGTTTATTGATCCGAACGTAACCGTAGTAACGCAAAAAGGCAAAAATGTCGACAAAACGATTCCATATAAAACCTTTTCTCAGCCATTAGCTCCAACAACACCTTTGGCTGTGTTAATCAATAACAGGGCAGCGTCTGCCTCAGAAATAGTTGCAGGTTCTTTACAGGATCTTGACCGTGCAGTTATTATCGGACAACGCAGCTACGGAAAAGGACTTGTTCAGCAAACATTCGAATTACCCTATAGCACTCTTGTTAAAGTTACAGTGGCTAAATATTATACTCCTTCCGGAAGATGCATACAGGCTTTAGATTATACCCATAGAAATGCTGACGGCACCGTAGAAAAAGTTTCGGACAGCCTAATAACTGAGTATAAAACAAAGGGGAATCGTTCTGTTTATGATGGCAGCGGAATTTATCCGGACGTATTAGTTCCTGCTGCGAAACTTAGTCCAATCAGTCAGACACTATTAAGCAGGTTTTACATATTTGATTATGCCACTCTTTACAGGAAGCAAAAAGCCAGCATCCCCGATCCTAAAATATTTAAATTGAGCGATGCAGAATACGCCGATTTCGTGAACTATTTATCTGATAAAGATTATAACTATAATACACGGACCGAACGCTTACTGAAGGATTTCGAGGCAGAAGCAGAAAAAGAGCAAAAGATGAGTGAGATTAAATCCGAGTATGAGGCTCTTAAAAACAAAGTATCTGTAAGCAAGAAAAACGACCTTATACAATTTAAGGAAGAGATTCGCCGACTGCTAGAAAATGAAATTGCGAGCCGCTACTATTTTCAAAAAGGCAGGCTTGAAAATGCTTTTAGTTATGATGAAGATTTAAAAAAAGCCTTTAACATATTAGGAAATACAAGTCTTCTATCATCCATTCTACAAGGCAGCGGGTCATATAAATCAATTGGAAAACCAGGAATGGGCTTTTCTGCAAATAGCGGAAAATAAATTGTGCAACTGAACGCAGGTATAACTTTTTGAATCCTGCTTGCGTATGAAGAGCAAAAATTGGTCTTTGTGAAAAAGAAAAAAGTATCAAACACTAAGTTTTATGGCATAGTAGCGCTTTTTATACTCTTAGTGTTTGTTGTTGAGATAATAAAAAATGTGGGACACTCGCATGTATTAGACAGCAGTCAGGATTTGATGATACTTCCGATATTCTCAATTGCTCTTGTTCTTGTGCTCGCTATTCCGAGAAAAAACCTATAGCAGGTAATTCCAGATTTTTTATTATATTGAATTCCAGATCAAACTGATTTTTTAATAATCAGTTTAAAATACTTAGAGATCCGGCGTAATAAGGCTTTAAAAATGCACATTGATGCCCGATCATAAATAGGACGCTGATACTTCATGTTATCTTTTTTCAAATCGAAACCTACCATACCAGAAATTGACTTTTCTAAACTTGGGACAGATATTCATTCACATGTCATTCCCGGTATTGATGATGGAGCTCAGAACCTCGCGCAATCTCTGGACTTGGTGCGAAACTTTTTAGAACTAGGGTTCCGTAAAATCATCACCACACCCCACATCATGGTAGATTATTTTCGTAATACCCAGGAAACAATTCATACCGGCCTTGACCTTTTAAAACAAGAACTTGAAGTTCAAAAACTTGATATTGCTATCGAAGCAGCTGCTGAGTATTACTTTGATGAAGATTTTGAAAACAAGGTAGAGCGGGGCGACATTCTTACAATCGGTGCTAATTATCTTCTATTCGAAATTCCTTTTTCCACCTATCCGCTTAACCTGTTTGAAACGATTGAAAAAATAATAGCCAAAGGCTATGTACCTTTACTTGCCCATCCAGAACGATATTCCTATTTACATGGTTCGATTAACAATTATCGCCGGCTAAAAGATGCCGGTTGTTTTTTCCAGTTAAACACCATTTCACTATCTGGTTATTATGGCAAACCGGTTCAAAAAGTTGCTGAAGATCTTATAGATAACATGCTTATAAATTTCATCGGCAGCGATATGCATCATACCAAACATGCTGCAGCTTTGAAGCAATCGTTGCAATTACCCTACGTGTATAAATTACTTACAGACTATCCGCTTTTAAACGAAACGCTGTAATTTTAGACTTTCCAAAAAAGATTCTGATCCACCAGCCCCGAACAATTTGGCACTATGATGGTTGTTTAAATAAGGTATCCATTGATTACGATCGTGGCCGCTGATGAAACCAATTATTTATCCTGTTGTAAAAGAAACAAAGTTTTTCTGACTCCGTTTCCTTGGAAATTGATACTGCCTATGACTAAAAATTTACACACTGAAACGAGAAGAAGACGTTTTAAATTTGTATTACTAATTGCTCTTGGAATCTTTCTGCTAAGCAGTTTGGTTCTGGCGATGTACATCCGCAGCCAGCTGAGCAATATCGCCCCGGTAAATATTATTCAAACTCCTAAAGCTTTAGGTATCTCACCATTCGTGGCCGCAAGGGAAGATTCTTTAATTGACCCTCCGGTGAATATAGCGTTGTTCGGCCTGGATAAACGCCCTCATGATAAATATGGGAACTCTGATGCGATTATGATTATAAGCATCAGCAAGGCAACCGATAAAATCAAACTCTCCTCTATCATGAGAGACACCTATGTGAAAGTTGACACCTTTGGAATGGATAAGATCAATGCTGCATACCGAATCGGCGGTCCCCAGTTAGCCTTAAAAACCTTAAACGAAAATTTTAATCTGCATTTAGAAAACTTTGTCAGCGTTGATTTTAATGGCATGGCCCAGGTAATTGACGCCTTAGATGGGATTACAATTAATGTAAAAAAAGAAGAAGTGGGCTGGGTAAATGCCTACCTGGACGAAAACAATAAAGATTCAAAGGTGAAACCTCCCTATGTGACCAAAGCCGGAACACAAACATTAAACGGCAAACAGGCCGTGGCATACACACGGATAAGATATATAGGAAACGACTACGAAAGAACACAAAGACAGAGAACAGTTTTAAGCCTTATTCTAAATAAACTTAAGGACGCCGGAATATCCGAATATCCAAAGGTTGTTTCAAAAATACTTCCTTACGTTGAAACAAGTATCCCGCGCTTTCAACTTTTAACATTGGGTAGCAGTGTTTTTATCAACAACATCAGAACGATCGAAGAGAGACGATTTCCTCAACATTTCGAGAGCAATGGAAAAATTATTAATGGAATCTGGTATTTGGTTACTGATCTAAAATCCACTTCAAAATCTCTATTCGACTTTATGTACGAAGGTACTCGCAGGAAATAAAGGCGGTTTTAAAGAAAATGCTGGATTGGGATTCTCGGTGTATTCACCTAAAACAGTTTCTTCAAAACCTCGCATCACGTTATCAATAGAGAGATATTTCTCGGCGTATAAACGTGCGTTCTTAGTTATCTCATCGGTGTTATTCATAACAGCTTCTAATAAGCCCTGATTTAAGGCTTGTTGATTTTCTGCATCAACCACTATCGCTAAGTTATTTTTCTTTACCAATGAATGCAAACTCGATCCCTCATTTGCTGTGACCAAAGCCAACCCGCCTACCGCCAGGATAGTTGTTAGTTTTGATGGCATAACCAAATCACTTGCTGTGGCTTTCTGAATAACCAAATGCACATCGGCCATATTTAAAAACTGATTGAATTTCTCGATCGGCTGCAGGGGATAGAAAATAACATTGTCAAGATGTAAATTTTGAGCCATTCCCTGTAAGATCGATTTGTATGGACCCGAACCGCAAATCACAAACTTTAAATCCTTATGGTTTCTAAGATCGCGGGCAGCGAAGAGAATAGACTCTAAGCCTTGCTTCTCGCCTATTCCCCCGGAATATAGAATGACTTTATTTGATTCTGAAAATCCAAACTGTTTTTTTAATCGCTGCTTTTGATCAATGGGATGAAATAAGGCTGTGTCTGACCAGTTTGGAAAAAAAAGCACTTCTTTTTCAGCTTTCGCTTGAATTTTGTTAACCATTCCTTCAGAAATGCTACTTATAAAATCCGCCTTCTTAAAAATGTATTTCTCGATCCTGAAAAGAGTATTAACCACAGCTTTGGATTGTATCATTTTCAGATCTCTTGCAGCCTCAATCTGAAGATCCTGAATATGGTAGATAAACTTTGCCCCTGTAATTTTTTTAGTGAACACACCTAACAATCCCAGCAAAAAAGAAGGCGCAACTGTAATAATTAAATCATATTTCTTACCAAAAAGAAGAGGAACCATTCTTACCGATGCTGAAAAGAAAAACGAAATCTCCTGTAAAATCCTTTTCAGTCCCGAGGGCACTGAAGGCACAAATTGTGGGCACCGGTATATCGTAATTTCGGAATTTAAGTTTTTTGAAGCAAGCCTTTCAGCTTTAAAAAAGAATCTATTACTTCGATAAGGCTCCTGAACCTTCCAGTAAGGATAATATGGGTAGGTAGTAACAACCGAACAATCATAGCCCTTTTTAGCCAGCCACTCAATCATTTCACCGTTGTATTTACCGATTCCTGTAGGCTCCGGCTTAAAATTGTAACTTATTAATAAAACTTTCTTATTCATTCTCGCTCAAATAATTCAAATTGAATTATATGTTCACAATGCCGAGTTTATGCATTTGTTAAACATACGGGCTCCGCTAAAAAATATCTGGAAGGCCACCAACTACTTAAACCAAACGCATACAAAAGGATAAGGTTTGGTGAGAACAGAATATTGCAGTCCAAAATAAAAACAAATCCCACATAACCTTTTAAGGAATGATCCCGTAAAAACCCGAAATCCACATTGGAAATACATTGTCTACCAACGGTAAAAGGTTTTGAAAATTAGGTTTTCGAGCCGTATTCAAGGGATGGGAATTGAAAAAGAAATATAGATACGGTGATTAAACAAATTTACTCTACAAAAACGCTTCAGATTTTCTTATTTGTAACAGGCCTTACAGTTTTTACTACAACAAACACTTTAAACGCCCAAAATCTTCCAAAATATTCGAATTATTCGGCGCCGTCGCCTTTACCGGCAGCTCCGGGGGAATCTTTTAGTGTACCTATGTCGGGCACCGCAGCTACAGGCACACCCGTTTGCGCCGAATGGACACGGACCGCGGGTCCCGACGAGTCTTTGGTAATAACCGGTCTGGATTTCACAAAATTCAGCGGTGCAGATGAAGGAAAAGACTCTCGGTTTGCGGTTTATGGCTCTAATGGCCGTTTAAAAGATGCGAGCATACAACGTTTAGAAAAAGATAAAGTAATAATTACCCTTGATAAGGCGATACCTGCTTGGGCAATGTATTTGATCTGGCCAGGAAATAAAGCAGGCTATGGCCAGCCTATAGCGGTAAATAAAACGGATGCCTGGTGGGTTGGACCAGAAAAAGCAACGCGAGGAAGCACTGTATCCGTTTACGGACGCAACCTCTCGCAGTATAATGATTCTACCACTTCAAATGTATACCTAAAATCGGCAAGTGGTGCTGGTCAGTGGCTCACCGTTACAAAAGTAAATCCTTACAAGGTCGATTTCACCTTGCCAGCTACATTAGCAAGTGGAGATTATGAAATTTGGACACATAATGGACATGGCGGAGAATACGGCTGGAGCGGGCCTTTAAAACTAACGGTTAACGATGGTGCCCAATGGACTCAGACCATTTTTAATGTTAAAAACTATGGCGCTTTAGGTAACGGAACAACAGATGATACCGATGCTATATATCGCGCCTTAGCGGCAGCAAAAAACTCCTATGGCTCTACAGTTTATTTCCCACAAGGTACTTATATGATAAGCAGAATGCTTAATCCTACGAATAATACCCAGTGGAAAGGTGATGGCCAGGATAAAACCTTCATTAAATGTAATTCTAGCTTCACTTCACAATCTGATGCAATGGTTTATGGAATTGTGAGCACTTTCGAAGTAAGCGACTTAACTTTTGATACCAACAATAACTACCGGGCCATTCATTCAGGGCCGTTCTTCTTACGCGGAAGCTCTAACGTAAAAGTGAATAACGTTACCCTTTCGTTTCAAAATTACGATGTATTGCAACTTGATAATACACGCGGTGTATTTTTAACGAATTGTAAACTTATCGGGAAGATTTCTTTCTTGGGAAAAGCCTCGCAATTATTTATTGACAGGTGCAATTTCTATTTAACTAATGATACTGAAAACGCACTTCATTCATGGGGTGGTTCTAACATCAGCATCACTAATTCTACTTGCCGCGATTTTAATAACACTGATCCTACTAACGGTGCAGGATGGGGAAAAGGGCGCTTCTTTTGCGCAACCGGAAACTTTGGAAGCGGCGGTACCACTTACATCGGGAATACCAGCACGTATGATTTAACTGTGCGCGAAAGCAGTGATGTGGACCAGAATTCAGGAGAACAATTCTTGTGGGAGGGTTTTTCGGCAAGCTGGTCAGGTTCTGTAACTTCTTCATCAGCAACCTCAACTTCCCTAAATGGATTTTCCTTATCGCTTGACCAGCCAAAAATTGCGGTTATTATTAAAGGACGAGGTTTAGGGCAATCCAGGGCAGTAGTTTCTGCGAGTGGTTCGACGATTAACCTGGATAAGCCATGGAATTTACAACCTGATGCAAGCAGTATTGTTGCAGTTGGACATTTTGCAGACAAAATTGTAATGTACAACAACTTTATTGACGGAAAGGCATATGCGGCAACAAGTCCAAATCCAAGCGCATCAGCCGGAATAGAGCCCTATGGTGGTGTATTTAACTTTATAGCAGATAGAAATACCATTTCGGAAGTACGATCGGCAATAGCTAACTGGTCAACACAACACTCAACCGGAGTTGATCCAAATTACTTCAGTCTATACACCAACAATAAAATCATTGATTGCAGATGGGCCGTTCAAAACGGGTTAGACATGTACCGACCTGCTGAAACTGCTTTATTAGCCACCACTTTTAGAAAAAACAACATCGGCACAACTCTTCAATCTGGTATTATAAATACGATAATGCCAACTGCTACACCTGTACTGGAAAATTTCATTTATGAACATAATGAATTTTTAAATGTTAGAAGTGCATTTTCTACCGGAGGCGACTTAGGTTTACCGAATGGATTTTCCTGGAGCGGAGATGGCATTGCCAACCAGCTATTTTACAAAAATAACTTTGGATCAACGGCTAATCTTTCAGGAATTACAACCACACAGAAGATAGCCTTGAGAGAAAACACCTTTTCAGGATTTGCAGTCCCTTATTCAGGAACTTTACAAGGGCCGGCAATCTGCGGACCATTGCATGTGATTGAGCTATCAGGAACTGCCGGAAACGTATCTCAAGCACCTTTTACAGTATGGAACTCGGGAACAACTGCAATGAGCTGGAAGGCATCAAGCGATGTTTCATGGCTAAAGCTTTCGGACACAGTCGGCGTGATAAGTGATGAGCGCGGAAGTGGCACTATTTCTTTAAAGGCAGATGCATCTGCTCTAGCGATAGGAAATCACACTGCAACCATTTCTATACTGGCCGACAGTTTAATTCAAAAATATACCATACTATTCGCAGTTGCTGCTTCGGAAGCACCTAAAGTGGCTCTGACGTCACCAGCTCCTACCAGCAAATTTTTAACATCCTCTGCCATAGTTATCACGGCTGATGCAAGTGATTCGGACGGCACAATTAGTAAAGTTGAGTTTTTTAACGGAACCACGAAATTAGGCGAAACAGTGTCAAGTCCTTTTACATTTAGCTGGGCCAATGCTTCCGCAGGGACATTTTCTTTAACGGCGAAGGCTACAGATAATTCTGGGCTTAGTACCACTTCGGCACCAGTTGAAATTACAATCTCCAGCCCGGTTATTGCAGTTGCCGCTCCCCTGGTTTCACTAACTTCTCCTGTCTCGAACAGCATTCTTACTGCGCCGGCGACAACTACGATAACAGCAAATGCTAACGACCAGGACGGAACAATTGCTAAAGTTGAGTTCTTTACAGGAAAAACTAAATTAGGCGAAGCCCTTACAAGTCCTTATTCTTTCAACTGGAGCAATATTTCAGCCGGAACGTATCCCATAACAGCAAAGGCAACCGACAATTCAGGACTTAGTACAACTTCGGATACCGTATCAATAGTAATTAATAACCCTACGCTGGCATGCTCTGGCACCGGAAGCATCATATGGGAATACTGGAGCAATATTGCGGGCACTAACAACATTAGCGCTATCCCTTTAAACTCTGCGCCCTCAGGAACCAGAACCTTAACAAGCTTCGCTTCTCCTGTAGATTTTGGCGACGATTATGGTTCTCGCATCAGAGGTTATATCTGTCCGCCTGTAAGTGGAAATTATGTTTTCTATATCGCCAGTGATGATAATGGTGAATTGTGGTTAAGTACAAACGGTGATCCTGCCAATAAAAGAAAAATCGCTTCTGTTGACGACTGGACAACTCCGGGCTGGTATGATCGTTACCCTTCGCAGCAATCTGTTGAAATCAGCTTACTAGCCGGGCAACGTTATTACATCGAAGCCTTGCACAAAGAAGGAGGTGGCGCCCAGGATCACGTGTCGGTTGGCTGGAAACTTCCTGACGGAACTTTGCAAAGACCAATTCAGGGATCTAATTTAATTCCGTTCGAGCTACCTGTCGCAACAATAATTGCTTCTGTTGCTCCGCAAATCTCAATTACCTCTCCGGCAATCAACAATTTTACTGCACCGGCTACAACCACTATAACAGCCAATGCAACTGATCAGGACGGAACAATTGCTAAAGTTGAGTTCTTTAACGGTTTAACCAAATTGGGCGAAGATCTTACAAGCCCGTATTCATTTGCATGGAATAATATTTCGGCCGGAACATATTCAGTTACGGCAAAAGCAACCGATAACTCCGGACTAAGCACAACTTCAGCTCCTGTATCAATTGTAATTAACAACCCTACTCTTGCATGTTCTGGCACCGGAAGCATCGTATGGGAATACTGGAGCAATATTGCGGGCACTAACAACATCAGTGCTATCCCTGTAAACTCTGCGCCCTCAGGAACCAGAACCTTAACAAGCTTCGCTTCTCCTGTAGA
>CBFGOI010000001.1:0-118970 GCA_965650335.1 uncultured Pedobacter sp. | reverse complement strand
CAACAGATATCTTTCTGCAACAATTTCTGCCGGTTTGGCACCCGGTAAGAGTATTGGCGACGGTATTGAGGCTATGGATAGGATACGTGATAAAGTATTGGATGATACTTTTTCGACTGATTTGTCAGGTGAATCCAGGGATTTTGTGGAAAGCAGTTCGAATACCGCATTTGCTTTTGGTTTGGCACTTTTATTAATTTACCTCATTCTTGCAGCACAGTTCGAGAGCTTTCTCGATCCTCTTATTATTATTCTCACCGTACCAATGGCGGTGGCGGGGGCTATGTTTTCTTTATGGCTTTTCGGACAAACCTGGAATATCTTTAGTCAGATAGGAACCATTATGCTGATCGGTCTTGTAACGAAGAACGGAATTTTAATTGTTGAATTTGCCAATCAGCTAAGAGAGCAAGGAAAGTCTAAAATGCAAGCCATTATGGAAGCCTCTGAAGCAAGACTCCGACCGATTTTGATGACCAGTTTGGCGATTGCATTGGGTGCTTTGCCAATTGCGCTGGCTCTGGGGGCTGCCTCTCAAAGTCGTGTTGGAATGGGTGTGGTGATTGTTGGGGGGACAATCTTTTCTCTAATCCTAACTTTATTCGTGATCCCGGGCATTTATTCGATGTGGTCTAAAGATCGAAAACATCATCCGGAGTTCGACAGAATCAAGGAGTTTGAACAAGAAGAAGTTAGCGCGCATTAATTACCTGTATGAAGTTTAAAAATATACTACTGCTATTGCTTTGTGTGCTGTATGCCTGTGCCAGTTTTGCTCAGGAAATGTTAACGCTTGAAGATGCGGTAAAAATTACCTTAGAAAAGAATTACAACATACTTATTTCAAAGAATGATGTTGAGATTGCCGGGCGAAATGTAAGCCGTGCTAATGCTGGCATGCTTCCATCTGTTTTAGGAACGCTCAATAACAATAACACCATTCAAAATAGTACACAAACCCGCGAGACAGGTGTGGTTACTGAGCGGAATAATGCCCGGGGAAATACCCTGAACTACGGCGTTGGCCTAAACTGGACGGTTTTTAATGGCTTTAAGATGTTTGCCAGGTACGATCAATTGAAAGAATTGCAGCGGTTGGGGGACGCCAATCTTCAGCTCAATGTTCTTTCTACTTTGGGTGATGTGATGGAAAGATATTATAACCTCGTTCAGCAACAACAGCAGCTTAAAGCATTCGATACGGCCGTCTCAATTTCTCGGTTAAGAGTAAAAACAGCCCAAACACGTTTTGAAGTGGGGAAAGCCGCCCGGTTAGAAGTATTAAATGCGCAGGTGGATTATAATACCGATACCACCAATTATTTACAACAGCAGGTATTGTACAGAACATCACAAATCGCTTTAAATGAGTTGATGGCCAGAGATGTCAACCTGGAGTTTCGTGTTGCTGATCGCTTTGAAATTGACGACCGGCTCGTGTTTGCTGAGCTTCTTTCTCGGTCCATGCAGCAGAATCCCGCTTTACGGGCGGCCTTAATAAGCCGGAGAATTGCCGAATTGGATTTGAAACAGGTAAAAGCCAACAGATATCCTGTTGTGGGTATAAACAGCGGATATAATTTTAATCGGTCCGAATCGGCTCTGGGTTTTGCCACGCAAACAACCGGCAGAGGATTTAATTACGGCCTTAATGCATCTATCAATATCTTCAACGGTTTTCTGCAACGCAAAAATGAAAAAAACTCTGAAGTGCTGATACGAAGTGCGGAGCTGGATTATCAACGAATTAATCAAAGTGTAAATGCACAGTTGGCAAGTGCATACCAAACGTACCTAACAAGTTTGAGTTTAGTGAAGCTTGAAGAGAGCAATCAAAAAATCGCGAGTCAGAATTTAGATATCACGCTCACCCGCTATCGTTTAGGAACCATTACCCAGGTGGAAATCAGGGATGCGCAACTCAATTATCTTAACGCTACTGTTCGTTTAAATAATTCCAGGTACCAGGCCAAGATAGCAGAAATATCATTGAAAAAGATTTCTGGCTCTATAAACTTGTGATATTAAAATTATTGTTAAGTTTATACAACTTTTTTTACCTGAATTCCGTACAAAGATGACATCCGAGCTGCGGTTTATACCTAATATGGAAGACTTTAGATACAGATCAGTACTACTTGTAGATGATAGTTATGTTGATAATCTTATCAACAGAAAGATGATACAGTCAAATAATTTCGCTGCTGATATTACTGTTATCGATTCGCCGGTAAAAGCCATTGCCTATTTACAACAATGTGCAGCAGAGGGTATACTTCCTGATGTAATTTTTCTTGATATCAGAATGCCGGAAATGGATGGGTTTCAATTTCTTGCCCGACTTAGTGATATAACTGATTTAGAAAATTCCTACTTAAAAATTTATATGTTATCTTCGTCTCTTGACCCGGATGATATGAAGCAAATTGCCGAAAATGATCTGGTTTCAAAGTTTATCAGTAAACCACTTACTGAAAAAATATTGAATGAGATTGGATAAGCATGATTCTGGTAGCCGATAGCGGTTCTTCAAAAGCAGATTGGACAATTACAGGAGATGAGACAGAGCGTGTAGAATTTAGCACCAAAGGTCTTAATCCCTTTTTTGTTAATGAAAAAGAAATCTGCAAATTACTTTCCGGTTACGATGAAGTTCAGAAGTATAATTCCAAAATTAAAGAAGTGCACTTTTTCGGGGCCGGCTGCTCCAGTCCGGATAAACGAGAAGTAGTATCAAACGGCCTTTCTAAAGTATTCTCGAAGGCTTTCATCAACGTTGAAAATGACGTTTTAGGAGCTGTTTACGCTACTTGCGGAAGCAATAAAGGCTTTACTTGCGTGCTTGGTACCGGTTCAAATATTGCTTTCTTTGATGGTGAACAAGCTCATTACGGAAAACATGGAATAGGATTTATTTTAGGCGATGAAGGATCGGGCACCTATTTTGGAAAGAAAATAATCACAGCCTATCTATATGGCCTAATGCCGGTTGATCTGAAGAATGCATTTGAGGCCTTGTATCAGCTTGATAAAGAGAGTATCATCGTTAATGTTTATCAAAAACCTTCTCCTAATATTTATCTCGCTTCTTTTTCAAGATTTATGTATAAGCATCGGGATAATGAATTAATTCGATCCATTTTGTTTCAGGGTTTTGAAGAGTTCGCAAAAATTCATATCCTTCGTCAGGCAAACTATCAGGCCTACCCTTGTCATTTCGTGGGCTCAGTTGCATATTTCTTTCAGGATATTCTAGCGGAGGTTTGCAAGAAGTTTAAAATTAAGCTTGGAAAAGTAATTGCCAGTCCGATAAATGAGCTGACCGAATATATTATAAACAAAACGATTTAATATGCCTGCTGTTATTGAGTAAATTGCAATGTTAAATCGTTGTTTTTTAGCAATACCTTTTAAACAAAATTTGCATTTATAATTTGCTAAATATATCTTCGTGATAATACGAAGCAAGACTATACCAAGGATACTGGTGTGGTCTTGTTGTTTTTTATACAGTTTAAACCTACTAGTGAGTCATGGCAGAGGTAACATATTATACCAAAGAAGGAATAGAAAAACTTAAAGAAGAGTTGCATTATTTAAAAACCGAAGGCAGGTCTCAAATAGCAAAAGCAATTGCCGAAGCCCGGGATAAGGGAGATCTTTCTGAGAACGCCGAATATGATGCAGCCAAAGAAGCACAAGGGATGCATGAGGCAAAGATTGCCAAACTGGGCGAGTCACTCGCAAACGCCAGATTAATCGATGAATCCAAACTAGATACATCGAAAGTATTAGCGCTTTCTATCGTTAAAATAAAGAATATTAGAAATGGTTCTGCGATGACCTATCAGCTTGTTTCGGAAACTGAGGCAGATTTGAAGTCGGGCAAGATTTCTGTTAAATCCCCGATTGCAAAAGGCTTATTGGGTAAATCGGTGGGTGATACCGTGGAGATTGCAGTACCGGCCGGTAAAATGGAATTCGAAATACTTGAAATCTCCAGGTAATGGCATCTATATTTTCAAAAATTGTTTCTGGTGCAATACCAGCATATAAAGTGGCTGAGAACGACGAGTTCTTAGCCTTTTTAGATGTAAATCCGCTGGTGAAAGGCCATGTACTGGTCATTCCTAAAGTCGAGGTTGATTATATTTTTGATCTTGAAGATAGTGTATACATGGGCTTGCAGGCTTTTGCCAAGAAAGTTGCTTTGGGTATTAAAAAAGCAATTCCATGCCAGCGCGTCGGCGTGGCTGTAATTGGGCTTGAGGTGCCTCACGCTCATATCCACCTGGTTCCGATGAACAGCATGCAGGATTTAAACTTTTCGAGGCAAAAACTTAAACTATCGGCAGACGAGTTTAAAGAAATCGCGCAAGCAATTTCTCAAGAGATTTAAAACAGCGTCGAGATTTCAGCAAGTCCGCATTATTTCTTCACTTTCAAAGCACTCAAAGGCGCTAGTCTTTTTTCATTGTCTTTAACAAAGGCACCCCAACCTGAATAGCTTTTACTTTGTCCGCCGGTTCCAACTCTTTGGAACGAGTGACATACAGCAACAGCCAGTCCGTCGGTAGCATCAAGAAATTGCGGAGTTTCAGTAAATTTCAGAAGTGTTTGAAGCATGGCAGACACCTGCTCTTTTGTAGCGTTTCCATTTCCGGTGATGGATTGCTTGATCTTTCGGGGTGCGTATTCGAAAATGGGGATATTTCTGGAAAGAGCGGCGGCCATGGCAACACCCTGAGCCCTGCCCAGTTTAAGCATTACCTGGATGTTTTTTCCGTAAAAAGGAGCTTCGATAGCAAGGCAATCTGGGTGATACTCGTCGATCAGAGCGACAGTTTTCTCAAAGATTCGTTGTAATTTTAAAGGATGATCGTCTAAATGATCGAGTTTTACAATGCCGAGGTTGATCATTTCAACCTTCTTTTTAACTTCTTTAACAAGTCCATAACCCATTATCGAGGTTCCGGGATCTATTCCCAATATAATTCGCTCTTTTGAAGTTTCAATCTGCATCCAAAACAAAAATACTAAACAGATCGCAAACGGATCTGAATAGATTGCATAGGTTTTTTGTAAACTTGCAGCAAAAGCTATTAATGACTAACAGTAGGAAAAAAACAATCAATACAATTATTAAAATTAGTATTCTGGTATTGGCTGCTGTTTTTATTTTTCACAAGCTAAATAATAACAAGAACCTCTTAAACTTCGAACACTTACTTGCCAACCTTTCTAAAGAAAAAGCATACAGTATACTTATACTTGTGTTTGTTCTGATGTTGCTGAATTGGTTTTTAGAGGCGCTTAAATGGAAGTTTTTAATAACACCCATACAAAGGATAAGCATTGTTAAAGCCGTAGAGTCGGTGTTTTGCGGTTTAACGCTTGCTGTTTTTACTCCTAACAGGATTGGAGAATATGGAGGAAGGATATTTTTCTTGCCGCCTAAACGGCGCGTTTTAGGTGTGGTTGCCATGGGTGTGGGTGCCATCGGCCAAATGATTGTTACCAACATACTGGGGGCAATAGCCATTTTATGGTTTATAGGAAGATATGTACAAATGGATTTCTGGCTGTATTATGGCGTAATGACTTTGGTTGTTTTCTACTGCCTCTTTTTTTTACTGCTATTCTTCAATATTAGCTTTTTATTGGCCATCCTTAACACAATTAAATTTCTAAAGCCTTTTCAGAAATTTTTTAAAATTTTATCCAGATATAAGTATTCAGAATTAATTGTAGTTTTTGGGTACAGCTTATTTCGGTTCATTGTATTTACATCTCAATACTGTTTAATTATCAGTATGTTAATTCCATCAATTCCGCTCTTCCAAATGGTGATGATGATTTTTATTCTGTTTTTTATTCAGTCCGCGCTACCTTCTTTAGATTTACTGGATGTAGGGGTAAGAACAATGACAGCAACCTACTTTTTTAGTTTCATAACTACTAACGAGATTGCTATTATGGCAGCAACGGCTTCTATATGGTTGATAAATCTTATTATTCCTGCTATTTTAGGCTCCGCATTCGTTTTTAAACTCAACTTCTTTGGCACTAACCGTAATTAGCTTTCTTACCATCTTATTAACAATTTTTTATGTTCTGGCCGTTCTCTTTTTCAGATATGGCTGGATGAGGCTTTCTTCACCTAAAGAGCCGAAGACTCAGCCGTCAACGTTGGTAAGCATTTTAATTGCAGCAAGGAATGAGGAAGATAAAATAGGATTGACCATTGAAGATATTTTGGCGCAGCATTATCCGAAAGAGCTAATCGAGTTAATTGTAATTGATGACCATTCAACTGATAGAACAGCAGATATCGTATCCGGGTACTCGGCTTCCGGTGTAAAACTGATCAAACTTAATGAAGATAAGCCTTTAAATTCGTATAAGAAGAAAGCAATCTCAGAAGCGATAAACCTGGCTAAAGGCGAACTGATAATTACTACCGATGCCGATTGCCGAATGCATGATAAATGGTTGAGTACAATAGTATCTTGTTATGAGAAAAATGATTTTAAGCTTATTTCGTCTCCCGTAGTGTTTTTTGAAGAAAAGAACTTTTTTGAACGATTACAAACGCTTGAGTTCTTGTATCTGATAGGCTTAGGGGCAGCTACAATCGGGAACAAAAAACCATCGACATGCAACGGGGCAAACCTGGCGTATAAAAAAAGTGTCTTCCATGAGTTGAAAGGCTTTCAAGGTATCGACGACCTTGCATCTGGCGATGATGAATTGTTTTTGCATAAGGTTGCTTCGAAATATCCTGATGGCATTGGCTTTTGTAAGTCGTATGAAGCCTTGGTTTATACCCATGCCAAACCCAATCTTACCGAGTTTATCAGGCAAAGAAAGCGTTGGGCATCAAAAAGCACCCGATATAAGGACAAGAAAATTGTGGTATTGGGTGTTAGTATCTGGCTTTTTAATTTGCTTCTTGTTTTAAATGCATCGATGGGGTTTTTTAATAAAAGTTACTGGTATGTGCTTGCGGTGGTTTTGATAATGAAGTGTTTAGCAGAGTTATTTTTTCTGTCGCCAATTACCGGTTTTGTTAAAAGGACACAGTTATTATGGTTATTGCCTGTATTAACATGCATGCATCCCATTTATATAATTTATATTGGGGTCGCGGGAAATTCTGGAAAATATGTCTGGAAAGGGCGACTTGTAAAATAATTTAAAAAATTTATGCTTAAACGGTTAAATTCTTACTTTTAGCTTATTGAACTATCAATTTGGAAGCATTTAAAAGCAGTTCTAAAGGGCCTGAAGAAAACGACCTGATTCAGTTGCTATTAAAGCGACAGGCGGAATTAAATGCCTTGCTTGAAGTTACTTTAGCAATTAATAAAAATAGCGCAGCATCTGTGCTTTTTGAAATGCTTGAAGTTGTTCTTAAGGTGAACCTGAACGTGGGTAAGATGCGTCTTGTAATAAAAGATGAGCATCAGTTTGCCTGTGTTTCCAGGTTTGGCGGCACCTATGAAAGTTCTAAAATATTGCAACAAATATGCAAAGAACTTGAGCTTACCAAAACAATCATCTCCCTTACAAACCATCCTGACGAAATTTTATCCGAATATGATTTCTTTGTTCCGGTACGCCACAAAAGAAACACACTGGCATTCGTTCTAATCGGTGATTTTCATACTAAGCCTGAGCTGGTTAGTCATGAGCTCAACTTTATTCAAACCCTTATCAATATCATCATTGTTGCTTTAGAAAATAAAAAGCTCTTTAAAGAACGTGTACATCGAGAACGCTATCAGCGCGATATGGAACTTGCCAGTGAAGTGCAAAGCATGTTGGTGCCTCTGCAGCTTCCTAAAAGTGAAAGGTTCGAAATTGCAGCAACTTACCTTCCTCATGAAAATATAGGCGGAGATTATTTCGATTTTATCCGCTTAAACGAACACGAATTTTTTTGGTGTATTGCTGATGTTTCAGGAAAGGGAATATCTGCGGCTTTACTAATGGCAAACCTTCAGGCAAGTTTACGTGCCTGGGCTTCTGTAGAAAGCAGCATGGAAAAAATCATTACGAAGCTGAATGAAATAGTGACATATAATACACACGGTGAGCGGTTTATAACTCTGTTTCTTGGCCGGTACCATGAATTAACCAGAGAAATGGAATTTGTAAACGCTGGGCATAATTCACCAATTCTGATAACCGACGATGGATACCGTTTTCTGCAAGAAGGAACGACACTTTTGGGCAGTTTTGACGCCTTGCCTTTTGTAAATACCGGTAATTTAACATTGCCTCCAAATGCGTTGATCTTCAACTATACCGACGGACTAATCGAAAGTCCGGATGAAGATGTTTTTATATCCGAAGAAGAGTTAGTGCATTACCTTCAACTTCATAGACATGTGCCGGTTGAGGTGATTAACAAAAATATCTTAACAGATATCCAGTCCTCTCGCATGGCTAAAATGAGTTCGGACGATATCACTTTGTTGACAATAAAAATACTTTAGTGTTGAGAAATAGGTTTTTAGCTTCACTTTCAAACCGCTATTTTTGAAATGTATAAAGAAGGGTTTGACCTTTTTGAATTTTTACTTTTAACTTAGCAAAATGCTATTTTCGTTTTATCAGAAGGAGTTTATAGAAGCGGGGTGCGATGAAGCGGGAAGGGGTTGTCTTGCTGGTCCGGTGTTTGCAGCAGCGGTGATACTGCCTAATAACTTCAAACATAAGCTACTTACAGATTCAAAACAGCTTGGCGAGGAAGATCGCTATTCTTTGCGTAAAGTTATCGAGAAAAAAGCTATTGCATATGCAGTTGCTCAAGTTGATCATGACGAAATAGATCGAATTAATATTTTAAACGCATCATTTCTGGCCATGCATAAGGCATTGGACCAGCTATCTCAGCAACCTGGTTTCATTCTTATTGATGGAAACCGCTTTAAAAAGTATAAAGAAATTCCTCACGAATGCATCATTCAGGGCGACGGTAAATATTTTTCAATAGCTGCGGCTTCAATTCTCGCAAAAACCTACCGGGATGATTTCATGAAAAACATTGCCCTGGAACATCCTGAGTACGAGTGGCAGAGCAATAAAGGATATGCAACGGTTAAGCATCGCAATGCTGTTTTAAAGTATGGATTTTCTCCTTACCACCGCCGAACTTTCAGGGTTACCGACCCTCAATTAGATTTATTTGATCAACCAACAGAAGAATCAGATCTGATAGAATTGTGATCTCTTTTCTTTATTTTTGGCCTCTCTTTAAAATATGAAGAATACCGCCTTAACACAAAAGCATATCTCATTAGGTGCTAAAATGGTTCCGTTCGCAGGGTTCAATATGCCTGTACAGTATGAAGGTATAAATATTGAACATCAAACCGTGAGAACGGGCGTTGGCGTTTTTGATGTGAGCCATATGGGCGAGTTTATCTTAAAAGGTGATAGGGCTTTAGATCTTATCCAAAAGGTGACTTCAAACGATGCTTCAAAACTGGTTGACGGTAAAGTGCAATATTCTTGCCTGCCAAATACCAGCGGAGGAATAGTGGACGATTTGCTGGTTTATCGCATCGACGAAAAAACCTATATGCTTGTTGTGAATGCTTCAAATATTGAAAAGGATTCGAACTGGATCTCTCAACACAACACATTGGGCGTTGAGATGAAGGATATTTCTGAGCGCACTTCGTTGCTTGCCATTCAGGGACCCAAATCAGCGGAAGCTTTACAAAGCCTTACAGATATTGATCTGGCCGGAATGGAATACTATTCTTTTAAAAAAGGAACCTTTGCAGGGATAGACAATGTGTTAATTTCTGCAACGGGATATACAGGTGCCGGTGGATTTGAGATTTACTTTGATGAGCAGCATTCAGAACGAATTTGGGATTCTATATTTAAAGCGGGAGAAGCTTTTGGAATTAAACCCATCGGTTTAGCTGCCAGGGATACGCTTCGTTTAGAAATGGGTTTTTGCCTTTACGGAAATGATATCAATGATACCACTTCACCCATTGAAGCAGGTTTAGGATGGATCACCAAATTTTCTAAAAGTTTTGTGAATTCTGAAGCCCTTGAACTGCAAAAAAAGAACGGTGTTGAGAGAAAACTTATAGGTTTTGAATTGATTGACAGAGGTATTCCCCGTCATGATTATCCAATTACCGACGCTGAAGGTAACGAAATTGGAATTGTAACATCAGGAACGCAATCTCCCTCTTTGCAGAAGGCAATTGGAATGGGATACGTTAAAACTGAATTTGCCCGCGAAGGGAATGAGATTTATATAAGCATTAGAAATAACCCCGTTAAAGCACGGATTGTTAAGATGCCTTTTTACAAAGCATAAGAATGTCTAAGATAGTCGCACTGAAATCTGATAAGTTAAAAATAGAAGTTTGCTTAACACCAGCTTTGCTTCCCCTGCATAAACTGGAAAACAGCATCGTTGTTGTAATTGATATATTCAGGGCGACTTCCTCCATTTGTTACGGCATAGAAAACGGAGCAGACGCTATAATTCCGGTTTCGCACGTAGAAGAATGTGCTGCTTATCATGGTACAGACCATTTATTGGCAGCAGAGCGTGATGGAGAAGTGGTGGAAGGATTTGATTTCGGAAACTCACCTTTTGCCTACACTCCTGAGAAAGTAGCGGGAAAAACTATTGTATTAACCACCACAAACGGGACGCACGCTATCCAGTTGTCGAGGGCTGCTAAGAGAATTGTAATCGGATCTTTTTTTAACCTCAGTTCATTGTCGGAATGGTTGAAAGAGGAAAATGAGAATATTATCCTGGTATGTGCAGGCTGGAAGAATAATTTTAATCTTGAGGATACTGTTTTCGCGGGCGCAGTGGTAAACAAACTAAAGGGTGATAAATATTCTATTGATGATGCGGCGATAGCTGCCGAAGACCTTTATTTGTTAGCTAAAGACGATTTAGGCGGATTTCTTTCGAAGAGTTCTCATAGCGAACGACTGAAGAAACTGGGCATTGAAAAGGATATTGCTTTCTGTTTGCGGGTTGATGAAACGAGTGCAATTCCTGTTTTGGAGGGCGACAAGCTGGTGAAGTTGTAAAGCTTATTTTAGCTTGTCATTGTTTTTATGTCTTTCTGCATCCCGGATATTTTTCTTCTCCATATTTTTTTCAAGAGCTTCCGTTAAGTCGATTCCGGTTTGATTAGCCAGGCAAATTAAAACGAACAAGACATCGGCCATCTCGTCTCCCAGATCTACGTTTTTATCAGATTCCTTGAATGATTGTTCTCCGTATTTTCGGGACATAATTCGGGCTACCTCGCCCACTTCTTCCATAAGAATAGCGGTATTGGTAAGTTCATTAAAGTATCTAACGCCCGTAGTTTTTATCCATCGATCTACAATGGCTTGTGCTTCTTTTATTTCCATATTATTATTAGCCACTAAGGCATTAAGACACAAAGATTAGAGTGGTTTAGAGTTTTGGAATTTAGTGATTCTCTCTGTCTTTTGTATTTAATATAATTGTCACTGGCCCATCATTCACCAACTCAATTTGCATATCCGCACCAAATATCCCGGATTGAGTTGCATTGCGGGTAAGGGAATCAAACTCGGTTTTCATAAGTTCGTAAAAGTGATTCGCCTGCTCTGGTTTAGCTGCTCTGGTAAATCCCGGGCGATTTCCTTTCTCAGTTTGGGCGAATAGGGTGAATTGCGAAATCAGCAGGATATGTCCGTCCACATCATTTAGCGACTTATTCATTAATCCATTTTCATCGCTGAAAATGCGCATGTTAACGATTTTTTTAGACAGCCAGAGCAGATCTTCAGTGGTGTCGGAGGCTTCTATGCCAAGTAATACCAGAAGTCCGGTTTTTATTTCGCCGGTTACTTTGCCTTCGACTGTGCAGGATGCTCTGGAAACACGTTGTAAAACTGCTCTCCTATTTTAATCAGCCACGAAGGCGTTAAGTCACTAAGAAAGTTCGAGAAACTTTGTGCCTTTGTGTCTTTGTAGCAAAAACTAAGCCCTTGTGTCGTTTCCATGATAAATGCTTAAATAGCTTTCGTACCGCGACACATCTATTTCTCCGTTTTCAACAGCTTCAATAACACTACAGCCAGGTTCATTAATGTGGCGACAGTTGTGAAATCTGCACTGGTTTAAGCGTTCTCTAATCTCGGGGAAAAAATGTCCGAGCACTTGCGGTTCAATATCAAAAACACCGAGTTCCCGAATGCCGGGTGTATCTATTAAATAACCTCCTTTAGGTAAGCTATGCATTTCTGCGAAGGTGGTGGTATGCTGACCTTTATCGCTCCAGTCTGAAACCGCTCCTGTTTTTAGGTGCAGATCAGGAATAAGTGCATTTATGAGTGTTGATTTTCCAACCCCCGAATGGCCGCTGAAGAGTGTGACCTTGTCTTTTAATAAATCTTCTATCTGATCCAAATTCGTGCCTTCAACGGCAGATACTTCATAACATGGATAACCCACTCTTTTGTAAATGCTTTCATAATCGGCAAGGACTTCCATGCCTTCTTCGCTAAACAAATCCAGTTTATTGAAAATTAAACCAGCTGGGATGTCGTAAGCTTCGGCAGTTACTAAAAACCGGTCGATAAATCCGAGTGAAGTGCGTGGAGAAGCGAGTGTAACGATTAGGAATGCCTGGTCCAGATTAGCTGCAATGATCTGCGACTGCTTTGAAAGATTTATGGATTTACGGATGATGTAGTTTTTACGGGGGATAAGTTTTATAATGACTCCGGTATTCTGCTCTGGTTCCATTTCAATCTCCACGATATCTCCTACAGCAATCGGGTTGGTAGTTCTGATGTCTTTGATGCGGAACTTGCCTTTTATGCGGCAGTCAATAGCCTCGCCACGCTCATTAACGACCTGGTACCAGCTTCCGGTAGACTTTGTTACTAAAGCTCGCATATCTTACAGATTTAAAATAATCCTTAAATTGTTTTTTAAGTCTTCTGAGGTCTCTTTGGAGATTTTACCTACTCGTTCTTTAATTCGTGAAACATCTAAGGACCTTATTTGATCGGTAAGTATGTAGGATTTTTTTTCAAGTCCGTTTTCTAATGTTGCTTCTACTGGCAATCGTAAGATTTTCATATCACCTCTTTCCTGTGATGAAATTGGGCAGGCAATAAAAGATGAATGTCCATTTGAATTGAGTAAATCACTTTGAATAATCAAAACAGGTCGGGTTTTGCCAACTTCAGAGCTATTTCCCGGATCCAGATCTGCTATCCAAATGTCGAACTGCTTAATCTCAGGATTATTCTTCATCTAGAAATTTTTGTAAGTCTACTAAAGATGCTTCATCAAAATCGTTTAATAATTCTTGATCGAAATTGTTTTCCTTAAAAAGAGCAATTTCTTTTTTAATTTGAGTCTCGACCCTTTTTCTCTTTATAAGGTTATTATAGGCTTTTAGAGCTGTTTTTAAATAATTGCTGCGACTGGTTTTTAATTCCTTTACCTGCTCTTCGGTTTCCTCGAACAGGTCATCGTCAAGTTTTAATAAAATGCTTTTCATGACAATTAGTTTTAGATATCAAATTTAGATATACTTATTAGATATACGAAATTTAGATTGGTTTATTTCGATATAGAAGAGGTACTTTGTTTTTTAAACCTGATGGCAGCGGCAGCCCCCGATTTTTCGGGGCTATAGCGAACAGCAGGGCTGCAATTGCAACAAAGACGAAAGCTGGTTTTCAAAAAAATAGAATTTGTTTTGTTAATCTAGAAATTTACTGCTTACTTTACGCCCGATTTAAAAATAATGAAAAAGTATATTTATACCATGAGTACGATTACTACCACCACGCTAGAATTAGCTGGAGGAAGTTCGGATATGGTGTAACTTAATTATAAAAAAGGAAACCAAAAAACGCCTTCCTCCGTTAGGGGAAGGCGTTTTTTGTTAAAAATTTAGGTTAAATGAAGGTTTTAAAATTCGGTGGTACTTCAGTTGGTACGGTTGATAGCATCCGCACGCTGATAGAAATTCTTAAGAAAGAAAAGTCGGAACGTCAAAACCCAGTAGTGGTTTTATCAGCAATGAGCGGAGTTACGAACTTGCTTATTTCGATGGCGGACAGAGCTGCTAATGGCGAAGATTTCGCGGCTCATCTTACAGAATTAGAGAACCGCCATTTTGATGTGGTAAAAGCACTGCTGGATGTTCCGCGTCAGAATCCAGTCTTTACTAAACTAAAGTTGTTTTTTAATCAGCTGGAAGATTTATTGCAAGGAATCTCAAGTTTGCAGGAGCTTACACCTAAAACCCGCGACCTGGTTTTAAGCTACGGCGAGCGGTGTTCAACCTTTATGGTGAGCAAAATAGCAGATCAGAATGTTGGGGAAGCGATTTATGCTGATGCTTCGGAATTGATCAAAACGGATAGTACTTATGGCCAGGCACGAGTGCAAACCGAATTGACAGAGTTGCTGATCAAAAACTTTTATGAGGAAAATCGCGGTAAGCTCATTTTTGTGACCGGCTTTATTGCGAGCAATGATGCCGGAAAAATAACTACACTGGGTCGGGGTGGCAGTGATTATACTGCTGCACTTATAGGATCTGCTCTGAATGCAGAAGAGATAGAAATCTGGACCGACGTAAACGGGATGATGACAGCAGATCCCCGGATGGTGAAAAAAGCTTTTCCATTGAAAGAGCTTTCGTACACTGAAGCTATGGAGCTTTCATATTTCGGGGCAAAGGTGATTTATCCGCCGACAATGATTCCTGCTTTTTTAAAGAGAATTCCGATTGTTATTAGGAATACCTTCGAACCTGATTTTAAAGGAACCATTATCCGTCACGATTGTCGTGAAGCTGATCATCCTATAAAAGGAATTTCGTCGATAAACGAAATCAGTGTGCTTAACCTTCAGGGAAGCGGCATGGTTGGCAAGGCAGGATTTAGCGGCCGGTTGTTTTCCTTACTTTCCAGGGAGCAGATTAATGTTATTTTAATTACTCAATCTTCGTCAGAGCATAGCATCACATTTGCCGTACATCCCGCAGATGCTATAAAAGCAAAACTGTTGATTGAGCAGGAGTTTGAACTGGAACTTGAAGCAAAGAAAATAGAGTCTCCGGTTGTTGAAGAAGACTTGGCTGCATTAGCTATTGTTGGCGAGAATATGAAACAGACTCCAGGTATTTCGGGCACCCTGTTTCATGCTTTAGGAAGAAATGGTGTGAACGTTCGTGCTATTGCTCAGGGATCGTCTGAATACAATATATCTGTAATTATTTCACGTCACGATCTTGAAAAAGCACTGAATGCGGTACACGATGCTTTTTATACCGATCTTAAAATTAATCTGAATATTTTCTGTTTAGGAACCGGCAATATTGGGACAACCTTGTTTCGGCAGATACAGCAACACTGCGAGTTCTTACAAGTGCAGAACGGCGTAACAATAAATGTTGTAGGCATCAGTAACAGCCGCCAAATGGTTTTAAATGCAAGTGGAATACCGCTTAGCCATTGGAAAGAAACTTTGGAGCAGGAAGGTGAAGAGGCAGATTTGGCTGCATTTGTTGCCCGAATGAAGGAGATGAATTTGCCGAACGCTATATTTGTCGACAATACAGCAAGCCTTAAGCCGATTGCTGTTTATGAAGATGTATTCCGTGCGAATATCTCGGTCGTTACTTGTAATAAGATCGGAAATTCATCCTCGTACAGCCAATATAAGAACTTTAAGGAGTTGGCTCAGCTGCATGGTGTCGATTTTTATTACGAGACAAATGTTGGAGCCGGTTTACCGATCATTCGGACTTTAAAGGATTTGATGATTAGTGGAGACAGAGTGATTCGTATTGAAGCAATTCTTTCAGGAACGATTTCTTTTATTTTCAATAACTTCAACGGCGGCATTACTTTTCATGATATTGTTAAGCAGGCTCAGGAAAAAGGCTTTACTGAACCTGATCCCCGTGACGACCTTCGTGGTACCGACTTTATGAGGAAAATGTTGATTTTGGCCAGAGACGCGGGTTATCAGTTAGAGCCTGATGAAGTTGAAATTCAGAATATGCTCCCTGAAGCATGTTTGAATGCTGCTACTGTAGATGAGTTTTATGCAGAGTTAAAGAATAACAATGAGTTTTTCGAAAATTTAAAGAATGAGGCTGCCGATAGCGGAAAAGTGTTACGTTATATCGGAATGCTTGAAGACGGTAAGGTTTCGATCTCCTTGCAAATGGTAGACGACAGTCACCCTTTTTATATGCTGTCAGGAAGTGATAACATTATTTCTTTCACAACCGATCGGTATAAAGAGAGACCTTTGGTAGTAAAAGGGCCTGGCGCTGGTGCGGAGGTTACCGCGGCTGGTGTATTTGCCGATATAGTAAATGTTGGCGCTCAGTATCCGAATTATTTTTAATCTCAGCCCGACCCATTCCTAAAGGAGATGAGGCACGCCGGGTTATTGTAAAATTAAAATGTTAAACTCTTCGGAATTCGGTTTTTCGGGATTCCGACTTTAATATATGAAAGAATCGATCAGAGTTTTTGCTCCTGCTACCATCGCTAATGTAGTTTGCGGGTACGATGTACTCGGCCTGGCGGTTGATGCTCCGGGTGATGAAGTAATAATGCGTAAAAAGGACGAGCCGGGGGTAATTATTACTAAAATTACCGGTGACGAAGGCCGTCTTCCGCTGGATGCTTCCAGAAATACAGTTAGCGCCAGTGTTCAGCATTATTTAGAATATATCGGTCGTCAGGATATTGGCCTGGAAATAGAACTTCATAAAAAGATGCCCATTGGAAGCGGCTTGGGCTCAAGTTCGGCAAGTACAGTTGCTGGATTATTCGCTATAAATACTTTGCTAGACAACCCACTATCAAAAATGGATCTTGTGCCTTTTGCGATGAAAGGTGAAGAACTTGCTTGCGGTTCGGGACATGCGGATAATGTAGCGCCAGCTATTTTGGGCGGGTTTGTATTAATCAGAAGCTATCAACCTCTGGATATTATCAAACTTCCATATCCTGAAGACTTGCATTGTGCGATTGTTTTTCCGGAAGTTGACGTGCCAACCCGGGATGCACGGAAAATGATACGCGAAAAGGTATTGCTAAAAGACGCTGTGGTTCAATGGGGAAATATAGCTGGTTTGGTAACCGGTTTATTCATGAAGGATCTGGACCTGATTGCTCGCAGTATGCAGGATGTTCTGGTAGAGCCGGTTCGCTCTATATTAATTCCTGATTTTTATAAGATGAGGGAAATTGCGCTTGAAAATGGGGCCATTAGCTTTGGAATTTCCGGTTCTGGGCCTTCAGTGTTTGCGTTTACAAAAGATGCAGATACATCGGCTAAAATTACGCAAGCAATTCAAAAGCATTTATCAAAACTTAATATAGGAAGCCTGGCTTATACATCTGCAGTTAATGCCGATGGACCGAAGGTATTGGGCTAAATCGTAAATCTAAATTCGTAAATCAATTGAAATTATATAGCACTAACAATCCAACATCAGCAGTAGATTTTAAAGAGGCAGTATTTAACAGTATGCCTCAGGATAA
Source organism: uncultured Pedobacter sp. (assembly GCA_965650335.1). Classification (GTDB taxonomy): domain Bacteria; phylum Bacteroidota; class Bacteroidia; order Sphingobacteriales; family Sphingobacteriaceae; genus Paradesertivirga. The sequence continues at coordinate 101,399 of CBFGOI010000001.1, read as the reverse complement.
GGGTTTGTATATGCCTTTGACGATTCCGGCTTTGGATGCAGACTTTATCGACAATATCGAACAGTATTCCTTTAAAGAAATTGCCTTTAAAGTGGCAAAGAATCTTTTACAGGATGCTATGCCTGATGCAGATTTGAAATCCATTGTTGATGATGCGATAAACTTTCCTGCGCCGGTGGTACAATTAGAAGAAAATACCTACGTGCTCGAGCTTTTTCATGGTCCGTCTTTAGCGTTTAAAGATTTTGGTGCTCGATTTATGAGCAGGATAATGGCTTATTTCCTTGAAGAAGGGGAGAAGACTTTAAATGTTTTAGTGGCCACTTCCGGAGATACGGGTGGAGCGGTAGCCTTAGGGTTTTTAGGAGTGGAGAATACTCAGGTTACAATTTTATATCCCAAAGGGAAAGTGAGTCCGATACAGGAATTGCAACTGACCACAAATGGTCAAAACATTCGTGCTGTAGAAATTGACGGAACCTTCGATGATTGCCAGGCTTTGGTTAAACAGGCGTTTGTGGATAATGAGTTGAACGCCAAATATCGACTGACATCAGCAAACTCCATCAATATCTCACGTTTGATTCCGCAAACATTCTATTATTTTAATGCGTACGCGCAGTTAAAGCGTGAAGGTAAAACCGATGTAATATTCTCAGTTCCCAGCGGGAATTTTGGGAATATTGGGGCTGGTTTACTGGCCTGGAAAATGGGTTTACCAGTAAAGCAATTCATCGCGGCTACTAACGCAAATGATACCGTTCCTGAATTTTTCAAAACAGGAGTTTACCAGCCAAAGCCCTCGGTAGCTACACTTTCGAATGCAATGGATGTTGGAAACCCAAGTAATTGGGTTCGAATAATGAATTTGTTTAAAGATGATTTAAACGAGCTTAAAGGGGTAGTTTCTGCTGCGAGTTATACCGACGAGCAAACCCGCGATGCAGTTTATAAGGTATTTAAGGAGTATAATTACGTGGTTTGTCCGCATTCGGCAATTGCTTGGTTAGCCCTTGAAAATTATCGTAAGCAATCGGGAGATGAAACAAGCGCAGGGGTTTTTCTGGCGACGGCTCATCCATGTAAATTTCCTGACGTATACAATTCGCAGATGACAAGTATGATCATCGTTCCGGAACAGGTTGAATCTCTTGTAGGAAAGCCTAAACAAGCAGTGGAAATGAAGGCTGATTTTTCTGTGTTCAAGGATTATTTGCTGAACAATTAGTTCGTACGCCTAAATTATTTTTATGCGTATATTTGATTTATGAAAGCTAAGATTAATCTATCTATTGATGAAAAGCTTGTATATAAGATAAAAGCTTACGCTGAAGAAAAGCATACCAGTGTTTCAGAATTGGTTGAAGAGTATTTTAAACGAGTAGTTGAAAAGCCATCTAAAAAGAAGAATAGCCTTATTGAGCTAATAGAGAGTTTGCCAAAGCCTGAAATAAACCCTGATACGGATTTAAAAAAACAGTATTTCGAAGAGCAAGCATCAAAATATGGTTTTTAAACTTTTTCTTGATGCGAATGTTTGTTTAGATCTTCTATTAAGAAGGGAAAACTATTCTGATTCAAAAAAGATATTCGAAAGAATATCGTCTGGCAACTGTAAAGCCTTCATCACACCTTCCATCGTGCATATTATTGCGTATATTCTCCCTAAATATTATGATAAAAGCGTGGTTAAGAATATTGTGCTGGACTTATTGAAGAGTGTTAGAGTTGTCGATTGTAATCATGAAATAACGATAAATGCAGTCAATTCCCAGATGACAGATATCGAAGATGCCTTACAATATTATACCGCTTTGCATCACAAAATAGATTATTTTATTTCACTGGATAAAGAGTTAATCAAATCTGCTATTCCTATTTTACCAATTTATACACCAGCACAATTCCTGCAGGAATTTCCCGATTAAGACATGATTACTGCTATTATTTTTGACTTAGGAGGAGTCTTAATTGATTGGAAACCTGAATACCTTTTCAGTAAAATCTTTGGGAATGAGTCGGAGATGCGGCAATTCCTGGATACGATATGTACCGGAGAATGGAATGAAGAACAGGATGCGGGCCGTACTTTAAAAGAAGGAACCGAATTGCTTGTTAAACAATTTCCCGAGCATGCAGAAAGTATCCGAGCATATTACAGTCGTTGGGAAGAAATGCTGGGTGGATCTATCGAGGGAGCCGTCGAGATATTTAAAGAAATAAAAGCCGGGGGTAAGTATAAAACCTATGCCCTTACAAACTGGTCGGCCGAAACTTTTCCAATTGCACAACAGAAATACGACTTTCTAAACTGGTTCGATGGTATTGTTGTGTCGGGTGCGGAAAAGATGCGGAAACCTGATCCTTTATTTTATCAGCTAATTTTAGAGCGTTATCAGTTGCAGGCAGAACAAGTTTTGTTTATTGATGATAATTTAAGGAATGTCAAGGCCGCAAGGGACCTGGGCATTGAAAGTATTCATTTTAAAAATTCTGAAGAATTAAGGGGGGATTTAGTAAAGAGACGGGTTGAGTTAAGATAATCAAGAAAGTTCATTCTAGAATAGTCATCCAATGACTTCAGTCATCGGATGACTAAGTACCTAAAATATCGCCTCCGCAATTCTCTTAGTCGGTCCCGGATTACTCATCGTATAAAAGTGCAATACGGGCGCTCCAAACTTAATAAGCTCCTTGCACTGCTCAATCATAAATTCAATCCCAACTTCCTTAACATCTTTTTCAGACGAACAGCTGGTTATTGCTTTAGTCAGATCTTCAGGTAAATCCAAATGGAAAATCTTGGGAAGACTAACCAATTGTTTTGAAGAAGTTATAGGCTTCAATCCCGGTATAATCGGAACATTAATTCCATTCTCGCGACAAAGGTTTACAAAGTCGAAGTACTTTTGATTGTCAAAAAACATTTGGGTAACAATGAAATCGGCACCCATATCGATTTTCATTTTAAGATAATCGAAGTCGGTTTTCATATTAGGGGCTTCAAAATGTTTCTCAGGATATGCCGCTACTCCGATACAGAAATCCGATTTATTTGCTTCATTATGATCGTGAAGGTATTTTCCCCTGTTCAGGTTTACCACCTGATCAAGTAAATCACTCGCAAAAGCATGTCCGCCTGGTGTTGGAATAAATCCGGCATCGCCCTTGCGAGCATCACCTCTTAAAACCAGCACATTGTCAATCCCAAGAAATTGAAGATCAATCAATGCGTTTTCCGTTTCTTCTTTAGTAAACCCACCGCAAATTAAATGAGGTACTGCATCAACTTTATAACGGTTGATAATGGCCGCACAAATTGCTACAGTACCCGGACGCTTACGATACGATACTTGCTCCAAGAGGCCGTTGGGATGCTGTTTATAAATAAAATCCTCGCGATGGTAAGTTACATCAATAAAAGGTGGCTTGAACTCCATCAAAGGATCTATCGCATCATAAATATTTTGAATACGTTGCCCTTTTACAGGAGGAAGAAGTTCAAAGGAAAAAAGAGTCTTTCCGTTTGAGTTTTTTATGTGTTCGGTGATTTTCATTAAGTTGCAGGTTGTGTGTTCTGGGTTGAAGGACTGGATTCAGAGTTGTAGTATCTGATTAAGCCATTCAATAACTTTCTTACAGTTTCTAATTTTATTAAAACATTGTTAAGGTCGGATTCTAAAAGGTATTTTAAGTCAAAGCTTACATACAATTGAGTTTCCGCTTCATATAAGGAGCCCCGTGCAATATAAAAAAATTGAATACTATCTTTTTTGTGGTTTCTGCCACATCCTTCGGCGATGTTTGATGGTATTGAAATCGCGCATCTTCTTAGTTGGGTGGTCAGTCCAAATTGCTCGTCTTTCGGAAAGTTTTTACTAATCGTATATATTTCAGTTACCAGAAGTCTGGCTTCTTTCCATACATCCAAATTAGTATACTTTTTATAATCAGCCATCTATGTCTTACAACTTATAACCTCCAACCCAGAACTATTAATATCCCAAATTCGGGCTTAGCCATCGTTCCACCACTTCCAGATCCATGTTTTTGCGCTTGGCGTAATCTACTACCTGATCTTTGGCGATTTTACCTAAACCGAAGTAGCGGGAATCAGGGTGTGCGAAATAAAAGCCGCTTACAGCTGCTGTAGGATACATGGCAAAGCTTTCGGTAAGTTTTATACCGGTTGTGTTTTCAGCATCTAATATTCTAAAGAGAGTTTCCTTTTCAGTGTGGTCCGGACAAGCAGGATACCCTGGAGCCGGGCGGATACCAACATATTTTTCTTTTATAAGCTCTTCATTGCTTAAACTCTCATCTTTGGCATATGCCCAATATTCTTTTCTTACAAGTTCGTGCATTTTTTCAGCGAAAGCTTCCGCCAGGCGATCTGCCAGAGCTTTAACCATGATGCTGTTGTAATCATCATGATCGGCTTCATACTGAGCCACCAGTTCGTCGCATCCAATACCTGTGGTAACTGCAAAGCCACCGAAGTAATCCTGAATACCTGTTTCTTTAGGTGCCACAAAATCCGACAGGGCATAATACGGTTCGCCGGCAGCTTTTTCAACTTGCTGACGCAGCGTGTGAATAGTAACTTGTTGTGGGTTGTGGGTTGTGGGTTGCGAGCTTCCTTCAACATTCAACCTATCACCTTCAACTTGAAGTACAATATCATCTCCAACAGAATTAGCCGGCCAAAAACCGATCACTCCTTTTGCTGTAAGTAGTTTTTCGTCGATAATTTTCTTCAACAGTTCCTGAGCGTCGTTGAAGAGCTTTTTGGCTTCATCACCTACAAATTTATCTTCAAAAATTCGCGGATAACTGCCTCTTAACTCCCAGGTATGGAAGAAAGGGGTCCAGTCGATATAAGGAACCAGCTCCTCCAGCGGATAATTATCAAAAACCTTAGTTCCTAAAAATGCAGGTTTTGCAGGCACTGAGCCATCCAGATTGATTTGAAATTTATTCAGACGAGCTTCTTCGATCGATTTGAAGTGCTTTTCCGAACGTTTATTTAAGTGGGCCTCACGAGCTTTATCATATTCTCCGCGGATCTGGTTAATATACTCATCGCGATTTTCGTCGCTCATTAAAGTACTGCAGACGGTCACGCTACGGGATGCATCAAGTACGTGAACCATAGGGCCAGAATAATTTGGTGCAACTTTCACTGCCGCATGTATACGCGAGGTAGTGGCCCCGCCGATGATCAAAGGAATTTTGAATTCCTGGCGTTCCATCTCTTTGGCAAAATGCACCATTTCATCTAATGAGGGGGTGATTAGTCCGCTCAAGCCAATAATATCGACATTGTGTTTTTTTGCTTCTTCGATGATCTTTTGCGCCGGAACCATCACTCCTAGGTCGATCACTTCGAAGTTATTACATGCCAATACCACACCCACAATGTTTTTTCCGATATCATGCACATCGCCTTTCACCGTTGCCAGCAAAACTTTTCCGGCATTTTTACGCTGATTGCTGTTAACATTCGTGCGTTTCTCTTCTTCAATAAAAGGCAAAAGATAAGCTACTGCCTTTTTCATTACCCGGGCAGATTTCACCACCTGTGGCAAAAACATTTTACCCTGCCCAAACAAGTCGCCTACAATGCCCATGCCGTCCATTAATGGACCTTCAATCACCTCGAGGGGCTTGTCGTATTTTTGCCGAGCTTCTTCAACATCATCATCCAAATAATCGATGATACCTTTTACAAGCGAATGCGAAAGTCGACTTTCAACGCTTTCTTTACGCCATTCTTCATCTTTTACTACAATTTTGCCTTTAGTTTTTATGGTATCAGCGAATTCAACCAACCGTTCTGTTGCATCCGGGCGACGGTTCAAAAGGACATCTTCAACTAGTTCTAAAAGATCTTTAGGAATTTCTTCGTAAACCTCAAGCATACCCGCATTCACAATACCCATATCCAAACCTGCTTTAATAGCATGATACAGGAAGGCTGAGTGCATGGCTTCGCGAACTGTGTTATTTCCCCTAAAGGAGAATGAAATATTACTTACACCACCACTTACTTTCGCTAAGGGCAGATTTTCCTTAATCCAGCGGGTTGCGTTGATAAAATCAACAGCATAATTGTTATGCTCTTCTAATCCGGTGGCAACCGTTAAGATATTAGGATCGAAAATGATATCCTGCGGAAGAAATTCCACTTCGTTCACTAAGATATCATAGGATTTTTTACAGATCTCAATTCTGCGTTCGAATGAATCGGCCTGACCGTCTTCGTCGAATGCCATTACTACTACAGCTGCACCGTATTGTTTTATTTTTCGGGCATATTCTTTAAACTTTTCTTCGCCTTCTTTAAGCGATATTGAGTTTACAACCCCTTTCCCCTGCAGGCATTTCAATCCGGTTTCGATCACGCTCCATTTAGAGGAATCGACCATGATAGGGAGTTTTGCAATATCTGGTTCAGAGGCGATGAGATTGAGGAATTTGGTCATTGCCGCTTCAGAATCAAGCATCCCTTCATCCATATTTACATCGATGATTTGGGCGCCGCCTTCAACCTGCTGACGAGCTACAGTTAAAGCACCTTCAAAATCTCCACCCAGTATCAGTTTTGAAAACTTAGGAGATCCGGTAACGTTAGTACGCTCGCCGATATTAACAAAATTGGTTTCCGGAGTTAAGGTAACCGGCTCCAATCCGCTTAAGCGCAAATATGGCTTAGGTTCCACAGGAACTCTTGGGGGATATTTAGCTGCCTTTTCGGCGATGCATTTAATATGCTCAGGAGTTGTTCCACAACATCCGCCAACAATATTGACAAATCCGTTTTGGATAAAATCTTCAACCAAATGGGCCGTTTCGTGGGGGACTTCATCATACGCACCAAACTCGTTCGGTAACCCAGCATTTGGATATGCTGAAATATAACAAGAGGCCTTCTGAGAAAGTTCTTCGATGTGAGGACGCATATCTTTAGCACCAAGAGCACAGTTTAGACCGATACTTAAAAGGTTTGCGTGAGATAAAGAGTTCAAGAATGCTTCCACTGTTTGTCCGGAAAGCGTGCGGCCACTGGCATCTGTAATGGTACCAGAAATCATGATCTCAATCTTGCGACCGATCTCGTTTTCGTAATTCTTTGCAGCGAATAAGGCAGCTTTAGTTATCAGCGTATCGGTAATCGTTTCGAATAAAAGTACATCTGCGCCACCGTCAATTAACCCTTTGATCTGCTCATAATACGCGTTAACTAATTCATCAAAAGTTACGGCACGATATCCCGGATCGTTCACATCAGGCGACATAGACGCCATTTTAGTTGTTGGTCCGAGAGCGCCGGCAACAAAACGCGGTTTATCTGGATTTTTAAGCGTGAATTCTGCGGCAACTTCTTTTGCAATGCGTGCACCTTCAAAGCTCATTTCATATGAAAGATCTTCCATCTGGTAGTCTGCCATCGAAATGCGCTGTGTGCTGAATGTATTCGTTTCAATTATATCGGCGCCAGCGCTTAAATATTCTGCATGAATAGCCTTGATAATATCCGGACGGGTAATGTTTAAAAGATCGTTATTTCCGCGGACATCGCAGGGGTGATCTTTAAAACGTTCGCCGCGAAAATCTTCTTCTGTTAACTGGTAGCGCTGGATCATTGTACCCATTGCTCCGTCTATAACTAAAATTCGTTTCTTTAATTCTTCTCTAATGCTCATGAAATAGTATCAAGTATTTAGTATCAAGTATAAAGATCTAATCTGTCAAGAGGCTTTTCTTGATAGATGCTATTTTACACTCCATACTTTTAACAAGCTTATTTTTGAAAAGTCGGTATCCGGCTTTGACATTCACTTATCTTTCTTCATCCCTAAGTATGGAATCAGTTAGAATTTAGCACCTTGTAAGCACAGGTTGCTAAGACTTCGCAGGGTCTAATCCCTCCGTCTTTCTGAATAAGCACTGCAAAAATGCAAGAAAATTTGGTAAAATGCAAATAATAAAAGGGATGCAGGTATGAACTATTCCGTTCTCCTGCATCCCTTTGGCTTGAATTTTCAGACGACCTTTTATTTTCTGCTTCCGAATAAACGTAAAAGCATTAAGAACAGGTTTATAAAGTCGAGGTATAAAGATAAGGCGCCCATAATTACCATTTTATTGGCAGATGCATCGCCATATTCAATTCCAGCTCCAATACGTTTCAAGCGTTGAACATCGTAAGCAGTAAGACCGATAAATACTGCAACTCCAATAAAGCTTATGATATAATCTAGTTGCGAACTTCCTAAGAAGATGTTTACCACACTGGCAATTATAATTCCAAGGAGGAACATCATTAAGATCGAACCAAATTTGGTGAGGTCGATATTGGTGGTGTAGCCGGCAACTGCCATTGCTCCGAATAAAACCGAAGCGGATAGAAAGGCGCCAACAACTGAGCCGGCAGTATAAATCATTAAGTTAAAGCTTATGCTAACTCCCATAACCACGGCGAAAAGTATGTACAGGAGAGCCACTATAGGGAATGACAGTCTATTCATTCCGAATGATAAGATGAGTACAAAGGCTAAAGGTGCAAATCTTGCAATGGTACCCAATGTTGTTATGCTTCCTGTTTCGAAGTCGACCAGCCAACTTAATAAGTACGTGTCGGTTGAAAAGAAATATGTTGACGCTGCAGATATACCAAGCGCTACAAACATCCAAATAAAAACATTCGGTAAAAAGTTGCGGGATGTGATTCCTGCCCCTGTTTGAATAACAGGATTTTCATTCAGGTTAAAGGTGTTTTGATCTGACATTATTAATGAGTATTTTCATAAAAGTATGCTTTGTATTGGATTATTCCAAAAACGTATTTTTTTCAATACTTTTATGGGTAAGTGAAACAGGCTTTGATAAAGAGATCAAAAAAATACTAACTCAGGCGCTTAACCAGCTGTTCTTCAACCTTTTTAAAGAATTGCACGGGTTTAAGAGATCTCCACGATATATTATCAAGCTCTCCGCCAAAATTGATGTAATAATCAATATTGCTGCTTTTAAATTCATCAATTACGTGTTCTCTGAAGTTAACTCCCGCAATCCAGCCATCTTCTACATCCTGAAACCATTCCTCATAATACAAGTCATCCGAAGAGTGAAAGTTTAGAATATTCTCGCCCACTAAAATGAACTTGTTTATGCCTTCATCAATCATCAGTTCGAGAATTTCTCTTTTAAGGAGCATGATATCGTTGTAAATAGCATCGTTCCACTCGCCAATGAATTCTATAATGGCATACTGCCGATCATAATCGACAAAGAGCGCTTTAATGTACAAGGTTTGGGAGCCAAAGGAGTCCCACTGCGGATGGATGTAATAGTTGTAAATCTTTTTATCGAATTCAAACTCACTGTATTCCGTTTCATAAAACGGCGAGCGCTCATCCTCTGCCGCTATATAATCATCCCGCCACCGATAAAAAGGTTCTATTTCGTGCATAATTCAAATGTGCGGATTTGCAAATTTTAAATGTGCAAATGCCTTTGCATACGTGTTATTAATTGTGTAGAAGCATGATGCTTTAGACGTTTTGTCGAAATCTGCACATTTGCACATTCCTTGATTTGCAAATCTATTTATCTGTACCTCTATTTATTCTTGTATTTCTCTACAGCTTCTCTCACATTTCCATATTCATCCAGTAACTTTTGTGCCGTTTCTTCGTCTAAACCAGTGGCTTCCATTACCATATTTACGGCGCGTTTTACAAGTTTATTGTTACTTAACTGCATGTCGAACATTTTATTTCCCTTGACCCGTCCTAATTGAATCATTACCGTTGTGCTGATCATATTAAGTACGAGTTTTTGGGCAGTCCCTGATTTCATCCGGGTAGATCCGGTAACAAATTCGGGCCCTACTACAACTTCTATCGGATATTTAGCCTCCGCAGCAAGCGGGGTCCCGGCATTGCAAACAATACATCCGGTTACAATACCTGCTTCATTAGCACTTTTTAATCCACCGATCACATACGGAGTAGTGCCTGAGGCTGCAATCCCGATTAATACATCTTTGTCGCTTATGGTAAATTTAAGAAGATCTTCCCATGCCTGTTTCGTATCATCCTCGGCAAACTCTACCGCTTTACGTATAGCCGAATCGCCACCTGCAATAATTCCGACTACCCAGTCGTGAGGTACCCCGAAGGTTGGCGGGCATTCTGATGCATCCACAATTCCCAGTCTGCCGCTCGTTCCTGCACCGATGTAAAATAGCCGACCTCCCTGCTTCATTTTGGAAACAATTACATTAACGAGAACTTCAATTTGGGGAATAACTTTTTCGACAGCAAAAGGCACGGTTTTATCCTGCTGATTAATTCCCACCAATAATTCAGTCACCGATTTTTTTTCCAGATCAGTATATAAAGAGTCTTGTTCTGTCGTTCTAATCATAAGTTAAAGGTCGGAATATATTCAGAAAAGGCGCCTTAAAAAAAGCTTTTTTGTGACAATTTTTAATCAATAAATATCAACCTCAATTATTACTTTTAGAACGCTCTTATCTCATGCAATCATCCACTAAAAGTAACTTATTTGTAGCTTCCTGCTATGCAGGAATATTGGCTCTCGGCATGCTCGTTGGCCCAAAATTCGGACATGAAAATCACAAGTCTAAAAATGCCGCGTTCGTTCCATTTCTTTCCTCAGAAAAATCAGAAAAGGTTGAACAGATCTTAAATATCATTAAAGAAAATTATGTTGATCCTGTAAAGGTTGATACCCTTCAAAACCTTGCCATTGGCCAGATTTTATCGCATTTAGACCCGCATTCGCTTTATTTGCCCCCGGTAAAAGCCATGGATCAGTCTCAGAGCCTGGAAGGAAGCTACAGCGGGATTGGAATTGAATATTTGTTGGTTAATGATACGATTCTGGTTACGGCAGTGAAGGAGGGACCTGCACGGAAGGCTGGAATAAAAGCGGGTGACAAGATTCTGAAAATTGGCGACAAGAACGTAGCGGGTACAAAAACAACATCAACTGAGATCGTTTCGCTTATTAAGGGGCGCACCGGGACGATGGTTACTTTGGGCGTAAAAAGACGGAATTCTCTGGTAGTAAATTCTGTATCCGTTAAACGGGATAAAATTACGGTTAGCAGTATAGACGCGGCTTATATGCTGTCGCCAAGTGTGGCTTATGTAAGGATTAGTAAATTTGGCGCACACACAGATGAAGATTTTTCGGCGGAGGTAAGTCCGCTGCTGCAAAGCAATATGAAAAGCATGATATTGGATCTTCGGAATAATGGCGGAGGATATCTCAGTGCTGCTACCGCACTTGCTGACGAATTTTTGCCCGATAAACAGCTAATAGTTTATACGAAGGGGGCGCATGAACCCCGAACAGATTATTTTGCTACAAAAAGCGGAAAGTTTGAACAGGGAAAATTGATCGTATTGATTGATGAAACTACCGCTTCGGCAAGTGAAGTTCTGGCCGGCGCAATTCAGGATTTGGGTAGAGGAGTTGTGATTGGTCGACGATCATTTGGCAAAGGTCTGGTGCAAGAGCAGTTTAGTTTTGGTGATGGATCTGCACTTAACTTAACCATTGCCCGCTATTATACGCCTCTGGGCCGATCGATTCAAAGACCCTATAAAATGAGTTCCGACGCTTATTTTGCCGAAGCCTCTACCCGCCTCGAAAAGCCCGAGGTAAATGTAGACGGAACATTAAAAGATAGTTTATTTGATAAAAGCCATTCTTATACGACGTCCTCAGGTCATGTGCTATATGGCGGTGGTGGAATTATGCCGGATATTTACATTCCCGTGGATACATCGGCCTATAATGCATTTTTTTACTCTTTGCGGGCCAGGGGGATTTTGACTGAATTTTTATTCAGCCATGTTGTAAACAGTTACCGTCCGGCTACATTAAAGCAGGTGATAACAGATTTTTCATTAAGCGAGGAGCAATATCAACAACTGATTTCTTTTGCTATAAAAAATGGCGTAAAAGCATCTCCCAAAGCCGCCGCAATCGCTCGAAAAGCTGTGGATAAGGAAATTAAAGCTTCCTTGGCAAGGTTTTATTTTGACGATGAAGCTTATTATAAAGTTGTAAACGCTAATGATACAGCCGTTTTAAGGTCGCTTCAGGCACTGAAGTAGCTTTATTAGCGTTTGTCAGCACCTTTTGGCATAGAGTCGACTGGCATATTGTCGATGGTACTATCAGTATTCATAGATGTATCGGAATTTAACTGATCCTGAATCATCGAATCCGCAGCCCTGGCCGCGGCAATTGAGTCTTGTGTGTCTGAATTGCCTCCGGAGCCTCCGCATGATACCAGCGCAAGACTGCAAGACAAGAATGCTATAAAAAAGAGTGTTTTCATACCTCAGATGTTAAGTCAAAAGGCAAAATTTAAAAACTAATTCAATAAAAAGTGCCAATAATCGAAAATACCATTGGCAATTCCTTAAAAATGCAAGCTTACTTTTGCCTGAAATATATTTGAATAGGAACACCGCTAAAGTCAAAATGTTCTCTCAGCTTATTTTCTAAGAAGCGCTTGTATGGATCTTTTATATACTGGGGAAGATTACAGAAGAACGCAAACATTGGCGACGAACCATTTATTTGTGTGATGTATTTGATCTTCACATATTTTCCCTTCAATGCCGGTGGAGGATAATTTTCAATAATTGGAAGCATCACCTCATTCAATTTCGAAGTCGGAATTTTTTTAGTTTTATTTTCAAAGACTTTGGCAGCAGCTTCTACCGCCTTAAAGATTCGTTGTTTTTCGACTACCGAGGTGAAAACAATAGGCACATCAGAGAATGGTGCAAGACGTTGCCTGATTTCATCTTCAAATTTCAAGGTTGTTTTATTGTTTTTCTCGATCAGATCCCATTTGTTCACCAGAATAACCACACCCTTTTTATTTTTTTCTGCCAGATGGAAAATGTTTATATCCTGCGACTCGATTCCTTCAACAGCATCAATCATCAGCATAATAACATCAGCTTCCTCTAATGCTTTGATGGTACGCATGACAGAATAGAACTCGATGTTTTCTTTAACCTTTGTTTTTTTTCGTAATCCGGCTGTATCAATCAGCATGAATTCGTGACCGAATTGGTTGTAGTGAATGTGAATTGAGTCACGTGTGGTGCCTGCAATGGGAGTAACGATATTTCTATCCTTCCCGATAAGAGCATTGATCAAAGATGATTTACCGACATTTGGTCTTCCAACGATCGCGTATTTTGGAAGGGTTGAATCATCGGGTTGATCTTCTTCAAAGTGAGAAATCACTTCATCCAGAAGTTCTCCGGTTCCGGAGCCGGTCATGGAAGAAATGGAATAGATCTCTCCCAAACCAAAGCTGTAGAAAGGATGAAGATCATCCAGGAGTTTGTTATTGTCTACTTTATTCGCGACAACAAGTACGGGTTTTTTACTTCTGCGAAGAAGGTCTGCGATGCTGTCGTCCAGATCTGTTGGTCCGGTTGTAACGTCAACCATAAACAGAATTACGCTCGCTTCTTCGATGGCTATTAATACCTGTTCGCGGATTGCTGCTTCAAATACATCGGCCGAATTGGCTACGTATCCGCCTGTATCCACCACTGTAAAGTTCTTTCCCACCCATTCTGCCGATCCGTAATGGCGATCGCGTGTAACACCACTCTGATCGTCTACAATTGCTTTGCGCGATTCTGTCAAGCGGTTATATAAAGTGGATTTCCCAACGTTGGGCCGTCCAACTATAGCTACTATGTTACTCATTCAATTTTTGATTTTTTGATTTACGAATTACGAATGCAATTCAAAATCATGTATTTGGTAAATTCACTCTTATTACGAATGCAAAAATCGTAAATCTTAATTCGTAAATTGTAAATTTTTAGTCTTCGTATCCAAAGCTTTTCAGATAATTCTTCCTGTTGCGCCAGTCGGGTATCACCTTCACGAACATTTCCAGGAATACTTTTCTCTGAAGAAACTCTTCGATGTCTTTACGGGCATAGGTGCCAACTTTTTTAAGCATTGCGCCACCCGGGCCGATCAGAATATTTTTCTGCGAATCACGTTCGACAATTATTTCGGCACTTATCCTGGTGATTTTTTCTTCTTCTTTAAAGGCCGTTATAATTATCTCAGTGCTGTAAGGGATTTCTTTCTGATACAACTTGAATACCTTTTCCCTGATCATTTCCGATACAAAGAAACGCTCGTTTCTGTCGGTAAGTGCGTCTTTCTCATAATAGGCAGGATGCTCGGGTAATTTATCCAGAATGAAATTCATTACTGCGTCCACATTATAATCGTGGAGGGCCGACGTGCCGAAAATAACTTCCGGATTGAGTGTTTCTTTCCAGTGTTCAATTTTAGCTTCAACCTCTTCCTGGGTAGACGTGTCGATTTTATTAATGACCACTGCAATGGGTGAAGAAGTTTTCTTTAGCTTTTCGATAATGTCATTTTCATCAAAACGCTCATTTATATCGGTAACTAAAAGAATAATATCGGCGTCTACAAGCGAATCGTTGACTGCTCCCATCATACTTTCCTGCAAACCATACTTTGGTTTTATCACTCCGGGGGTGTCAGAAAATACGATCTGATAATCGTCTTCGTTAACAATTCCAATGATGCGATGACGGGTAGTCTGGGCTTTTGGCGTTATAATCGACATTTTCTCGCCGACAAGCGCATTCATCAGGGTAGATTTCCCTGCATTAGGCTTTCCAACAATACTCACAAATCCGGCTTTATGCGACATGAAAAATTATTTTAAAAAACATTTGGACTGCAAAGAAACGAAATATATCTTTGCAGTCCAATTCAGGGAGTAAGGAAATAAGTAATAAAGCCTAAAACCAAAGATTGCTAGAGTGCGGGGTGGAGCAGTTGGTAGCTCGTCGGGCTCATAACCCGAAGGTCATCAGTTCGAGTCTGGTCCCCGCTACCAAAAAGAGGTTGAAAGACACTTCTTTTTTTATGGCCCGTTCGTCTAGGGGTTAGGACGTTAGATTTTCATTCTAGAAACAGGGGTTCGATTCCCCTACGGGCTACTGGAAACAATAGCAAAAACACTTAAAAGCCTGCAAATCAAAAGATTGCAGGCTTTTTTGTTGGAATCAAATCACCAAAATATGCATGATTTCGCATAATTCTGGTGAGCAATTCGGTGAGCACTTTTTCCAGGAAGAGGTGCTCACCAGAAACGTTATAAGATTCTGACAATCAACCTGTTCACCCATTGAACATCTTGTAGGCCGGGGCTGCAAAAGGTAAATTTGTTTCACCTATGGAAATATAAAGCCGAAGATGTTCCGCTTGAGGAAAGCAGTCAAATGTTTTACGGTGGTTTTAAGTACATCAAGAACCTGAAGAAGATTGTAAACAGTTCACTGGCTCATGGTTGGCTGTCAACCAATCCCTTCAGTAATTATAAATCGACGGCAAGGGCAGGTGAGCGGGTTTATCTTACGAAAGAGGAACTCGATACCAAATTTAACCTGCGAAGAGAAAGCAGTAAACCGGCTTTCGGCGGCATAAATTCTCCTTCCTTCGTCAGTCCGATTTATTCCACGACCAGTTGACAGCTTTATCTTCTTCAGTAAGGGGTGGCTTAACAGTTCATGAAGCTGGAATTTTATCTTCGACTGAGGTATGGATAATTTGAACTTTTTTTGCGCGGGCACATTTTGTAGTCCATCTCCTTGACCTTGCTAATAGTCATTTAATGATGGTACAAAGGCATAAATTGCATTTGTGTTCAGCTAATTCCATAACAGTTCTTTTGTCCAATCAGGTTTCATCCCTAAAGCATTCGGATCAACGGATGGATACATGGCAAGTAACTCTTGTAGTTTTACAGAAAATGAATTTTCAGGTGCTATAATGTTAACCAAATATCTCATAATGCAGAGATGCATGTACAATTTTGATGTATCGTAGGTACATCACTTACCCATCTGCAGGGAGGCTTTGGAAGCAATTTAGGAGTGCCTGGCAGATTCTTATTCCATAAACGACTATGATGAGCACAATAATTTCTGATTTGAGCAATTGATTGCAGCCAACTTGGCAAGAAGGTGTGATTTACTGCACCCAATTCCTGAGCAATGGTATCTTTTGATTTAATGGTGTTTTTAAGATTCCCGTATAGTTTAGACAGAGAACCGAAGCTTGTCAATTCCAGAGTTTTCCATGCGGGTGGAAATCGCAAATCCTCCTTGTATTTTTTCTTATGTTCTTTGATAAAGATATCCTTTGAACGGTCAACCTCCTCTTTAATGCTCGCCAAAGTTTCTATTATTGCTCCCGAATCTTGAAAAATTGTTGTATTCTGAAACCACCAAGGGTCGAATTCATGCGAAAGGCTATAGATAAGCTTGGTGCGAAGACTGATTTCGATTTTCTCGATGACATCAAAAAGTAAGATTCTCAACTCCCGGTCAAAATTGTATAGGGAAACCACATCTTCAAACTTGCTGTTTGCTTTAAATTGATGCTTTTCCTTATCAATTTGCATGGGCCACCAATAACCTGCAAGTCTATAATAACTTACATGCGACAAATAATGCCTTGCCAGTTCTTCGTCTGTCACGCAACCGCTGTATATGCTCGTCTATGGTAAACGTTTTCTTATCGTAAATCATAATTAATCAGAGGAGTCATAGGAAATCTATAGTATGTTGGGGAAACCCTATAAAAGCAAAAGACTCGCCCTGGTACGCAATCCTTTCGGATTTAAGCGTGGCGAGTACTGTTGATGCAAAATAATACCTTTTTTGAATCCTGTAAACATTTTCAAGTTAAATTTTTACTCGCAATTAGTTTTCAAGATTGTCCATTGCATATGATGTCTTAATGGTCATGGTGCTGCCTGATAAGATAAAATACAAATTTTCAATTCGCGAATCGCGAATAAAACACGCGCTAACAATATCACACACATATAGCACTTAAACCGCTATCAGGTGCGTGTTGAACAATCCTATCCATTGCGTGTCATTGATTAATCCTTGGGAAAAGGAGTTAGAATTGATTATACGATCGATTTCTAGGTCTCATACACTTGCCTAAAGCCACAGGAGATTCTTCCTAAGAGCTAATTTCAAGCTTATATCCTTTCCCGTGAATATTAACAAGTTTAACTGTAGAATCATTTTCCAGTTTCTTTCTGAGTTTTGATATAAACACATCAAGGCTACGGCCGACAATTATGCCCTCATCTTCCCATATCTCTTTTTGCAACCTGTTTCTGTCTATGATTTCATTAGGAGCGCTTGCAAAAATGTATAACAATTTAGATTCTTTCTGAGTGAGTTCTATTTGTTCAGTATTATTGATAAGGTATTGCTTGTCGTTGTAAAAATGATATTTCCCAATTCGGATGAAATTGTCTTGAAAGCTCTTGTCGCCTTTATCTGATATACTTTTCTTTTTGTGGTAAATCTTCAGTCCTGAAAACACTAAAACCAACGCAAAAAGGGCTATTCCGGTAGATACAAACTTCTTTGGTAAACCTAAAAGGCTGGCCCGTTGGAATGATATATTGATTAAATAGCACCCTTTGGATTGCTGTCGACCTTTACAGGGTACGATATTCTTCTGCTCAGTTTTTAGTATTGCATACCCAAATATCATTTCATTGCTTGCGCATTCTATCACGTTTACAATATAGTCAGAAGGAAGCTGATTGGCTTCAATCGTTTGGTGTATGATCTTTACAAGTGAATCAGGTTTAAAGGTAAACTGACTTGCAAATCGAATTTGATATTTATTTTCAGCAATCTGCTTTACGGGCAAAACTCTGGATGTACTATCACCGGAATGAAGCAGTACTTCATGTCCAATTTTCCTCATAATGATAATTTCTTTCGCCTCTTCAAAGTCCGTATCATTTAACGGGCTTCCGCTAAAGCCATAGAAAAAGATAAGCAAAGAGGCAGAAATAAAAATTGACAGGTACTTAAAATTCATATATAAAAGTACGCTATTCTATCTGATAGAAGATTAATTACAAGAGTCTTTACAACCGTTTACATTCTTTTTACAACTCTTTACACTCTACCGGCAAGCATAGGATGTAGCTTTACTCTATCAATATCAAAACCTTTTAAAATGCTTCAATAAATAAATTAACATACCAATGATGAAATACGTATTTGCTTATCTCCTGCTGTTTGTTTTTTGCGCTTACGGTAAAGGACAAAACAAAAAAGACCTATCAAAAGGTCCTATCAACTCCGAAACCAAAGGTGTAATTACCTCCCACGGCCCTACCACATCCGTTCGTACCATCCGGCAAGATAGAAAGGGCAACATGTGGCTTGTTTCAACCGAAGGGATTATCCGTTACGATGGAAAATCTTTTACCAATCTCACAAGTAAACTAGGTTCTCACAAATTCTGGGATGTTCTGGAAGATCGACGCGGAAACTTTTGGTTCGCGTCTATTGGCTCAGGTGTTTATTATTACGATGGAAAATCCTTTCGAAATTATACAACAAAGGAGGGGCTTGCCAGTAACTCCGTTTTCGAAATTTATGAAGATAAAGCCGGCATTATTTGGTTCGGCACTTATGATGGAGCAAGCCGTTATGATGGAAAATCCTTTCGAAATTTTAAAATGAAAGAAGCGCCACCCTCTACCCATGCTCCTGCTGATTCTGTCCGCTTACCAGTTTACCATAAAGAGGATTATCATCCGGAACTTTATGAAGTTTATTGGATGATTAATGAGACCAATAATCGTATTCATACAATCATTGAAGACAAAACAGGGAAATTATGGTTTGGCACAGGGGGCGATGTCTGCATTTATGATGGAAAAACATATACCAGTCTTACGAAAAAATACGGCATAACTCTTACAAGAGTTCATACTATAATCGAAGATAAAAAAGGCAATATCTGGCTCAGTGGAGGTGGCCTTTGGCGGTATGACGGCAGAACTTTTACAAATTTCACGCGGAATTCTGTTGGTTATGTCTACGAAGACAGGAAAGGAAACATTTGGACTAGTTCACGAAGTGATAATGGCCCAGATTGGGCACTTTCGCGTTATGATGAGAAATCCTTGTCTAATAAAAAGCCAACTGTAACCGAAATTAAGTCAGGAGAAAACGGTCTTTTTGGGATTTTAGAAGCTCGTGATGGAAGTATTTGGTTTGGCGCTACAGATGGGGTGTATCGTTATGATGGAAAGACCGTTAAAAGACTTTAAAAGTAAAAGGTTCCGAAATAATGTGTATTTGCGGCCTGTTAATTCCGCTACTTTAAAATCAATATGTTTCACCTTTAAATTAAAAAAATGAAAAGATCATTTGTGTTTGTTCCGGCCATCCTCCTAGTATTATTTCTACTAAATTCTTTTTTTGTACCAAAACGAAACGAAGCAAAAAAGAAATCAATAAAAGAGGGCAAATCATCGGGGATTGTCCCCATCGTTTTTAAATCTAATGATGGCGGACAAACATGGCAGGACATTAGCAAAGGGCTGCCTGAAAATTTGCAGAGGGAAGGTATGCAGAGTGATGGTTTCTTTACAAATGACAGTGGGCTCTATTTACGTGCCGGAAATGGGATATATCACAGTGAACCAAATTCCACAACTCCTTTTTGGACAAAAGAGATTTTCCCTGGTAAACAGCGTAGCATTGCCCCTGGCAAGAAGGGGATATTTGCCTATAATTTCAGGGGCCAATTTTTACAAAAAATAAACGGAAAGAGTGATTGGTCGCCCATGTACACAAATTTTCAAGAGCAAGCCGTACGCATTAACAGAACGATAGATTGGGCGTACACGAAATATAAAGAGAAACAAGTATGCAGCATTTTTGAAACCACCGGAGGCACAGTTTTCATCGGCTCCAACAACGCACTTTTTAAATCCACCAACAGTGGAAAAACCTGGAAATATGTGCATGTTGTAGGCTGGGTAATGAAAATGGTAGAGTCAAACGGTGTACTCCTGGCTGCCAGCACACAGGGAATATTAAGATCGACCGATGATGGTGAAAACTGGGATCGTGTGATTAGCGAAGGGGGTGCTGGTATCGCTGTGGAACGTATTGATGGAGGATTTGCTGCTATAGCCTACAATACAATAACCCAAACTAACAGAATACACATTTCACTGGATAGTGGAAAAACCTGGAATGTCATAGGTGAAGGACTTCAGCCTTCCTGGAATAGTTCATTCATCAAACAAATAGACTTACGTCAGGCTTCATGGTATATTTCGTCAATCAAACAAGTGGGTGAATATTTGATATGTGGTCGCTCAGATGGTATATTCCGGTCATCTGACATGGGTAAAACATGGAAACTGTTACTTCCCTCTGTAGAAAATAGGGGCTTCAAGTTATCTGTTTCAGGCAACGTGATTTATGCCATACCCAATAAAGGATGTTGAAACTCCAAACTTCCACAAAAACATATAGGTTCTCGAAGTTCTTAAAAATAAAAACCATAAAATGATAAGATACCTTTTCGTCTATACTTGCCTCCTGCTGTTTGCTTTTTGCACTTACTGTAAAGGACAAAACAAAAAAGACCTATCAAAAGGTCCTACCAACTCCGAAACCAAAGGTGTAATCACCACCCATGGTCCTAGTAGGATCGTTCGTGCAATTATACAAGATAGAAAGGGCAATATTTGGATGGCTTCATGGGAGGGTATTATTCGATACGATGGAAAATCTTTTACCAATATTACAAGTAAAGTGAGTTCGGCCCGATTCTTTTCTGTTTTAGAAAATAGAAAAGGAAATTTTTGGTTCGCTACAGTTGGCTCGGGTGTTTATTATTACGATGGAAAATCCTTTCAACATTTCACAACTAAGGAGGGACTTCGTAATGTTGTTCTTAGTATTTATGAAGACAAAAAAGGCAACATCTGGTTCGGCACTGGAGGTGGAGCAAGCCGTTACGATGGGAAATCTTTTCAAAACTCGAAAGAAATACTTTTCCTTGAAGACAAAACCGGTAAATTATGGTTTGGCACAGGTGGCGGAACCCGTTTTTATGATGGGAAAACATTTACCGTTTTAACACATAAGGGGAAACCCTTTAGGAATGTTGGTACTATAATCGAAGATAAAAAAGGTAATATTTTGTTCAGTGACGCTGATGGTCTTTGGCGCTACGATGGCAGTATCGTTACCAACTTAACGAAGAGGGGTGGTTTATATATAATCGAAGATAAAAAAGGAAACATCTGGAGTAGTTCTCATGTGGGCAAAAATTTTGTGCTTTTACATTATGATGGAAAGTCCTTGTCCAATAAAAAACCCACTGAAACCATCGTGAAGTCAGCAGGAGAAAATAACGCTTTTTTTGGAATTTTAGAAGCTTTTGATGGAAGTATTTGGGTTGGCTCTGGAAACGGAGTGTATCGTTATGATGGAAAGACCTTTACGAACTTTAAAAGTAAAGAGGGTCAACCAACCGGCACCTTTACCGAGTCACGCGATGGGCAAACGTATAAAACGATCAGCTTTAAAAATGCTTTGACTGGCACCACGGTTACCTGGATGGCCCAAAATCTGAACTACAAAGTGCAGGGGAGCTACGCTTATGATGACAAAGAGAGCAATCGAAAAAAGTTTGGCTTGCTTTACACCTGGGAAGCAGCGAAAAAAGCCTGCCCCAAAGGTTGGCATTTAGCAACGGATAGCGAATGGTCTGTGCTGGTGACTAAATTCGGTGGAATGGACAAGGCCGGCGAAGCCCTGAAAAGCGTCAGTGGCTGGGAGGAAGACGGCAACGGCACTAACAGCAGCGGGTTTAACGCTCTTCCTGCAGGTATTCGCAAAAATAATCGTTATGAGCGGATGGGTCTTTTCGGTTTCTGGTTTACGTCCACACCCGCGGGTAAGGAAGGTACAGCGTGGGGATGGGACATGAGTTTTGCTAAACCACTTAAAACAAAAGTTTTCCGTTTCGATGGCTATGTTTCTTCTTACGCAGAGTCTGTTCGTTGCGTTCGGGATTGATTTATCCAATGAATGCCATGCGGCGGAAAATTAAGCAATACAGCTTGCAAACGAACAGAATTAACAGTGCTGTTTCTTATTGAAAAATCGACATTTCTCTGTACCATCTGTTGCAAAGCAACGTGTTAGCGGTCATTGCAGGGCGAGGCCCAATGACAAATAGATAAGAACTATCAATCACATTTTGAACTATTTAAAAATATTTCTCGCACATGCAAACTCTTACTTTTGTGACAATATTAATTTTTGGCACTACCTGCAACGGACAAGTCAAAAAAGACTTACCAAAAGAAACCGTAAGCGTATCAAAAATAATATCTGTCGGACAAACAAAACTTATAAAAAATCTGGGCTCACTAAAAGATAAAGGCAACAATGTTCATTGTAGTCTGCAGGACAAAGCCGGTAACCTTTGGTTCGGCACCACCGGAGATGGTATTTATAAATATGACGGAAAATCGTTCATTCAATTCACAGCGTCAAATGGACTTAACCATAATTCGGTCAACCATATGTTGGAAGATAAAGATGGTAAAATTTGGATAGGTACCGCCGCTGGACTTGTTCTTTATGATGGTAAAACATTTGCTGAAATCCAAATCCCCTTACGAAAAAATATGCCTCCCAACAAGTTCCGCAGCGAGCATACTGTGTTCAGTATCATGCAGGACAAAAGCGGAAAACTATGGTTCGCCACAATAGATGGTGTTTATATTTACAATGGCAAATCCTTTACTCCGTTTATAGTTAATGAAGGCGGAGGTGGTTTTTTGAGCAGTAACAATAACGTGGAATATATTTTAGAAGATAAGGCAGGTAACATTTGGTTTGGTGGACGGGTTAATAAGGGTGTATTTCGTTACGATGGTAAATCTATAACCAATCTTAAACCAAATGGTGACAATTGGGCTTGGCCCGTTTTGCAAGACAAAAACGGAAATATTTGGTTCAGCAATTGGAGTGGAGCCTACCGTTATGATGGCAAATCCTTTACAAGTTTTACAAAAAAAGATGGCTTATCCGGCGATATGGTTGCCCGAATTATAGAAGACAAAAAGGGAAACCTTTGGTTTGGTGGCGATGGACTTAGCCGTTACGATGGTAAATCTTTCACTCGTTTTACAACAAAAGATGGACTTCTCAATAACAGTATTTGGTCAATTTCGGAAGATAAAACTGGAGCTATTTGGGTGGGTACCAGAGAAACAATATTGCATCGCTTTGATGGAAAAATCTTTACCAGCTATACAGAAGAAGATGAACGAACAGAAAGTCTTATTGGGGATAAATGGAAACCCTTTGGCAGGCAATAGAAATTTGGATGGGCGCGTGAGGCAACGCTTGGTTTACTATACTGGTCGTAGCGTCTCGGAGACGCTACGACCAGAGGGATAATTTTTGAAACTAAATAATAAAAAATTATGAAATACGTACACGTATATACTTTGTTCTTGATGTTTGTTTTTTGCACTTCCTGTGGAGGGCAAACCAAACCAGACCTTCCAAAAGAAAATATCAAGTCCGAAATCAAAGACATAGTTACTTCCCTTCCTTCCTTCTTCTCTCTCCCTTCCCCCGGACCCAACGAAAAATATAATTACACTAAGTATGAGTATACTGATTCTATCGGTAAGCGCCTAATCATACAAAACAGTCTTCCAAAAGGTGGAGAAAAATATACTGACCTTAATGGTAAGGTATATGTTTATGCTATATTTTGGACTCGAATAATCAATGAAACAGCTAATCCTTTTAGATTGACGATTGATTTTCCTGTAGATTCATTTGAACTTCCATCTTCAGCCGGCCGCTACTTTAAATTATTTCTTCCTTCCGATACAATGATACTTGAAAAAGAACATTTGTTTAATTATGGTCTGCCAGTTTTGAACTCTTTTTTAGATAAAGGTCTTCAAAAAGCGTCTTCGTTGAAAAGAACTATTAATCCAAAAGAATCAAGTGCGTTTTATGTCGTAACGCTCTTTAATCGAGGAGTAGATGGTACCTTGCGAACAGGACTTGGCCTAAAAGGGCAAAATCTTTTTTATAGAATTAACGGTAAAGAAATTCATTGTGGAAGTATTAATTTAAAAAATTTGATGTTACAGAAATAAACATAAAGCCAGCGCACAATCAATGTGTATAAGAAATAGCGGGCGTCGGTATCTTTGTCGTGGGTGGTGAAATGGAATTCCAGAGCTAGAATATTTGAGCCTGATACCGTAGCAAACGCCCCTTCAAATTGTCGCTAATCACCTCTGGAACTGTTGTACCTGACAGGTAAGTTTGTATGCAAATTTTCACTATACTTAGGATAATGTAGAACCGACACACGAATCTGGATTGAAATAAAAAGTTAAGAAACGGGCACCTAAGAAAAAACCTCATGACAAAGAAAAATATCTGCAACCGCGGTTCTTACTGTACCAGAATGGAAGCAGGATGCAATGGCGGAAGCTTTTTGGCTGGAATAGCTGAATGTGCTCCAACGCCCGTGATGTTTTGAAGGGTCTGTAAAAACGGGTTCAATGGGGATTTTTAAAAATCCCTATTCGTGTCAGTGATCTTGTTCAGTTTTGAAGATATTTAACTCTGAGCCGATTCAAATATTTATTTGAATCTGAATATTAATTGCCCAGCTTCCTAAGTCTCAAAGTGTTAATACAAAACTAGTCCCAACGTTCTCAATAGTTTCGACCTGAATTGTTCCCTTATGCAAGGTTACGATTTGCTTGCACAAATTTAGTCCGATACCCGAACCGGATTTTTTAGTACTAAAGAATGGTATAAACATTTTATCTAGTACTTCAGGTGGGATCCCATGCCCGTTATCGGCCACTTTGATCACACATTTTCTGTGAGCATCTATTTCTGCTGACAATTTTATTTTTGGCTGCTCGCTCGCTTTTACCGCATCAATGGCATTAACAATGAGGTTGATTAACACCTGCTCCAGCAAACTTGAATCGGCCTCTAATTGAACAGAAGGGTCCTTCAAAATTATCTCCAGTTCTATGTTTTTCGCTGCAAGAGTCGGCGCCAATAAATTGTTCTGGTTCTCGAATAACTCCCGAACATAAATTTTTTGAAGATTAAGTGTGGTGATTTTATTAAGATTTCGGTAAGTGTTCGCAAATTTAAGCAAGGCTTCGCTGCGATTACGAATGGTATCTATTCCCATTTGTAAATCCTCCTGATAAGATGGCTGATGTTCATTGTTCCGGATAGAGTCTTCAACCAGTTTTTTCAATGTTTCTGCAAGTGAAGAAATAGGTGCAATGGAGTTCATGATTTCGTGAGTCATCACCCGAAGTAGTCTCGACCATGCTTCCGCTTCGGTTTCCTCTATCGCTTCATTGATATTTTGAAAGGTAACTAACTTAAATTGCTGCTGGTCAACCTGAAAAGCGGTTGCCGAAAGAAGCATCTTCACTTGTTTATTACCCTGGGGTAGCGAGATCAATTTACTCTCGCCTATGGGGGCCGATTCAATTTCGGTCAACAGCCACTTATTCCGCCTATCAAGTGAAAAGATATTTTTAAGGTGCGGTAAATTTAGCATGTTTTTAATTGCCTCATTCATCCATACTACCTTGCCATCTGATAATTTATACGACAAAATCCCGGTATCCACGATCGAAAGGATCTGCTGTAGATATTGGTATTGGGTTTCTTTTTCTTTTGCAGCATTTTTAAACGACTCACTTATGCTGTTAAACGATTCACGTAGGGGCTGCAGCTCTGCAGGTGCTCGCTTTGCATCAAAATGCCTGGAAAAATCCCTGAAGTGGATTGCCTCTTTAAATTGTTCAAGTTCGCTGAAAATTCTTTTTTGATATTGAAATATATCGTAGAGCAGATAGAAAGCAAAAAACAATATGAGTATGCAAACCCAGTAATAATGGTTAATGCTCAACCAGCCCAACATGGCGAGACTTAGTGAGAGTAATACAAGGCGCAGCAGCAGTTTACGTTCGTAAGGCTTAGCCATCAGATATCATATTTACTTAAACGACGATACAACGCTGTTCGCGTTAGGCCCAGTTCTTTGGCCGCTTTAGTTATGTTTCCGTGATTTTTGTCGATTACTCTGAGTATCGTACTTTTTTCTAAATCGCCTAAATTGGTTTCGGTGGGTCCGGGAATATTGGCCGTCTGTTCTATGGGGGAAAACAGGAAGTCTTTCGCTTGCAAAACAGAATCGTCAGCCATGATTACTGCGCGCTCTATTACATATTGAAGTTCGCGCACATTGCCAGGGAAGGAATAACTCAATAACTTATCAATCGCGTTGCGATGAAGTTCGAAAGCCGGCTTCATATACTTTTGGGCATATACCTTACAGAAGTGTTCGGCAAGTAGGAGAATATCATTTCCGCGCTGGCGCAAGGGAGGAACAATGATTTCGACGGTATTGATGCGATATATCAGATCCTTCCTGAAACGGCTTTCATTTGCCAAGACCGACATAGGAACATTAGTTGCACAGATCAAGCGGATATCTACATCTACTGGCTGATTAGTGCCAATTCTTGTAACCTGCCTATTCTGCAAAACGGTTAATAGTTTGGCCTGCTGTTGTAAAGAAACGTTTCCGATTTCATCCAAGAATAAAGTACCACCGTTAGCCGCCTCGAACCTGCCTATTCTATCTTCCCGGGCATCAGTAAACGCACCTTTTTTATGACCGAAAAGTTCGCTTTCAAACAAAGTTTCGGAAAGGGCACAAACATCAACATTCATATAGGGCATATTTGCCCTAAGTGAATTTTCATTGATTGCTTTTGAAATTAGATACTTTACAGTACCATTTTCACCAAGGATCAAAATATTGGCATCGGTAGGAGCAATCTTATTTATTTTGTGAAAAATCTCCCGCATCTGATCTGAACAACCTAGCAACTCATTGCCTATAATAGCAGCAGCTTTTGAGCTAATGACCTTAGGACTTCCTGGCCGTTTGTTTAGCGTTTCCTGAATAGTATCAACCAATACGTCATTGTGCCAGGGCTTAACCATGAAATCTGATGCCCCTTCCTTTAAAGCGCGTACTGCCAGATCAATATCGCCATAAGCTGTTATCATAATTATAGACGCATCCGATTTGAACTCTTTAATTCTCCTCAACCAGTAAAGTCCTTCATTTCCGGTATTGATAGAGCTGGTAAAATTCATATCAAGCAATATTAAATCAAAAGGTTGCTTTGCCAGCAGAGAACGAATGTTCTCAGGATTCTTTTCCGCGACAATTTCCTTTACCTGCGGCTTCAGTAACAAACGTATTGCTGTTAAAACATCAGGGTCGTCATCGACAACTAAAATCGCGGCATTTTTCAGATTCATATGCTAAAACTATAAAGCTTTTATTAATAACAATCATTCCACGCTTATAAAATTATGGTTTTTAGGAAATTACGATTTTCGGCCGTGTCAATGTTGTATCGTTTCCGAACAACTGCTGTAACAGTTGCGAACGAGCAGATGCTTAGAAATGGTGGTAAGTCTTTATTTTTCAGTTATTTAATATTGTGGCACATTATTCATAGACTCTGATACAGCGTTAATTAATTGTCATGGATAGAATTGTAAAAAAGAAAAAATGGAGTAGCAAACGTATCCTTACTATAGCAGGAATCCTTGGCATCATTACACTTTTCGGAAGCAGTTATTTCCTTGCCACAGGAAAATCGCGCTTGAATGTAGATGTTGAAAAGATCACAATAGCGACAGTTACGAAAAATTCTTTTCAGGAATTTATCCCGGTGAACGGTATAGTAATGCCACGCAGTACTATTTACCTTGATGCATCGGAAGGGGGGCGTGTAGAAAAGCTTTTTGCAGAAGACGGAGCCTTTTTAAAGAAGGGTCAGCCTATTTTACAGTTAGCTAACCCCGATTTGGAATTGAGATTAGCGAATCAGGAAACGGCGGTTTTCGACGTATTGACTCAGATGCAAAATACAAGGAATAATTCAGATCAAAACACGATACGCCAGTTAAACCAAATGGCGGAAGTTGAAAACGGGTTGGCAGAGTCGGAGCGTATCTATAAACTCAACAAACATTTATATGAGCATCAAGCTATCGGTTCCCAGGAATTCAAATCTTCCGAAAACAACTATAAATATCAGGTAAAAAGAAGAAATCTCACCAGGGAAACTTTGAAAAAAGATTCGCTTTCAGGAAAGCAGCAGATCAGCCAGATGCATGCTTCATATGCGAGAATGCAAAATGCACTAATGTTAATGCAGCGAAAGGTAGGTGACTTAGTTGTTCGGGCGCCGGTTGACGGACAGCTCACTTCAATGGATGCGGAAATTGGGCAGTTAAAAAGCACAGGTTCACGTTTGGGACAAATAGATGTGGTAAGCGGATTTAAAGTACGTGCAGATATTGATGAGCATTATATATCCAGAATATTCACAGGTTTAACAGGTGAGTTTGATTTGGGCAATAAATCTTACAAGCTTCGTGTGAAGAAAATCTACACTCAGGTAACTAACGGTCGTTTCCAGGTGGATCTGGAGTTTACAGACAAAGTTCCGGCTGGTATTCGCCGGGGACAAAGTTTACAGGTGCGCCTCGCTTTGAGCGATGAGACACAAGCCTTACTTTTATTGAAAGGGGGCTTTTACCAGCAAACCGGAGGCAACTGGATCTATAAACTGAATGAAGCAGGGACGGTAGCGTATAAAGTTGATATTCAATTAGGTAGGCAAAATCCTGATTACTATGAAGTATTGCAAGGTTTGAAGCCGGGTGATAAAGTGGTAACTTCAAGCTATGAGAATTATGGAGATATGCAGGAATTGGTGTTGCAATAGATATCAGAACTTAGCTGTCCGCTTTGAGCAATGAGCAATGAGTCGTCAGCTATCAGCTTTGAGCTGACTTCTGAAAGTTTGCAGCTGACCGCCCTCACAACGTTCGAATATAAGAGTAGATCATTTTACGAATTTCAATGAGTTCGGTATTGAGTTCTTTATAAATAAGGTCAGTTATATAGCCAAGGTCTTTGGCGAGTAAGAGTTGATACTCAAGTTCAGAAGAAGATCCGGATGAAATAACTAGAAACCTCTTTAATTCGGGATTACTATTGCGTCCACAACCTTCGGCAATATTCGTCGGGATCGAGGAACTCGATCTTCGAATTTGTGAGGTTAAACCATACATTTCGTCTTTTGGGAAAAAGGAATTAGGTTAAATGATAAATTTTCAGAGTAAGCGAATGACTGCATTTCCAAAAGATAAGTTGTTTAAAGTCTCTCATAGTGATGTTAAGCTGTGGTAAAATTAAGTTAAACTATAAAAAGATAGAAAATCCAATAACCCAATATACAATAAGCGGTGGCCCAAGCTGACCGCTGAAAGCTAATAGCTGCTAGCAAATAAAAAGTATGATAAAAATAACCGACCTCGAAAAAGTATACCGCACGGAAGATATTGAAACCGTTGCTCTTAACAAGCTCTCTTTAGAAGTTAAAGAAGGGGAATTCGTCGCCATTATGGGGCCTTCAGGATGTGGCAAATCTACACTTTTAAATATCCTGGGGTTGTTGGACGATCCTGATGGCGGAAGCTTTCTCTTTAATGAAACCGAGATAGCCAAATATAATGAACGCAAACGAGCGGAGCTTCGCAAACGAAACATAGGGTTTGTTTTCCAGAGCTTCAACCTGATAGATGAATTAACGGTATTTGAAAACGTCGAACTACCTCTGATTTATCTTAATGTAAAAACCTCGGAACGCAAGCAGAAAGTGGAAGCAGTGCTCGAAAAGATGCAGATCATGCACAGGCGAAATCATTTTCCACAACAACTCTCAGGCGGTCAACAGCAACGGGTTGCAGTTGCCCGTGCAGTTGTAAATAACCCCAAGCTAATTCTTGCAGATGAGCCTACGGGTAACCTGGACTCAAAAAATGGCAACGAGGTAATGCAGTTATTAACTGATTTAAACGAGCAGGGCACAACGATAATTATGGTAACGCACTCGGAGCATGATGCAAGGTATAGTCACAGAATAATACGCTTGCTGGACGGGCAGGTGGTGATGGAAAATTTAATGGTTTAGTTGGTTTTTAGTTTGGTGAGAACCTGGCAGGTCAAACCTATACCTGCCGGCTCTTCTCAAAATACATTTATCTAACAAAGATCCGCTATGGTAAAAAACTACTTCAAAATCGCCTTTAGAAACATATTGCGTAATAAAGGGTATTCGGCAATCAATATTATCGGTCTTGCAATTGGGATGGCTGCTGCTATGCTCATTTTGCTGTGGATAGAAGACGAATTGAGCTACGACGAGTTCCATGAAAACAAATACCGGATATACGAGGTGTGGAATCGGAAGTCAAACGAGGGTGAGATTTCATGTTCAAATTCTGTATCGGCCCCAACTGCTAGAGCAATCGAGAAAGATCTGCCTGAAGTGGAACGAGCAGTAAGGGTAACGCGAGGTGGTAATTCTCTACTTTCGGTTGGCGATAAAAAAATCATCAGATCCGGAAGTACGGTTGATACAGGCTTCCTCCAAATGTTCAGTTTTCCAATGCTGAAAGGCAACGCCTCCACAGCGTTGAATGACACCTATTCGGTAGTGATTACCGAAAAAACGGCCAAAATTTTATTCGGCAATGAAGCTGCGATGGGGAAAATCATCAGACTAGGCGATAAAGAGAATTTCACGGTTACTGGTATCCTAAAAGATTTGCCGACCAATACGATATTCAAATTTGATTATTTATTGCCCTGGTC
Source organism: uncultured Pedobacter sp. (assembly GCA_965650335.1). Lineage (GTDB taxonomy): Bacteria > Bacteroidota > Bacteroidia > Sphingobacteriales > Sphingobacteriaceae > Paradesertivirga. The sequence goes on along the minus strand of CBFGOI010000001.1, from coordinate 70,628 downwards.
GAGTTTGAAATACCGGGAAGGAACAGATCTGGGCTGGAGCGACAATAGCACACCAACCTACATACTGTTAAAAGCCAATGCAAATTTTGCTTCCGCAGCTTCGAAAATAAAAACCTTGCGGCAAAAGTACAGTAAAGAGGCTATAAAAATGAACTGGGAGCTGTTCCTTTACCCCCTCAATCGCTGGCGTTTGTATTCAAGCTTTACCAACGGCGTGGAAGACAACGGCGGCCGCAGCACATTTGTAAAACTATTTGGCATTATAGCCGGGTTTATATTATTGATTGCGTGCATTAATTTTATGAACCTGAGTACCGCACGAAGTGAAAAGCGGGCGAAGGAAGTAGGAATACGAAAAGTAGCAGGTGCTCAGAAAGGGTCTCTTATCAGCCAGTTTATAGGAGAATCGGTTTTTATTGCCTTCTTGGCTGGCCTTGTAGCGATCATCATTGTTCTGATAAGTCTGCCTGGCTTTAACCAGCTTACGGATAAAAAACTATTCATAAACTTTGGCAGTACCGATATTTGGCTTGCAATCATCGGGTTCATCCTGTTCACCGGTTTGTTAGCAGGCAGTTATCCGGCATTCTTTCTCTCATCTTTCCAGCCCGTTGCAGTATTAAAAGGCACATTTAAAAAAGCTCATGCATTGGTAACGCCAAGAAAAGTACTGGTTGTTTTGCAGTTCACGTTTGCTATCATTCTGATTATCTGCACCATCATTGTTAAACAACAGATAGACTATGGCCGGAACCGAGAGACTGGGTATAATAAAGATAATCTCATTTGCCATTTTATTACCGGTGATATACCTGTGAACTACCAACTCATAAAAAATGAATTGCTTTCATCAGGTATTGTCAAGTCAATTACTAAAACAAATTCTCCGCTTACCGATATATGGAGCGATGGATGGGGACAGAACTGGGAAGGAAAGGACCCTGAGGATAGAACATCTTTCGATCGCTACATGGCTGATGAAGGACTTGGGGTTACTGCCGGCTTACAATTTATACAAGGCCGCGATTTTGATTTGAAAAAGTTCCCGACTGATTCTACCGGGCTGATTATAAATGAAGCGTCCCTAAAATTAATGAAGTTCAAAGATCCGATCGGTAAGAAAGTGAGCGACCTTGGCATTGAGTGGCATATTGTGGGTGTGGTTAAAGATTTTATCCTTATCAGCCCGTACGAACCAATAAGACCTTTATTGATATGTGGTGCAAAAGAAAATTTCATGAGCTTGCAAGTGATGCAAATGAAACTAAACGGAAATAATTCTACCGCTCAAAACCTGGAAAAAGCCGAAGCTATTTTCAAAAAATACAATCCAGACTACCCATTTGAATATAAGTTCGTAGATGAGGCGTATGCAGAGAAATTCGACGATGAAAAATTACAGGGATCGTTAGCCGCATTGTTTGCAGGGCTTACTGTTTTTATTTCATGTCTTGGTTTATTTGGTCTTGCGACCTATATGGCTGAGAACAGGATAAAGGAAATTGGCATACGAAAAGTTTTGGGCGCCTCAGTAGTAAGTGTTACAAAGCTTCTTTCAAGAGATTTCATCAAATTGGTAATCATAGCAATTATGGTTGCGAGCCCAATTGCATGGTATTCTATGAATGAATGGCTGTCGAATTATGATTACAGAATAGAAATGCATTGGGGAATATTTGTTGTCTCCGGTTTGCTTGCGATTTCAATTGCTGTTTTAACTGTTAGCTTCCAAGCCATTAAAGCGGCATTGACTAATCCTGTGAAAAGCTTAAGAACTGAATAATAACCATCATATGTACAAGCATAACCTCATTATAATATACCGGAGCTTAAAACGGTTTAAAAGTACCTTCTACATAAACCTCATTGGCTTATCAACAGGCTTGGCTTGTGCCTTAATCATTTACCTCTGGGTGAACGATGAACTTTCATTCGATAAGTTTCATACAAAAGACAACCGTCTTTTCCAGGTTATGGAACGGCAAGAATTTGCTGATGGCATTGCAATAGAAGATATGACATCAGGACTTGTGGCAGAAACTTTAGTGGAACAAATGCCTGAAGTTGAATATGCAACAGCTGTTACAAGTATTCCCTTCACTCTAACAACTGATAAGGGAATTAAAGTAAAAGCACCTGGACAATTTGTAAGTAATGAGTTCTTCAACATTTTCTCTTTTGACCTTCTTCAGGGAGATAAGAATGAGGTGCTAAAGGATAAGAACTCTGTTGCGATATCTGAAGAACTGGCTCTAAGACTATTTAACACTACTCAGCATATCATAGGAAAGACCCTTGAATGGGAATGGGACCGTAAAATAAAAGTAACAGTTTCAGGTGTTTTTAAAGGTGTACCCCATAATTCTTCCGAGAAATTCGATTTTGTTTTCTCGTTTGAAAAATTTAAAGAGATAGCTCCATGGGTTAAAGATTGGGGTAACGATGGAACAAAGGCTTATTTGACTTTAAAGAAAGGTACAAATGCGGAAGAATTTAACCAGAAAATTTCGGGTCTGCTAAAAAGTAAAACGGGTGCAACTAACCGGTCTGTATTTATTCGCCCTTATTCTGAGGGATATCTTTATGGGAAATATGAAAATGGAGCACAGGCAGGTGGCAGGATTGAGTATGTGAAATTATTTTCTATTGTTGGGCTATTTATCCTGGTTATTGCTTGTATTAATTTTATGAACTTATCCACCGCAAGGGCATCGAGGAGAATGAAGGAGGTAGGAATTAAAAAAGTTGTAGGCGCAAGAAAAGTTACCCTTATCAGCCAGTTTTTGGTCGAATCGATGATGATGGCTTTTTTATCGCTTGCAATTGCCCTTGTACTGGTTTTCCTTATTCTCCCTTACACCAACCAAGTTACGGGAAAGCAACTTTCCCTTCATTTCGACACTCACTTAATTTTAACTCTTATTACCATCACTTTATTTACAGGAATTTTATCAGGAAGCTACCCGGCATTTTACCTGTCTCGTTTCAAACCTGTATCTGTATTAAAGGGGAGCTTAACCAATTCATTAGCGGATATTTTAGTAAGGAAAGGATTAGTAATCATTCAGTTCACAATTTCAATAATATTAATAGTGGCCGTATTTGTTGTCTATAAACAACTGGAATACGTTCAAACAAAGAACTTAGGCTACAATAGGGATAACATCCTATATTTTGAAACTGAAGATAATGTTCGAAAAAACCAGGAAGCCTTCCTTTCTGAAGTAAAAAAAATACCTGGGGTTAAGAATGCATCCAGTATTTGGGGAGTTCTCCCTGACTGCGATGTATGTTCGACAGGTGATATTTTTTGGGAAGGAAGGACTCCTGAGCAGTCGATAGCTTTTGAAATGCTAAAAGTTAATTATGGAATGATTGAGATGCTTGATATGAAGATGAAGGAGGGGCGGACATTTTCTAAAAATTTTAGTAAGGATGATTCAGGGATTATTTTCAATGAAGCTGCTATTGAAGTCATGGGTCTTAAAAACCCTGTTGGGAAAATAGTGCAGCAAGGAGATAAAAAAATGGAGATCCTGGCTGTGGCTAAAGACTTTCACTTTCAGTCGCTCCACGAAAAGGTAAAACCTTTATTTATAACTCTTCAGCCCGCTGAAACGGATATTATTATGGTCAAAATTACAGCCGGCAAAGAGAAGGAGACTATCACTCAGCTTCAGAAATTACATCAGAAGTTTAATCCGGGTCATCCATTTGATTTTAAGTTTCTAGATGAAGAGTATCAGTCTCAATATGTGGCCGAGCAACGGGTTTCTGTATTATCCCGTTATTTCGCAGCACTAGCGATAATTATTTCCTGCCTGGGTTTATTTGGGCTTGTAGCTTTTACTGCTGAAAGAAGACTCAAAGAAATAGGTATACGAAAAGTTCTTGGCTTAAGTGAGTTCGGCATTATGCGCCTTTTATCGAATGACTTTACTAAAATGGTATTGCTAGCTATTTTAATTGCTTTGCCGCTAAGCTATTTCATTGCTAAGCACTGGCTGAATGGATTTGCTTACCGGATTGATTTAGAATGGTGGAGTTTTGTTGGCGCCGGACTAAGTGCATTAATTATTGCATGGGCTACTGTAGGAATGCAAGCACTTAAAGTGGCAAAAGCAAATCCAATAAAGAGTTTAAAAATAGAATAAATAACAATCTAAACATATTATCATGAAAAAGAACCTTGCCTTTTTAATCATCCTTTTCCTTAGTTCTGCTGTAAAAGCACAATTTAATGGAAATAAGGAAGCCTACTTAACGCGGTCGTTAACTAAGGAAAATATTCAGAATGTCTACGCACGAACTTCGGGTGGCAGTATTCAGGTTACTGGTGTTAGTACAGGTGAGACCCGTCTGGAAGTTTATGTAACACACAATGGCAACTATGTCGCTGTTTCGAAAGAGGAAATTAAGAAACGCATGGATGAGGATTATGACTTATCCGTATCAATCTCCAATAACAAGCTTAGTGTAATTGCAAAGCCAAAGGATAGAAACATGAACTGGAAGCGGCAATTAAGTATTTCATATAAAATATTCGTTCAGCAGAATGTTTCCACAGACCTCGCTACAAGCGGGGGTAGTATCAACTTATCTGACCTGAAAGGAAATCAAAATTTTGCTACCAGTGGGGGCAGTCTTCGTCTTGAAGACCTAAGCGGAAAAATTAACGGCAGAACTTCAGGGGGAAGCATCGATGTGTCCGATTGCAGTGATAACATCGATTTACGAACAAGCGGCGGTAGTATTAAAGCAGAAGATTGCAGTGGTAGAATTAAGCTTGCGACCTCTGGCGGCTCATTAAGTCTTATCGACCTTGCTGGAACAATTGAAGCGAAAACTAGCGGAGGCTCTATCCACGGCGATAATATCAAAGGAGAATTAATTACCCATACTTCTGGTGGCAGCATTGGCTTGGAGGATATGGCTTGCAGCCTCGAAGCATCAACCAGCGGAGGCAGCATCCATGTAGAGCTAGTGAAGTTGGGTAAGTATGTCAGGTTAACTAATTCCAGTGGAAATATAGACCTGGAGATGCCTGATAAACAAGGACTCGATTTGAAGTTGTTTGCACAAAAAATCAATGTTAGTACATTAAATAATTTCAGCGGAAAGAAAGAAGATCACGAAATAAGCGGTACGCTGAATGGGGGTGGGGTGCCGGTAACTATGAAGACTGGGAGCGGGAGAATAAAGTTGGATTTTATTAATTAAACAAGACCGATCTGGAATTATGAGAAATTTACATTTAGCGTTTATTACGCTATGTTTCAGCCTATCGCTCACTGCCCAAACTAAGTCGCCTGATATTACTGACAAGGCTAGTTGGGAAGTGATTAACCGTACTGCAAAAGCGATAGGGAAAAACGGAAAGAAATTTTTCTTAATTCTATGCCTGGAGATGGCTGCATGATCTTGAAAGATTATGAATTTTCTTTGGGAGTATTGAGGTTGATATCAAAGGTAAAGATGCCATGGGCGAAAGCTTTGTTGACTCTGCAAATCGTCTTGCTCTTCTCTACTTTATCAGACCGGTACTCCTGGCATTTGTTATCTCGATACCCATTGCCTGGACAATCCTTAACAAATGGCTGGAGGGCTTCGCTTATAAGGCAGATATTGACTGGACAGCATTTATGCTGAGTGGTTTAGTTATGACGGGCATTGCCCTTATTACGATATGTGCCCAAACATTGAAAGCTGCTAACGCAAATCCTGTTAAGAATCTAAGAACCGAATAAAGGCAGAACATGCAATATAATATCAACAAACTTTATGGAAAAACTTTCAACAATATCGATGTATTAGTGAACGGTGGTTTGGGAGGGGTTGAGCTGCATTTGAAATAACAGATGGGTGCCTTTCAGGCATTAAAGAGATTGACCAAAAGCGTGCAGTGGCTGTTCGGATTCGAACACAAAAGAGTATAGTGCCTTTGTAAGATTTTGATATTCAATAATTTATAAATATGGCATCAAAATTATAAGATGACAGTGGCAAATCCTGTGAAGTCATTACGAACGGAATAAGCTCATTTTAAAAAAAGAGTATAAAATCATGATGCTATATTATTTTAAAATAGCCTGGAGAAATCTCAAAAGTAACAAGGCTTTTAGTTTCATTAATATTTTTGGATTGGCAGCAGGGTTAACGGGCTTTATAATCATACTGCTTTACCTGAACTATGAGCTGAGTTATGATACATGGGATAGTTCTTTAAAACGGGTCTATAAAGTATCGCTTCGTACAGACGACGACATTCGGCCCACTACACCAGCCCCCTTGGCAGAGCTTCTGAAGGAACAGGTACCCGCCATAGAAGTAGCCACGACTATGCAGCCCGCCGCTGATTTTGAAGTATTGCTAAGCACAGCGGAAAAAAAGATTTTCCAGAAAGGAGGAATAGAAGCCGATTCTTGCTTTTTAAAGGTATTCCCATACGAAATAAGTAACGGAAATGCAGCCACTGTATTAGATAAACCAAATGCTATTATAATAAGCCGGGATGTTGCCGGAAAACTATTTGATCGTGCCAATCCTATTGGTAAAACTATCAAACTGTTTAATTCTTTTGAATGCGAGGTAACCGGCATTATCGAACGGTCGACTACACCCAGTCATTTAAATGCGCAATTCATTTACCGCAGTCCTTACGAAAAGTCAAATAATTTTTGGGAGAATTATTCTTATCTGACTTATGTAAAGACAAAATCAGAAAAATCGGGGCCTGAGCTTGAACAGGAAATTAATACGGTTTATTATAATGCCCGCCTGAAGAAAAACAACCAATCCCTTAATGCTTTTCGGAAAGCCGGGCACCAGGAAGGCTTGTTTGTTGATGCTGTTTCAGATATACACAATTTTCCAAAGCACGGATCAAGTAATTTTATCACCGTTTCCGTGTTGCTAGTATTGGCTTCATTATTACTACTTGCCGGGGCCATTAACTTCAGCAATCTTTCTATCGCAGCTTCGGTAAGAAGAGCAAAAGAAGTTGGTGTAAGAAAAGTATTAGGTTCAGGAATGAGGCAATTGCAATGGCAATTTATGTGTGAAATTGCGCTTCAATGTTTTTTAAGTCTCTGCATAGCCCTGCTTTTGGTTAACCTTTTACTGCCTTACTTCAATAGTTCATTTAACATTAATCTCAGCTTCTTTCAATCCGGTACATTACTGTCTCTTTCCGTGCAAATTACATTGTGTTTGCTGGGCGTAATTATTCTTTCCAGCCTGTACCCATCTTTTTTTCTTGCCCGCTATAATATTACAAAGGTTTTAAGAGGCGATTATACAAGAGGGACAAAGGGGACTGCTTTTCGAAATTCACTTATAGTGGTTCAGTTTGTTGTTGCTGCCTTTTTTATTATGAGCACGTTGGTAATAAGAAACCAAATGCGTTTCATGCAAACAAAAGACAAAGGTTTTATACCCGACCAGGTAATGCGGCTCGAAGCACCTCAAAAAGTACGGGATCAGGATTTTGATCTGACAAGGAGTGTCTTATTAAATATATCCGGTGTGCAGTATGTATCTAAAACCACTACGGTTCCGGGTGATGCAAGCAGTGATACTTCTACCATTAATTTTAAATGCCGTGAGAAAGAGTACAGGATGGTATCAGTTAAGGTAAGTGATGATTACTTTAAAACTCTTAGCATTGGATTAAGGGCAGGAAGATTATTTGATAACCGCTATGCGGATCAAAACACCCGAACTGCCGTCATTAATGAAAGTGCAGCAAAAAAATTAAATATTGAAAACCCCATCGGAGCGACGATATCATTTCCTTATTGTGATAGTGTTGCCGTTCAGGTAATTGGCATTGTGAACGATTTCAACGTATCAGGCTTTGAGAGACTGATACAGCCAACTGTCTTCACAATCGGCAATAAAGCCTGCAGGTTTCAATCAGGAGGGGGCATATTGGTAAAATTAAATGGCGCACAGGTCAAAAAGTCTGTTGATGCTATTGAAAGTGCCTGGAAAACCATTGATCCGGATACTCCCATCCGGTATTCTTTCCTGGACGACAACTTTCAGAGACTTTTTGCCGCACATGTAAGGCTGCAAAAGATTATTACCTTTTTTGCTCTTCTAGCGATTCTCATTTCCATCATGGGATTATTTGCCCTGAGCGCATTTTTAGTAAGCCAGCGGACAAAAGAAATAGGGATCAGAAAGATATTAGGCGCCGGTATCAGTGACCTGAGCTTATTACTTAGCAAGGATTTTATACGCCTCATCCTGGTCTCAGTATTAATTTCAATGCCATTAGGCTGGTGGGCGGCTAATGTGTGGCTGCAAAGTTTTTCATATAGAATGAATATCAGTGGGTGGATATTTATTGCAGCTGGGGCGATTATAATTGCAATTGCTGCAATAACGATCAGTTTCCAGGCAGTTAAGGCCGCTATAGCTAATCCCGTAAAAAACTTAAGATCTGAATGAGATGCTAAAAAACTATTTCAAGACTGCCTGGCGCAGTCTATGGAAAAACAAGGTCACCGGCCTGATAAATATTGCTGGTCTTTCTGTAGGTATGACTGCTGCAGTTCTGATTATGGTTTGGGTGCAGAACGAATTGAATTTCGATAATTATCATAAAGATGAAAACAGGATCTACCGCCTCACTACTCGTCTTCCGACTACCGGTTGGACTTGGGAAACTACGCCTTTGCTTTTAGCCGAAGCTATAAAAAAAGAAGTACCTGAAATTGAAAAAACTTCACGGTTATATATAACTAACCCGCCGGTGTTCAATATCAACAATAAGCAGTTTTATGAGAAAGATTGCGCGTACGTAGATGATCAGTGGTTTAGTTTGTTTGATTACGAATTTATAGAGGGCAGCCCGACTTTATTCAATCAAAATATTTTCAGTGTCATTCTTAGCTCATCAGAAGCCAGAAAGCTTTTTAATAACAGCCCCGCGGTAGATGAAACTATCCGTATAGACAGTATAAATTATCAGGTAACAGGAGTTGTAAAGGATGCACCTGTCAATTCTAGTTTTCAATACAAAGCATTTATACCCATCGCTGCTATACTTACCAATAAACGAGTACGTGAAAATGATGAAAATTGGAGCAATGCCAATTATTTAACCTTTGTCAAAGTGGTTCCGGGGGGCAGGCTGGATAACATTGTGAAGAAAATAACCGACGTGATGAAAAAGCATGAAGACTCCTCCATCGGCATGATTTCACTAAATGAAATGCATTTTGAGGATGAAATACAGAACTCGGTTTTTATTCACGGTAATCGCAGTACGGTCTACGTATTCTGTTTTCTTGGCTTTATATTATTGCTGGTAGCTTGTATAAACTATGTAAACCTTACCACCGCAAAAGCCAGTTTACGTGCCCGGGAAATAAGCGTTAGGAAAATCAGTGGTGCACGAAGGTCTGATCTGTTTTTTCAATTCGTTATTGAGTCTATACTGATTAGTTTAATTGCCCTGTTAACTACGCTTGTTCTGGTAAAGCTGAGTCTACCTGCTTTCAATCAAATTACCGGAAGAACTTTTGCCATGCCTATATTATCAATAGGATTGTGGAAAGTACTGGCAATTACTGTGTTTACTGCTACTTTACTTAATAGCATTTACCCGGGAATAATGCTCTCTTCTTTTAAACCAATAAAAGTATTTAGTGGTCGCTCCCTTCTTAAAATGAAAGACACATCTTTTAGAAAAAGCCTTGTAATACTTCAGTTTACGGTTTCGATTGTACTTATAGCCGGTACTATTATTATTTACCGGCAAATGCAATTAATACAAACAATCAATCCGGGTTATAATAGATCGCAGGTTTTGTCTTTTCGATTGCCATCTTCTGTTAGCGGCGAACGTCAAGAATTGCTGTTGCTAAAAATAAAGCAGGAATTATTTTCACAAAGCGGTATTGAAAGTGTGTCAACTTCCAGCCAATCGGTAGTAAATAATGGAAGCATGTGTACAGACTGTGCAGACTGGGAAGGGCGGGATGCCAGCTATAAGCCGGTGATTTCGCAACTTTCTGCAGATGCTGATTTTCAAAAAACTTTGCAATTGCAAATGAAAGAAGGCAGGTGGTTTCGGCAGGGTGAAACTAATTCCAAACATGACTTTATTGTAAATGAAACCGCTGTGAAATATTTAAAGCTTCCGGCACCCGTAATAGGTCAGCCTTTCACTTTTCGCGGTGTAAGCGGCCAAATAGTTGGTGTTGTCAAAGATTTTTCATTTAAGAGCTTACACGAAAAAACGGGTTCGCTGGTCATATTTAATAATTCGGGATGGAGAAATCAATTTGTTGTCCGAACTGGGTCTAATACATCAGTCGGATTACAAAGCATTGAAAGAGCCTGGAAAAAACTGGTACCCGAAAGTCCACTGGAATATATCTTTTTAGATGATGCATTTAATAATCTTTACAAACGCGATCAGCAAACCTCTTCATTAATCCTGGTGCTTGCCGTGATAACAATTGTAATATCTGCATTAGGATTATTCAGCCTTGCGGCATTAGCAGCAGAACAACGGACAAAAGAGATTGGCATCCGAAAGGTGTTAGGTGCTTCTATAGCCGGAATTACTGCTTTACTATCGAAGGACTTTTTAAAGCTGGTGTGCGTTGCCATTCTAATCGCTTCGCCGATTGGGTGGTGGGCGATGGAAAAATGGCTTCAGAATTTTGCTTATAAAGTGGAAATCCGGTGGTGGGTCTTTGCTTTAGCCGGAGTAATTGCATTACTAATAGCTTTAATTATCACCTGCTTTCACACAATCAAGGCAGCGCTCACTAATCCTGTTAATAATTTAAGGTCTGAATAATCGAGATGCTAAAAAATTACTTCAAAATCGCCTGGCGGAATCTCATCAGAAATAAGGTATCCTCCCTGATCAATGTCGGCGGCTTAGCGGCTGGCATCGCAGTTGCCATCACCATAGGTTTATGGATATGGGATGAGCTGTCATTCAACCGAAGCTTTAAAAATTACGATACGATTGCGCAAGTTTACAGCACAGGATCACTGGATGGTAAATGGAAAACATCCGCGTATAAGCCTCAGCCTCTTGCTCAGGAACTGAGGACCAGATACGGAAGCAGCTTTAAACATGTCGTACTATCGCGCCAAACGCAAAGTCACCTTATCACTGTCAACGGACAAACCATCACCAAAAGCGGCAGATTCATGGGGGCCGAAGCTCCGCAGATGTTATCGCTCGAGATGATATCCGGCAGTCGTTCTGCACTCAATGATCCCAGCACGGTGATCATTGCCGCATCTATGGCAAAGGCTCTCTTCGGCTCCTCGAACCCCATCAACAAAATTGTTAAAATTGATGATTTAACGAGTGCGAAAGTTGGTGGAGTATATCAAGACCTTCCCGGGAATACGGAATTTGGAGAACTCGACTTTATTGCTCCCTGGGACTTGTTGCTCACTACCGAGCTCTGGCTGGCCAGGAGCAAAAATGACTGGCAGAATACCTCGGTTCTTATCTATGTACAAATTGCCGATAACACAAGCATGGATGCAGTCTCCAAACGGATAGAAAAAATTATTCATAACAATTCGGATGAGGAAAGTAAAAGATTTAATTCTAAAACCTTCCTTCACCCAATGAACCGCTGGCACCTTTACTCCGAATGGAAAAACGGAGTTAACACTGGAGGACGGATTCAGTTTGTGTGGCTATTCTCCATCACCGGCGCCTTTGTATTGCTGCTTGCCTGCATCAACTTTATGAATTTGAGTACTGCCAAGAGCGAAAAGAGAGCTAAGGAAGTGGGAGTGAGAAAAGCCGTTGGCTCCGCTCGCAAACAACTGGTGACTCAGTTTCTGTGCGAATCATTCCTTGTCAGCCTTCTTGCCTTTATAGTTGCCTTAGGATTAGTAGTAATTACCATGCCCTGGTTTAACCAGGTTGCAGGTAAGCAAATGAGTGTTTTATGGACAAATCCTTACTTTTGGTCGGCCAGCTTCATTTTTATTTTCCTTACCAGTCTGCTTGCAGGCAGTTATCCGGCCCTCTACTTGTCTGCATTTAATCCAACGAAGACCCTGAAAGGCAATTTACGCTTTGGTGGTTCTGGTTCCCTGCCGCGTAAAGCATTAGTAGTAGTTCAATTTACAATATCTGTAGCATTAATCATCGGAACCATAGTAGTTTACAGGCAGATACAGCATGCAAAAAACCGTCCTCTGGGCTATGATACGGGAGGATTGGTGGGCATACGCCTGGCATCAAAAACCCTGCGATGGAATGCAAAGCTTTTAGGCGACAAATTAAAGGCAGATCGCACAGCCGATGAATTCGCCTTATCCAACAGTCCAATCACAGAGATATGGTCGCGCAGCGGCGGTTTCGAGTGGAAGGGCAAAGCTTCAGACAAGCTATGGAACTTTGGAACCTTCTGGGTATCGCACGACTTCGGAAAAACTGTGGGCTGGAAGATTAAAGAAGGACGCGATTTCTCCAGGAAATTTGCCACGGATTCAACCAGCGAATCGAGCAAGCTGGGGCCGGTGTATAGTATGATTATCAATGAAGCTGCCGCCGAATACATGAACCTAAAACACCCGGTAGGCGAACTTATCCGCTGGGACGAAGGAAAACTTCAGATAATTGGGGTGGTAAAGAACCAGGTCATGGATTCTCCTTTCAGTTCCAGCCAACCAACCGTATACCTGGTGAATTACGATAACGCCACCAGTTGGATGTACCTGAAGCTAAATCCGGCTCTGAGTGTTGCAGATGCAATCTCTCGACTAGAAGCCACCTATAAATCCCTGGTTCCAGATCTGCCTTTCAGCTATTCTTTTGTAGATATGGAGTATGCAGAAAAATTTGCGATGGAAGAGCGTACTGGTAAACTATCCACCATTTTTGCGTCGCTCGCGATCCTGATTTCGTGCCTCGGTTTGCTCGGATTAACTTCATACGTGGCCGAGCAGCGGAAAAAAGAGATTGGAATTAGGAAAGTTCTGGGAGCTTCAGCTGCAAGCTTATGGCGGCTTCTTTCATGGGAATTTTTGCTGCTCGTATGTATCTCATGCCTTATCGCATTTCCGATAGCATGGCATTTCCTTTCGGGATGGCTGGATGGCTATGAATACCGAATAGGACTATCGTGGTGGGTTTTCATGCTTGCCGCAGCGGGCGCAATTAGTATTGCTCTGATTACCGTGAGCTACCAGGCACTGAAGGCTGCGATGGTAAATCCTATTAAAAGTTTAAGAACCGAATAACTTGAAGCTCATGCTAAAAAATTACTTTAAAATCGCCTGGCGGAATCTATGGAAAAACAAGGCATACGCTTTCATAAACATTTTTGGGCTTTCAATCGGGCTGGCTTCGGCTATGCTAATTGCTGGTTATGTTTGGGCTGAGTTGCGTGTTAACAAACAACTTAAAAATTCAGGAAATCAATACATCCTGCAGAGTAAATGGAAAGACCCGAATATGGGGATAGAGCAGACCACTGTCGGGGCACTGGCCAAGGCATTAAAGGAGCAGTACCCAAACCTCGTGGCGAATTACTTTCGTTGGGACGGCATAGGCTCAAATGTTTCTAAAGGGGATAAAATTTTTAGAGAGAGCCTGCAGCTAGGCGACAGCACCATTCTTTCCATGTACGGTTTTAAGCTAATCCATGGCGATGCAAAAACTGCTCTCAATGCCCCTTATACTGTTATGATATCGTCAGGCCTCGCTCTTAAATATTTTGGTAAAACGGATGTAATTGGGGAAACGCTTAGTATTGAAAGTTTTTCAGGGACTAAGCACGATTTTTCCATCACCGGAGTAATGGAAGCACCCGGAAGGAATTCGGTTACTTATTTCGGGGGCGAAAACAATCAAGTGTTTATTCCAGCAAGCTCCTCGAGCTTTTTCGGAAGGAATATGGATGTGTGGTTTAACCCTTACATTCTGAGCTATATCGAATTACAAGAGGGGGTAAGTCCGAAAGCTCTCGAGGAACCTATAGCGCAACTTATAAAGCAACGTACGCCTAATCAGTTCAGAAAAAATCTAAAAGTAGAGCTAGCGCCTTTAGAAGATTATTATTCCGGCAATGGCTCAGTAAGAAAGATGCTGCAAACCTTATCCTTTATAGCATTTTTCATTCTGCTAATGGCGATTATCAATTTCGTCAACATCACAATCAGCCGATCGGCTACCCGTATGAAAGAGATAGGTTTAAGAAAAGTAATGGGAGGGGTGAGGAAACAATTAGTGTTGCAGTTCTTCAGCGAATCTATATTGGTTGTAGCGATATCAGCTGGTCTCTCTTTGATTTTCTATCAATTATTCAGGCCTTTCATAAGTGGTTTATTGGGTACAGATATTCCGGTTCTCTCCTCTTATCCTTCAAGCTATATTTTGGTGCCTTTTATTATTGTCTTTATTGTTGGAGTCCTTGCAGGGATTTATCCCGCTATTTTACTATCCTCGTTAAAGTCTGTTGATTCGTTAAAAGGCGTTTTAAAGACTGCGAAAGAAAATATTCTGCTTCGCAAAGCATTAGTAGGATTTCAGTTCTGTATTGCATTAATTGTTTTTATCGGAGCCTTGATTGTTGCAAGCCAGGTGAAGCTGTTTCTGAACAGCGACCTTGGCTATAACAAAGATTTTATTGTTTCGGCACAAGTGCCCAGAGACTGGTCAAAAAAAGGAGTGGAGCATATGGAGACCATCCGTGATGAGTTTGCGGCAATGCCTGAAATAAAAAGTGCTACGTTATCTTACCAAATCCCGAATGGCAATCATGAAAGAAAAATAAATCTATACAAGGCATCTTCAAATGCAGCCCAAGCGGTAACCTCAATACGCTTGGGCGCGGATGAAAACTATGCAGATACTTACTCCATACACCTGATGGCTGGTTCCTTTCTTCCCGACAATAAAAGTGAATACGATTTATCCAAGATCGTAATAAACGAGACACTGGCAAAGGCTCTGGGCTGGCATAACGCGGGAGAAGCTATAGGGCAACAAGTAAGAATGGAAGAAGATTCACCTGTATTCACTGTTATCGGTGTTGTAAAAGATTTTCATTTTGAATCCATGCAGCAAGCCGTGCAGCCGATCGCGTTTCAGCATATAGGCAAGACCGAAACTTTTCGATTTTTGTCTTTTAAAATAAGCCCCGTAAATACTGCAGAGGCAATTTCGGCGATTAAAACAAAATGGTCTAAACTGCTTCCGGGATCGGCCTTTGAGTTTTCTTTTATGGACGAAACTTTAAAGGCCATGTACAGCACCGAAATTCAGTTAAAGAAAGCCGCTTATATTGCAACCGTATTAAGTCTCATAATCGTGCTGTTGGGTGTCCTCAGCCTTATCTCTTTAAGTATCCAAAAACGAACAAAAGAGGTTGGGATCAGAAAAGTATTAGGAGCCTCTATCTCATCTATAATTTCGCTTTTCCTTAAAGAGTTCTCGGGAGTAATCCTGGTAGCCGGGATAATCGCTTGTCCGGTAGCCTATCTGATAATGCAGAGCTGGCTGGAGGATTATGTGTACAGAATTGACCTGACGGGACAACCTTTTTTAATTGCTCTGTCTGCGCTCACTTCGATAACTGCTTTGCTAATCATCCTTCAAACTATCAAAGCAGCGATTGCAAATCCAATTAAAAGTTTAAGAAATGAATAAAAGAACACCGAGCTATCAGCCTAATAATTCGATACCAACTGATAGTTAATTACTCACCAGAAAGATATGCTACACAATTACTTCAAAATCGCCTGGCGGAATCTCATCAAACGCAAGTTCTATTCCCTGCTAAACATCTCGGGGCTCGCGCTTGGTATGGCATGCTGTATTCTCATTTATCTTTACACCAGCTACCATTTAAGTTTTGATACCTATCATAAAAACGCAGACAGAACTTTCAGGCTGGTTTATGATATCTACTTTAACAAGACCGAACATAACAAAGCAACATCGGTAGCCATTGTAAACGCTTTAAAAACGGATGTTCCGCAGGTGGATCAGACTGCCTTGTCTGTCAGTAAACAAAGCTACGTAGTTGACGTGAACGGCGATTCGCGAAAGCGCTTCAAAGAGGAAAAAAACATTTCATTTGCCGATTCAGACTGGTTCAAAATACTTGAGTTTACCTGGCTGGAAGGAAACCCGCGAATGCTTAATCAGCCTTACACGGTGGCTTTAACTGAAAAACTAGCGGAAAAATATTTCGGAACGTCCAATCCCGTCGGCAACACTCTAGTGATAAACGGGCAGCAACTGAAAGTTATTGGTGTACTAGCCGACAAACCGCACAATACGGACTTAAAAGCTGAGATGTATATTTCTATGCTCTCTTTCAGACCGCTGGCAAAATGGGAAGACAGTTTTTTTACAGACTGGTCCAACCTTTACTCCGGCAATTCGGGCTTAGTAACCTTAAAACGTGCTGACCAAAGAGAAGAGGTAGAAAGGGCAATTCAAACTTTAGCTAATAAGTATATGGGGGAGAGCTCTAAATATTTCGGCTTCAAACTTTTACCGCTTAAAGAGATGCATTTCAATTCCGACTACGGCGGACCTATACAAAAATCATTATTAACTACGCTGGCTATCATCGGAGCACTTATTCTTTTCATAGCCACCATAAATTACATCAATCTGGTGGTAGCGCAGCAAACCCGCAGAAGCATCGAAATTGGTACTCGCAAAGTATTAGGAGGATCGGCAAAGCAGCTCTTCACGCAGTTTATGGCGGAGTCCTTAATTACCTCAGCTCTTGCTGCATTTATGGCAATTATTTTGGCATTGTCACTTCTACCGCTGGCGAACAATTTCCTTTTTATGCATGAGCCGGTACACATTATATCACCTGTAAATATGGCCTTGTTTCTGGCAGTGATGCTGATAGTCATTACACTCGCCACAGGCATTTACCCCGCACTATTTCTTAGTCGGATAAATATCTTTAAAGCGTTGAAAAATAATGTGGGCAACTTGTCGACGGGCATTGGACGCAAGGTACTGGTGGTTTTCCAGAATACAATTGCCCAGACCTTAATTGTGTGCACCATTATTATTGTAGTGCAAGTAAATTACCTGAAAAACACCGATAAAGGGTTTAGTCGAGATTTAGTGATCTCGGTTTCACTGGGCGAAACCACAGAGTTGCAAAAAAACAGGCTGGCCGAGAAGCTGCAACTCTTACCAGGCGTAAAATCTTTTAGTTTCTGTAATAAGCCCCCCTCGAGCGACAGTCAGAGAGGAGCGACTGTGCTTTTCGGTAAGCGCGACTGGGAAAAATGGCCAGCACGTTTCGCCATTGGTGATTCTGCTTATTGTAAAACGTTCGGAATAACTTTAGTCGAAGGAAGAAATATTCGCTCTAAAGGTATGGTCCCCGAATTCTTGATAAACGAAACGATGGCAACCATGCTTCAACTTAAGAAGGGCGAACATATTATCGGAAATACCTTATCGGCCGGTGATATCAAAGGAGTTATTGTAGGAATAGTAGAAGACTTCAATGTAGCATCCCTACTGCAACCTATCGCCCCGACTGTGATTTTAGAGGAATCTGATAACTTACGCAACAGTATTGCTATTAAGCTATCCGGAAATTCCGACAAAACTGTAGAGCAGATAGGAGCAGAGTATCAGAAGGTATTTCCTCAGGAGGTGTTCACATATCAATATGTCGACGAACAAATCGCCGCTTTATACAAACAGGAAAGCCTTCAGCAAAAGCTGATTTGGGTAGCATCCGGCATCGCCATCTTCATCAGTTCTTTAGGTTTACTGGGTCTCATCTCACTTATTACCCTGCAACGCACAAAAGAAATTGGTATCCGTAAAGTTCTTGGAGCATCTGTTGCCAGGATTGGCTTTATGCTTTCAAAAGATTTTGTAGTTCTGGTTTTATTTGCTCTTGTCATTGCTTCGGCTTTGTCGTGGTGGGCAATGCATCAATGGCTGCAAAATTTCCCTTACCGGATAGAAATACAATGGTGGATGTTTGCATTGGCAGGAAGTGTTGCGATTGCAATTGCGTTGGCTACGATAAGTTTCCAGGCGGTGAAGGCTGCTATGGCAAATCCGGTTAAAAGTTTAAGAACAGAATGATAAATTTCGTATGAAATGCTAAAAAACTACTTCAAAACCGCATTCAGGTATCTCTGGAAAAACAAAAGTGTTTCCCTCCTAAATATTATTGGTTTAGCCTTGGGATTGGCTGTTTGCATGCTGATTGCTTTCTATGTAATAGATGAGTTAAGCTACGACAAGTACAACGAGCGGGCAGAACGGATATTCCGGCTTGAGTTTCACGCCAAAATCGGCAATGAACTTCATGTAAGAACAGTTCCGGCCGCTATGGGGCCAGCGTTAGTTGAAGAATATCCTAAAATTGAAAAATTTGTGAGGATACTTGAAGATAATGGCGGGAGTAAATTATCTGTAAAAAAAGGATCTGAAACTTTTATAGAACCGAACGCCGTTTTTGCAGATTCTACCCTGTTTGATGTGTTCACACTTCCCATGGTTTCGGGCAACCCCAGGGAAGCTTTAAAGCGGCCCGGCTCCATCGTAATGGCAGAGAGGATGGCAAAAAAATACTTTAACAGCACCAATGTTATCGGTAAAACACTCACCATTAATGAACATGATACTTATATCGTAACAGGCGTAATCCGAGACATGCCTGCACAATCGCATGTGCATTACAATTTCATTCGGCCCATGTCTGAGGTGAGAGACAGCAGGGGTAAGTGGTGGCTTTCAAACGGTTTTGTCACCTATATCCTGGTTAAACCTGGTACAACTGCCCTTACTATCGATAACTATCTGAATGATCTTACAAAGAAATATATAGAACCTCAACTGACAGAGGTTACAAAATTCACCATCTCAGATCTTGCAAAAAAAGGTGAGTTCATTAACTATGCTTCTATTCCATTAACCGATATTCATTTGCACTCCAATGTGACCGATGAAAAAGAAGCCTCGGGAAATATTCAATATATCTACCTGTTTGTTGTAATAGCTTTTTCAATTGTGTTTATTGCCTGTGTTAATTTTGTAAACCTTTCAACTGCACATTCCGCAGGGCGGGCAAAAGAAATAGGCATTCGTAAAGTATTAGGGTCACAAAGGTTCCTCCTGATATATCAGTTTCTAATAGAATCAGTGATCACATGTTTTATCGCATTGGTTTTGGCACTGTTTATCGCGGCTTTTTTATTGCCTTTTTTTAACCAGCTTTCTGGCAAAGAAATAACATTAAAAGTGATATATAGTCCACTGGTTTTATCATTCTTAATACTCTCGGGAATGTTTATTGGGATAATGGCCGGAATATACCCTGCACTATTCCTGTCCTCATTTCGGCCGATGCGTGTATTAAAAGGGAAATTAGCTTTGGGGCTAAGAAGGAGCACATTACGAAATTTTCTGGTTGTCTTTCAATTTACAGCAGCCATCGTTTTGATAATAAGCACCCTGATAGTATTCCGGCAGTTAAACTTTTTGCAGAATAAAAAGCTGGGCTATAACAGGGAACAAATATTAATCATTCACAACACATATCCACTTGGAAAATATGCCAAAGCATTCAGAGACAGGGTGCTTCAGTTACCCGGTGTTGAGGCGGCCACCATGACCAGATTTTTGCCGACTAACATCAATAATGATAAATTCTTGTTTTCAAAAAACGCTGCAATGGGCGATGATGTGGCAATGGGTTTAGTGAACTGGTTTGTGGATGCGGATTATATCCCCACTCTGGGAATGAAGATGCTTAAGGGACGAAATTTTTCAGCACAAATTGCCAGTGATTCATCTTCAATTATCATAAATGAAACAGCAGAGAAACTGCTGCAATTCAAAGACCCCTTAAATAAGTATTTGTATGGAAATCAGGAAAAGCTTAAAATTATAGGCGTGATGAGGGATTTTAATGCCGGTTCGCTTCACAGTAAGATAGAACCACTTATCCTAAGGCTCTCTCACGAGACAGGTAGTATTGCATTTCGGGTGTCAGGCAAAAATTTGCCTGAACTTATCGAAAAAATTAAAGGTAATTATTACTCCATCGATAAAATGGCTGGCCAACCGTTTATGTATTCCTTTATGGATGATGATTATAACAGCCTATACATCTCTGAACAGCACGTCAGTAAACTATTCCTTGTTTTCGCTTTCTTCGCAATTTCAATAGCATGCCTGGGCTTATTGGGTTTAATTACCTATACCGCCCACCAGCGCAGTAAGGAAATGAGCATCCGCAAAGTATTAGGTGCTGGTGTCCGCAATATCGTTTATATTTTAACAAAAGATTTTTTGAAGCTTATCAGTCTAGCCATAGTTCTTGCTTTTCCTATAGGATGGTGGTTAATGCACCAGTGGCTTCAGGATTTTGCTTACAGGGTTGAAATCCGATGGTGGATATTTGCAACCGGGGGTATCTTGGCGCTTATCATAGCTCTCGTTACAATCAGCTCCCAGGCGTTAAGAGTCGCCAGGTCTAATCCAGTAAAAAGTTTAAAAAGTGAGTAGTTGACCCATTTGCTGTAGCAATCCTGTAAGGATTTTGCTGGTCTGATTTGCAATCCTGACCTTCAATAACGACAGGTTTCCAATCTGTTATACGTTAAACTTTAATAATATCTGGTCTTTTAGGTTTGAAAATCCAAATTTAGAGACGCAGGGATTTGCAAATCCTGACGAGCTTGTCGAGCTTGTTTTTCCGTATATGACAAAGTTTTTACAAGGGCCCTTCTTCGGGACTTGTTCGAGACTGCTTCGGGACAGCTTCGGAAATTTCCGAACAAGCCCCCCTCTTTTTCCGAACAAGTCCCGAAGAAAGTACCTATAATTTCGCAATCTTCGGCAAACTCTCGCAAATGTCGGCAAAGTACCGCAATGAGCTGAAAAACTGATACGGTCAGCAAGCTTTCAGCGTATGTTTGTTAGGTTTAAGAACGGAATTAACCCTTGTATGTAATAACACCGGACTACAGGTGTACGGAAACGAACAGTATTTTTACCCTCTATGATAATAATAAGCTATACGACAATGTATTACGTTTTTGGCATCAATTGTATTAATATTATTAGTAGCGAGCAGAAATAAACTCTTATTAAAATTAAAATGAACCTAATTCAACTTAATCACATCTTCCACTGGGTAAACCAGGGCAGCAAACGAACATTCATCTTAAAAGACATCAATCTTGAAGTAAAACAAGGTGAGTTCATCTCCATCATGGGCCCCTCCGGAAGCGGAAAATCGACCCTACTTCATATCCTAGGAACATTAGAACAAGCCAGCGAAGGCGAATACTTTTTTGAAAGCGAAGCCGTCCATCAAATGAAAGAAAAGCAACGTGCGGCTTTGATGAAAAAGAATTTGGGCTTTGTTTTTCAGGCCTATCATCTTATAGACGACTTAACTGTTTATGAAAACATCGAAACACCTTTGCTTTATCTTGATGTACCCTCATCAGAAAGAAAAGCCAGAGTGGCCGACATGTTAGATCGCTTTCAGATAGTGGGTAAAAAAGATTTATTTCCCGCACAATTATCTGGAGGTCAGCAGCAACTGGTGGGAATAGCAAGAGCTTTAATAGCCAATCCTCGTCTGATTTTAGCTGACGAACCCACCGGTAATCTAAACTCGAAGCAGGGAGAAGAAATCATGAAGGTGTTCAGCGAACTCAATAGAGATGGCGTAACAATTGTACAGGTAACTCATTCAGAAAAGAATGCGGAACATGGTTCAAGAATTATTAATCTTTTAGACGGGCAAATTACTTCGATCGCTGATGTGCCTCTAAGCTAGATATGAAAACATTGCTGTCCACTTTTTTGCTTTTGATCTGTCTTGGCAGTGCTGGTACTGCCCAGCAACAAGGTCAGAACTCCTATAGCTTAAAACAGAGTATTGAAATAGCTCAGGCAAATAACTTACAGGTTAAGCAGAGCGAATTCCAATCGCTTAGCGCAGGGGTAGCGTTAAAACAAGCAAAGTCTAATGTATTTCCCAATGTTTCTGCAAATATAAACCACGGGCTGAATCAGGGACGAAGTATCGACCCGTTTACAAATGGGTATGTGAACGAAAATGTTAGCTATGCAAATTATGGTCTCAATGGCGGAGTGACGCTTTTTAGCGGATTGATTGTCCGAAATCAGATCAAGCAGAGCTCTTACGAGTATCAGGCGAGTATAATGGAGCAGCAACAAGCAAAGGATAATCTCACTCTGAAAGTTATAATCACTTACTTTCAAATTCTGAATAATGAGGATCAGGTTAATCAAGCGCTCTTGCAAAATGAAGTCACTCGCAAACAGATAGACAGACTACAAATACTGTATAAAGAAGGTGCAATTGCGCCGGCACAATTATCAGACCTGAAGGGTCAGTTGGCTAATGATGAATTATCGCTGATTAATAGCCGCAATAGTTTAAACAGTTCCAAAATCGCTTTGGCCGAACTGATGAATGTGGCTTATACCAGGGAATTTAATGTTGATCGTATGCAGGGTGATGAGTTTTCTAAAAAACCTACGGATTCTCCCGAAGATATCTATTCTCTTGCTTTAGAACAATTAGCATCCATTAAAGGAGCTGCTTTGAGGAGAAAAAGCGCAGTACAGGGCATTAAAGTTGCTAAGGGCTTAAGTTCTCCTCAATTGAGTTTGAATAGTAATCTGTTTAGTAATTATTCTTCAGCTGCTACCGGCAGTAAACTAATTTCAACTCAAAATTTACCTACAGGCGATTATGTAGAATTAAGCGGAACAAAACTTCCTGTAGTGGCGCCGCAGGATGTTTTTGAGAGATCGAAAATTGCTTATAGCAACCAGCTGAGGAATAATTATAGCTCATCATATAATTTGAGTTTGCGTATTCCAATCTTTAATTCTGATAGAACACGTAACAGAATTGCTCTTGCAAAGATTGAATTGAATAATGCTGAACTGGTAGAAGAAACCACTAAACTTCAACTAAAACAGGCTGTTGATCTGGCCTGGATCAATAAAACGGCTGCGGACGAGAGGCTACAAGCTTTAAATAAACAGGTTGTTGCTTTTAAAGAATCATTTAAATCGGCCGAAATTCGTTTTAATGCGGGCGTTGGCACCGCGGTCGATTATACCATTGCAAAAAATAACTTAGACAGAGCCAGCATCAATCTTATAAATGCTAAATATGATTTGCTACTTAGAGCTAAAATTTTGGATTATTATAAAGGTGAGCTCAGTCTATAGTTTGCAGAAAGAGTTGCATTTCTTTTCGGCATACGAATCCGTTTGATTTTACGCACAGTTATTAGGTTTTAGATATTCTAATTTTTTGATGTTTCTGTAGCATATATACAGTGGAACTATACCGATTAGTCCAAAAGAACAATCTATCAGTTGCCAGAAGAAAGGGATTTTTCTTATCGGCCCGGCGATGAGAGCCAATGGAAATACCATTATGCAGGCGATCATACCAAATTGTATTACCCAAATATTTCTCACCGGATCTCGCAGAGGGCCAATAAATGCTGTCGCAATTACGATATGTGCAAAGGCCAGCCAATCTGTTCCATAAGCGAGATATGGAAATTTATCATTTGTTGTTTTAACTGCGCGATAAATGGTACTGAGCCAATCTTGAATGGTCAAGGGAAAGACATCCAGGTAATTCATCGCGATAGCCAGCTGACTTTCTATGGGAAACGCGGTAATTCCACTCAGGATAAGGGCCACGATAAAGAAGATTATCGATCGTTTAATTTTTCCTCTTAATAGTTGTTCCTGGGTTTTCATGTAAACTATTTAGGTTGTTGATTCTGCTTTCTGCTTGATAACCCGGTTGCGGTGTTCGATTAGGTTCTGCATATAATTTCTAAGGAAGAGCGCATCTGCAAGCTTGCCGAGTATGCCTAAAGGTGATTCGTAAACAAATTCATCTGTCATTAGAGTATACCCATCCTTTTGTTCAAATACATGCCTGTGTTTCATCATCTTGAAGGGACCGGCAAGCATTTCGTCGGCAAAGATTTCAGGAACGCTGCATTCGGTTATCTTACTCGTCAACTTCATCATTACACCGAAATGCTTTGCTTTCCAGGTTACCGTTTCATTAAGTCCGATGAGACCGCTTGTAACTCCAGCGATTGCTCTTTCGCCGGTGTGTTTCATTGTGTCCAGGTGAAGGTCAATGCTTCGTGCAAGATCGAAGCAGCGTTCAATAGGAGCATTTATTTGGGTACGTAGGATGAATGTTGGCATAAAAAATGGGATTTAAGCCTGCTATAGGCCATACTATCTGTTTTATGAATTCATTATGAAAAAGCAAAGGCATTGGTATCACTAACCAAAAGAATACCCATGCCCGGGCCAGGATACTGTTCTGTAAAAACCAGACTTTCTGACTAAGTAGCACCTTCTCTACTAGGACGATGGTGCCTTGAATAATAAAGTACAAAAGGGGTAGCCCATACCCGCTGTTCACAGGGAGGCTTAGTGCCAGTTCATGGAGCAAGCCTGAAAATATAAAAGCGATCATTAAGCCTGCAGCACCTGCCGTTTTATCTTTTAAAGGTCTGAATATGGCGATTGAAGTCATCTCACTGAAAGCAAGGTTCCAGCGTTTGCTCCAAAATTCATTTAGGCTTTTTGCTTTTGCTGGAGCTTTGAATAAATAATAAGTACCGACGCCGGAAAGGCGCCACATACCAGCACTGATACTTAGCAGTCCGAAATGTAGAATTAAACTGAATGCCACCAATAGAATGGTAGTTATGATGATATAAAGAACATCGCCGTTGATGGGTAAGGTCACCAGTAGATGGACCAAAATAATTAGTACAAAACCAGCCAACATCCTGCTAATTCCAAATTTTATTTTCGGCCAGGCATCCGGCAATGGTCTGCTGCTAAGTGTTTCAAAAGGTTGTGCACGCATACCTGCCCACCCAATGCTAAATGCAGTCCATTGCACCAAAGTAAGGCGAAATGATTTACCCCTATAGCTTTCTGCTGCCGCGATTACTTTCATTGCAGTAAAGGTTGTGGCGATCAAAGCAAGCATCCGTATTATTGAATGCTCATTCGCAAAAATGATATGAATTATAAGGACACTTAACGCTAACAAACTCCAGCTTTGCCATATCATAGTTTTACGAACCAACCAATAACCGATAAGAATAATTGAAAGATTTAGTAGTATGAAGTAAGCCAGGTGCAATAGTAATGGATTCATCCTTAGAGTTGTTGATAGTTGTAATAAAAGGCCATACCGTAAACAATACTTAGGAAAAGAAACAGGGCAAGCAATATCATTTCAGCAAGTCTGTTCCATAGACCCGTTGGGAAGCTCCTCCGATCGAAATAAAAGAACTGGATTAATATTCTTGAAATCCAATAGATTGCGATAAAGCCGCATATCGCGCTAGCGAGTAACGAGCCGTTGGTTAAGTCTTTGTATGCGAAAACTGAGAGCAAGCCAAAGCTTAAGTTTATGAAAAGAATGTAGGCTGCATAGGTCCAGAACATCTGTTTGATTAATGTCTGAACTTTCATTAATTCCCTCTTCCAATTTAGGATTCTGGGAATTGCCAGACTTCCCAGAACCAATGCAATCTGAGCCAGGCCTGCAAAAAAGATGAATGTTTGAATGTCGGGTACGGGTGTTTCCATCGGATTAAGTTCTAATACTTAAAAGGTCTTTCACGGCATGCTCTGCTTTTGAAAAAAGAAAGGGATAGCCACTATCCAGAAGGCGCTTAGGTAAAACCCACCTGCTTTTTAAGATCAATTCTGTTTCTGTTCCGATCACCTTTGCGCCTAGTTCAAGTAACCAAGCCGGGGCCGGTAGACCAAATGGAACCCCATAAGCGTTACGGATAATTTTCATTAGCTGAGCGTTTTTTACAGGCTCTGGTGTCGTGCAGTTAACTACTCCATTCAATTCCCGATGATTCATTAGCCATTCAGTACACTTTGCGGCATCCTGTTCGTGTACCCATGATACGTATTGCTCTCCGTCTCCCTGTTTCCCGCCCAGACCCCACTTTACCAGGTTAAGCAAACGCGGAAAGGCTGCATCTTTGCGACCAAGCACAATGCCCATTCGTAGTACAATCTTTCGGGTAAGAGCCGTATTGGTGTTAAAGAAAGTTTCTTCCCATTGTCGACAAACATCAATTGAGAAGCCGTAACCTATTTCTCCGGTTTCCTCATCCTGAGGGCGATCTTCAGCATGTCTGTAAATAGTAGCAGAGGTGACATTAATCCACAGCTTTGGTGGGTTCTCCATCTCTGCGATCACACTTCCTAAAAGCGCTGTAGGAATTATTCTTGAATTGATGATCTCAGCTTTATTTTCTTCGGTATATCTGCAGTTCACATTTTTACCGCATAGGTTGATTAACAGATCTGCACCATTCAGGCTCTTTTTCCATTCTCCTTCTGTACGGCCATCCCAAAGCACCGTTTGTATGTTGCCCTTAGCAGCCTTATTCTTCCTGCTCAGGATAATTACCTCATTTGCAAGAGGCTTATAAAATTCGGCTAACACTCTGCCAAGGTATCCATTACCTCCGGCCAGCACTATTTTGTTGTACCTCATATTAGTTAGCTATTAAAAGGATTAATAAAAGAACCAGTATACGATAGAGCACCCAGCTGCTTGTTAAAAGCCAGTCAAGTTTTAGGAGCTTGCTTCTGCGGATGTGCTCCAATAACATCAGACCTGCTACTGCCATAAACCAGGTGGCGTAGAAGAGGGGATGAAGATTTAGCCATTGTACCAAAAGGAGTACCGGCAATAGGAGCAGGGCTCCTCCGAAAGAAATCGTCATCATATTGCCCAGATAATCCCAGCGTTTGTTCTTGTGAATTAGGCTAATGATAGCTCCCTGGAAAAAGATCTGACCTCCACAGATTAAATACTCCCGATACCAATTTCCTGCAGGGAGTAATCCAGTCATTAGCTCGGCATAAGCAGAAAGGATAAATGCAGTAATTATCCATGTTACTAAAAGATAAGCAATGCGGTAATCCAACCTGAATATTGGTTGAAGCTCAAAGCTGCTTGCTGCAGTTGGCGCAGGAATAATGACCCGGCGATTGAATGCAATAAATGCGTAGATCTTACTCATCAGCCACACGAAGGGACGGAATAAAAACAAAGGCTTAAGGACAGGGAAAGAAACAGCGAACACTTTGAAAAGGCTTTCTATTCCGTATGTGACCTCACCTGTTTCCTGATCAACGAGTGCGATCTCGTTTACTGCTCGCTGTCGGTCGAGCATGGGGCAAGCCTGAGCCGGAAGTTCCTGGTAGGCCGTTCTTCCATCGTTATCCAGCATTCCGCTTTCTACAAATGCCTGAGTATACATTCGGCACATGGGGCACTCGGCGTCGAAAAGGATGAGATGATTTTTAAGCGCTTTCATAACACTCTATGTTTATACTTATTGTACTTTCAGTAAAAATTGAAATATGTCTTTAAAAAAATATTCTACTTGAATATTTTAAAAATTGATCCCCAAAACCAGCTCTCTTCTGCTTTAAGCATGGTATCTAATGTTTTGTCTACGTTTTTAGCTAATTTATTAATGTCAGTAACCGATTTATTAAATGTTTTGTATTCCGGATCATTTACATCACCTTCTACCTTTGATAATTCATCCAAGGCTTTTAATACGGGGTCTAATTCTCTTTTTCTCCGCTCTTTAGCTACCTGACGAGCAATGTTCCAGGTGTCTTTATCAGCATAGAAGTATTCCTTCCGCTCGCCTGCTTTATGTTGCTTCTCAATCAATCCCCAGCTCATTAAATCCCTTAAGGTCATGTTCGCATTCCCTCTTGAGATACTTAATGTTTCCATAATTTCTTCTGTAGTGAGAGCTTCCGGAGAAATCAGCAGTAAAGCATGAACTTGTGCCATGGTACGGTTTATCCCCCACTCAGAGCCCAACTTTCCCCATGTCTCAATAAACTTTTTCTTTGCTTCTGCCAGTTCCATGGAACAAATATAGGGGAAGTTATTAAACTTTCAAAATATATTGAAAGTTTAATAAGTATCCTTGGGGTGTTAGCTCGTGGGTTTTTGGCTCATTGTGGCCACTTAAGGTTGGCTTGTATTTATAGGATGAGATAATCGGATAGTTCCCGATTATCTTATGGGATTTTGACTTGATTTGGATTTGGTCAAGCAAAATAGCCTAACCTAAATCTTAACTTTCAATTTTGCTTGTGTATAACGATAAATAATCCACCCAGCTGCTGCAAAAAGAAAGACTGGCCAGATGTGCACAATACCGATTATAATAGCTAGAAAGAAGTTAAACCCAGATGCAAATGCACCGGCAAAACGTTGATTAACCGGAAGCTGATAGGCACTTAAGTCGTTGTTGGGTATGATTTCTTTTCTTAATGAACTATTTTGATAAAAACGAAGGCTAACGGTACTATATCGCACGCTTACATCTGTTCTGCGATTATTCATTTTTCCATCAATGACAGCATCTTGTTGGTTGGCTAACTGAAGCACATCATTGGTTTTAAGCGTGTCTTTTTTGAGCTCTTTGTTGAGTATTTGCTGCCTGCTTTGTTGCTTTAGGGCACTTCCCAGAAAATCGAAAGTGCGGTCATCAATATCAACTGTTGCTGTGCTAATCAAAATGGCATCATGAGCTGCAGCTTGCACAAAGGCATCTAAATTTTCTGCAGGCACCCTTACAGTCATCCGGGCTTCAATATTATAAGT
Source organism: uncultured Pedobacter sp. (assembly GCA_965650335.1). Taxonomy (GTDB): domain Bacteria; phylum Bacteroidota; class Bacteroidia; order Sphingobacteriales; family Sphingobacteriaceae; genus Paradesertivirga. Next base: position 41,895 of record CBFGOI010000001.1, on the reverse strand, counting down.
AGAAATAACCTGTATCGAATCATCGGAGACAGGTATCGATTTGCTGGCCATCTCCGACGTCTTGATGTCTGTGTGCATCACTAATCCACCAAGTTTCTTAACCCTCTGTTGGATATTGCTGCTACTTTTATAGACATCTTTTACTTTGAAATCGAGATCTGCTGTCTTGACTAGTTTGGCCTTGCTTTCAGGGGAATCAGCAACCAGACCGGGCATTATACCTACAGAATCAGCTGATGCTAAATCCGATTCTTCAGATTTGTTACTACTACATGCTGCAAAAGTTAGGGCAATACAAATCCCTAATGAGAATTTTGTCATTTTCATTTCGTTGTTGTTTAAATTCAATTGATTTGTCTATTTATTTCAAGAATGCTTTATGCACTGGGGCTTTAAATTGGAATGTATCGATGTCTTTGAATCCATGAGAACTAATAAACTCTTTAAATTTAGACGGGCTTATTTTGAACTGAAAGGGGATAGAGTCGACGTAAGTATCTGATAGGTTTTTCAGTTGATTTATTTCTGTTGAGTCAATGTAACTCCATGTCAGTTGCTTGTTCTTTTTTTCAAGCTTAGCAAGCAGCCAGCCATCTTCCTGCCGACTATTTAAGATCCAGGTATTTTTGTATCTTTTTAGCACGTGGTTCTCATCAAATTTAAACAGTGTATCTGTTTGTTCGCCGGTCCAATACAAAGTATCTCCCTGTCGTTTAACTGGGAAGTCGATCCTGCTTTTCATATCTCTTATCAGTGAATCTCCAATTAAAATATAGGTTGAATCTAGATCCATCACCGATACATTGCCGGGATAGTTGTTATGCAAGTAGATTCCCTTAGGATGGATACTTATCCGACTACTATCTCTAGCCGAACAGTACTCGCCTAAAAGATATTTAGGAAAGGTTAGAAACTCTCTGGTCTCTTCAGGTTGGGGGCTTACAAAAAGTACATTTGATATGGGTTTTTCGTCCGAACATGCTACAGTTAAGACAATACAAATCCCGGCAGTATAAAATAGCTTTTTCATACTTCTATTAATTTAAAAGAAAATTTGGAATAGTTTACAATGCCGCAGTGGTAAAACCACCAGCGGAATAAATCAGGTCTAATTAAATATTTGGGACTTTTTTAGTCGTCTTGCTTCCTTCGATACTTATGTCTTAGTATTTGTTGTTTCTTTTAAATTAATACTGAAATGCTAAATAGGTAACCCTAAAAAAAATCTTTCTAGTCAGATTTGATGTCAATAATTTCAGCCTCGGACCGCGATGTAATTGCGTGGAAATTTATGCTGATACGCTCCACGAATGATAGTGATTAATTTTCTTCTACGGCTTTGCGGTGAATAATGTATTATGTCACCGCAAATTTGCGGTGATTAGTGGAGTTTGTGGAGAAAAATAGATTCTCACCTTGTCAAAGCTGGATGCAGAAGAACTGGTTATAACCTAAGTGAGAGCATTAAGTACAATATTTTACATCCATAGTGCCTGTTCAAAGCACTTCAAAATAATCAACTCAGCTGTAACTCGTTTTATAAGTATACTTACAGCTGAGTTGAAAACGAATAATTGTTTTAGAGCTCTTTTTTCTTAAGCCTCGGAACCTGATCTTCAATAACTTAATGTTTCAACGACTCTCCACAACTTTCTTGCTTGATCCCCATTTATTTAAATGACTAACGTAAATATGTAGAATTAAATAAGGGTTAGCATAAAACCAAGTTTAAACCCTATTTTAGTTCTTCACCATCAATTTTAAACCATGGGATTATTTTCTAGCGAACCAACGAATTTTGAAATAAAAGGTCGGGATCTAATATGTCATAATTGTCGAAATGATCTGTTTTGGTCTCGAGAAGCTCAGCTTAACACTGCAATAGCTTCATTTTTTAGTTTGGACTGGACAAATAAAACGGCTACCTGTTTAGTGTGTGCCGAATGCTCTTATATTCATTGGTTTCTTGTGTAGCTAACGAAGTATAGTTAAGAGGGAACTATATTATTGAATTTCGAGATTTCGTTTGTTATAAACGGTTAACATAATTTTTACGATGTATCAAATCAAGCTTTTCAAAGGTTTTCTTGTAGGAATAGTTATTTACGTGTCTCTTCAGACGCAGGTTATAGCACAATTTGGCCAAAAACAACAGTGGAGTGCCGATGGTCTAGGGCTTTATAAATCAGACAAATCCGGAATTATTCTGCAACGTGTAAATGATGCAGGTAAACAAGAAGTAATCATCAGCAGTAAAGAACTTATTCCTCGAGGTAAATCTTCCCCTGTTCCAATCATAAGGTTTTCTTTTTCAGACGACCGCCAGAAGGTATTGATACAAACCAATACCAGGAAGGTCTGGCGCTATGATACACGCGGAGATTACTGGGTTTTCGATCTCAAATCAAGGACTTTTAGACAGGCAGGAACAGACAGACCCGAAGCTTCCTTAATGTACGCGAAGTTTTCGCCAGACGCAACAAAATTAGCGTATGTGAGCGGACATAACCTTTTTGTAGAAGATTTATCGACAGGACACATTAAACAATTGACTCACGATGGAACCGACAGATTGATCAACGGTACTTTCGATTGGGCCTACGAAGAGGAATTCGACTGCCGCGACGGATTTCGCTGGTCTCCGGACAGTAAGAAGATTGCCTTCTGGCAAATTGATGCTACAAACATCCGGAACTACCTGATGCTAAATACAACTGATTCTACCTACTCCTTTAATATTCCGGTTGAGTACCCCAAGGCAGGGGAGGATCCTTCATCATGTAAAATAGGTGTAGTTGGCCTGGAAAACGGTAAAGTAACCTGGATAGACCTGCCCGGCGATCCGGTTCAGCATTATATTCCCAGAATGGAATGGGTCCCCGGATCAGAACAAATCATACTACAACAACTTAATCGTAAACAGAATGTAAGTAAAATTTTCATTTCAAATGCTCAAACCGGGCGATCGAATGCGATATATAACGAACAAGATGCAGCCTGGATAGATATTAAAGCCAGATGGAGTGCCGAGGCTTCTGGCTGGGAATGGATAAATAAGGGTAAGAACTTTATCTGGCTAAGCGAAAAAGATGGGTGGAGACATATTTACAGCATCAATACCGATGGAAAAGAACGCCTTATTACCAAAGGAAAATATGACGTTATTACTTTAAAAGAGATAGATGAAGCAGGCGGATTTATTTATTTTATGGCTTCGCCAGATAATGCCACGCAATCCTATCTGTATCGCGTACACCTCACAGGAAAAGGGCAGGCTGAACGAATTTCACCAGCCAGCCAGTCTGGTACACATGACTATGAAATTTCCCCTGACGCAAAAATTGCGGTCCATCACTTTTCCAACAGTTATACAACTCCCGGTTCTGAAGTTGTTAGTTTACCTGATCATAAAACGATAAGCGGAACGCTTAAACCTCGTGGCGAAAAATCAGATGGTCCCGAATTTTTCAAAGTTAAGACCTCTGATGGAGTTGAGATGGACGGTTGGATGGTTAAACCCGAGAACTTTGACCCTTTAAAGAAGTATCCGGTAGTATTTTATGTTTACAGCGAACCGGCAGCTCAAACTGTAACCGATACATACGGTACTGGTATTAATTGGTTATATAAAGGCAGTATGGCGAAAGATGGTTATATCTACATTTCGGTAGAAAATCGTGGTACTCCGGCGCCTAAGGGAAGGGAATGGCGTAAATCGATTTACAAAAATATCGGAATACTGAATATCCGTGATCAGGCAATGGCGGCTAAAGAAATTTTGAAATGGCCATATGTTGATTCATCCAGAGTTGCGGTTTGGGGCTGGAGCGGCGGTGGTTCCACTACCTTAAATCTGATGTTTCAATATCCGGAGATCTATAAAACCGGAATCGCTATTGCTGCTGTAGGCAATCAATTAAGCTACGATAATATTTACCAGGAACGTTATATGGGACTTCCTCAGGAAAATAAGGAGGTTTTTATGAAAGGCTCACCGTTAACACACGCGGCAGGCCTTAAAGGTAACTTACTTTATATACATGGTACCGGAGACGACAATGTGCATTACCAAAATGCAGAGCTGCTGATTAACGCCTTAGTTAAGTATAATAAACAATTCTCCTTAATGTCTTATCCAAACCGCTCGCATTCGATTTCGGAAGGAGAAGGGACGAGGACCCATTTAGCTGATTTATACACAAACTATTTAAAAACCCATTGCCCGCCAGGAGGGAAATAAAAAAACGCTTATCTCTACCAAATATTAAATGCGTCATTATAATTCAATTTTTATTGCTTGTCTCGTACTGATATTTTTTCCGGACAGATCAAAAGCACAGTTGTTCAAGGAGACGATAAAATTCACACAAGCCGATTCTTTAAGAGGATACTTATCGCCGCTTAGAACGTGCTACGATATCAACTACTACCACTTGGATGTGACTGTAGATATCGATAAAAAATACATCAGCGGCACCAATGTATTCAGATTTACTGCCACAGAGGATTTTGATAAGCTTCAATTTGATCTATTCAGCAATCTTGACGTTAAAAAGGTAGAGTATAAAGGACGGCAGCTTCCGGTAGAACGGAAATTTAATGCTGTATTTGTCACTTTTCCCTCTAAGATTGAGAAAGGGAGTTCGGATGAATTTAAAGTGTATTATTCTGGCTATCCTACCGTCGCAAAACGAGCCCCCTGGGACGGGGGTATAGTGTTCTCCAAAGACGCATCCGGAAAGCCGTGGGTAGCATCCGCCTGTCAGGAGGTGGGAGCAAGCATATGGTGGCCAACAAAAGATCATCAAAAAGATGAGGTAGATAGTATGCTGATAAGTGTAAGTGTTCCATCAGGGTTAAAAAATGTATCCAACGGACGTCTCAGAAGGGTAACAAAGCTCAAGAATGGCTATACGCGCTTTGATTGGTTTGTAGCCAACCCCATCAATAACTATAATGTGGCCCTCAATATAGGGGACTATAAACATGTTCAAGACTCTTATGATGGAGAAAAGGGGAAGCTGACTATGGATTATTGGGTTCTGGCTCAAAATTCTGATAGAGCCAGGAAATGGTTTGGCTATGATGCAAAGCGGATGCTGAAAGCTTTTGAGTATTGGTTCGGACCCTTTCCCTTTTATGAAGATGGATATAAACTTGTTGAAGCTCCTTATCTTGGGATGGAGCACCAGAGTGCTATTGCTTATGGAAACAAATTTCAAAACGGATATCTTGGACAAGATCTGTCTGACACAGGATGGGGTTTGAAATGGGATTTTATTATTGTCCACGAAAGCGGTCACGAGTGGTTCGGCAATAATATAACTTCGCAGGATTTAGGAGATTTGTGGATTCACGAGAGCTTTACAAATTATTCGGAGTCGTTGTTTATAGAGTATTACTACGGAAAGAAGGCCGCACAGGAATATGTACATGGAACCAGAAGATTGATATCAAATGCTGCTCCGGTGAGGGGGCCGTATCACGTTAACAAGTCAGGGTCAGCAGACATGTATCCTAAAGGAGGAAACCTTCTGAATATGATCAGGGTAATTATAAACAATGATGAAAAATGGAGGCAGATACTAAGAGGTTTAAATAAGACTTTTTATCACAAGACCGTAACCGCGGAAGATGTTATTAAATATATAAACAAAGAGTCGGGTAAAAACCTGAATACAATTTTTGATCAATATCTTAATTATACCTCTATTCCTGTATTAGAATTCAGACATAAGGATGGAAAGATGCAATGCCGCTGGATAGCCGATGTGCAAGATTTTAATATGCCTGTGAGAATACGCGCAAAAGGGGGGGAATATCAATTTATAAATCCATCAGCTTCGTTCACACCCCTTGATATTCCGGCCATAACTCCTGAAGACCTTGAAGTTGATACATTTAATTATTACATCGGGGTGCTTATCAATTAATTTCAGTATGATTGATAATTTCATCTATCAACGTGTATCAATAATAAGATTCATCATAAATGTAATCGTAAATTGCCGTCTGTATTATCCATTGGGTCTGGATCGGCGACGTAATGTTTGAGTATTGCTGTACCTCTTATTTTTTTTGAAGCAGCCATAGGATAAGATGCTGCTATAACTGGTAAATTATAGGTGTTTGTCTGATTACTAAACCTTTAATTTTTACCATTGTATGTTAAGTTTTAATGTATTATAAATGAGCCTACTGCCTAAAATTCGCCAAAAAATACTCCAGCTAAGCATCATCTTAGTTTCGGTGCAATCCTATGCGCAACAACCACTATGGCTTGATGAGCAAGCTACGGAAGAAAACCGTATGCCCATGCACTCATCCTATTTTGTCTATGAATCTGACAACTTAGCACAGCAAAATGACTGGACCCAATCAGCCAATTATAAAAGCCTGAACGGAAATTGGAAGTTTTTTTGGGCCGAGCAACCGGCAGGTGTTCCTAAAGGTTTTGAAACTCCATCATTTGATGATTCGAAATGGAAATCATTAAAAGTACCCGGTAATTGGGAGATGAGTGGATATGGCTTCCCGATGTATACTACATCAGGATTTGAATTTACTTACCTGATGCCTGATAAAAAACCAGATCCGCCTCAGGTTCCGATGAACGTAAATAACACAGGCGTTTACAGGCGAGAAATAGTTGTTCCGGAGAGTTGGAAAAATAAAGAAGTTATACTTCATATAGGAGCCGCTAAGTCGAACCTCAGCGTTTGGGTGAACGGTAAATATGTTGGATATGGTGAAGATAGTAAGTTGCCGTCTGAATTTGATGTTTCGAAATATCTGGTTCAGGGCAAGAACCTGATAGTACTCCGCGTGATGCGCTGGTGTGATGCCAATTATATTGAGGACCAGGATATGTGGCGCCTCAGCGGAATTACCCGCGACTGCTATCTGGTGGCCCGAAATCAAACCCATCTTTATGATGTAGAATTAATACCGGATCTTGATAGTAAATATAAAGATGCAACACTCAGGGCAACACTAACCCTCAATCAGAAACCTTCGGTTCCGGTCAGGGCCGAATTGGAATTAAGAGATGGCAACCGTGTCATCGTATCACGCTCAATAAAACTAGATACATCTACTACCACCTTAACACTTCCCGTTACTTCGCCAAAACTATGGACTGCTGAAACTCCTGCTCTTTATGACGTGTTTATTCGACTTCGTAATGAAAAGAATGAGTTGCTTGAAGTGATCACGCAAAAAATCGGCTTCAGGAAAATTGAGATTAAGCAAGGCCTGTTTTTGGTAAATGGAAAACCGGTGATCATAAAAGGTGTAAACCGACATGAAACAGATCCTATTACAGGGCAGACAATCTCAAAGGAAGCAATGCTGAAAGATATTCAGCTAATGAAAAAGTTTAATATTAATGCCGTGCGTACCAGCCACTATCCTAATAGTGAAACCTGGCTAAACCTCTGCGATGAATACGGGCTTTATGTCGTTGGCGAAGCAAATATAGAATCGCATGGTATGGGCTACAGTATCACGAATACCATGGCCAACCGGCCAACGTGGCTGCAGGCACATTTACAACGTGTTGTACGAATGGTAGAGAGAGATAAAAATCACGCGTCAATTGTGATCTGGAGCATGGGCAATGAGGCCGGTAATGGATATAACTTTTACTCCTGTTACCTATGGATGAAAAAAAGGGATCCAAGTCGGCCTATCCAGTATGAAAGGGCCGTAGCCGATTATAGAACGTTTACCTGGGAATGGAATTCTGATATCATCGACCCTATGTACCCAAGTCCGGCAGCGATGCTTGCTTATGTAAAAAATAATCCTGAGCCCAAGCGGCCCTTTATTATGTGCGAATATGCTCATGCTATGGGGAACTCTTTAGGGAATTTTACAGATTATTGGGAAGTGATACGCGCAAATAAGAAACATTTTCAGGGTGGTTTTATTTGGGATTTTGTAGATCAGTGTTTTCAGCGTGTAAATAGCAAAGGCGATACGGTGTACACATACGGTGGTGATTATGAGCCTAAAGACGCAATAACCGACTGGAACTATGCGGCTAAAGGCATATTCTATGCAAACCGTACGCCTTATCCCCATGCCTGGGAAATGAAAAAAGTACAACAGGATATTCACACGAAGTTATTCAAAGGCAATACGTTGCAGGTTTATAACGAGAAGTTTTTTACAGATCTGTCTGATGTAAAACTTGATTGGGAAGTTGTAGTAAACGGAAAAAGAGTACAATCAGGTTCGCTTTCGAATGTTAATGTGCAGCCGCAGGAAACGGGTTCGTTTAAATTACCGCTAAAAAAGCTGCCAGGCGGAGAGGCTTTTCTAAATCTTTCGTATAAGCTGACTAAGGCACATCCCCTGGTTCCTGCCGGTCACGAGATCGCGGTGGAGCAGTTAAGCCTTGGAGGCTCTTATAAGAATGTAATAGAGGTTAAAGGCCGGTCTTTGATTACTAAATCAGAGAAAGACGGGGACTTGACCATCTCATCGTCGCAGTTGAAAGCTACCTTCGATCAGAAAACAGGTTTCCTGAAACAGTATGAAATAAATGGGCAGAAATTTATCGAATCAGGATATTCACTGAAGCCTAATTTCTGGCGTGCACCTAATGATAACGATTTTGGAGCACAGCTGCCTACAAAATTGAAGGCATGGAGAACTTCTACAGCAATACCTCTTTTGAGTAATCTTAGCTCAACTATAGAAAACAATGTGGCTGTAATTAGAGCGGAATACCAACTTGCCGAAGTTTTTGCCAAACTAAATATAGAATATAGGATCAATTCCCTGGGCGAATTGATGGCTCATCAAAAACTTTCCGTTCCGGATACTTCAAAAAAAGTTGAAATGCTTCCGCGATTCGGGATGCAATGGATACTTCCGGCAGGCTTTAATAATGTAGAATACTATGGCCGCGGCCCTCATGAGAATTATCAGGATCGCAATTTTAGCGCCCACCTTGGATTGTATAAACAAACTGTTGATTCGCAGTTTTTCCCCTACGTTATACCTCAGGAAACCGGAAACAAAACCGATATCCGCTGGTACACTGTCTATAATTCAGTTGGGAAAGGATTGCAGGTCAGCTCGGATATTCCTTTAAGCATCAGTGCGCTGCATTATTTTGATTCGGATTTGGATGACGGTGAAAAACGCGAGCAACGCCATGCAGCAGATTTGGTAAAAAGACCCCAGACACAATTAAATATTGATTATAAACAAATGGGAGTTGGAGGAATTGATAGTTGGCGGTCAAGGCCTATGCCCCAATATCAACTTCCTTATAAAGGGTATGAGTTCAGATTTATGATTAAACCAATTGTCAAATAAGTCAAGTTCTCTTTCGCGGATGGCTGATTCCACATGTATTGTGCGTCAAATAAAGGGATGGCTAATTCACTTTCAGCTTTACCGTAGACTTAAATGAGCCAGAATCAAGCAACCAATGGTTGGCCGGTCTCTTTTATTTCATTACGCAAGCCATTTGACCGTAATAATTGAGAAACGGCTTTCAACAGCTCAAGAGAGGCCTCTATCTCTACTCTTCGAATGGCGACGCTTTCAATATTAAATCCAAACGGAATAGATCTTTCCTGGCAATATTGGATCAGGTCTTTGGCAATTGTGGTGGCCAGTTCTACAGAATGGCTGACCGGATCGTCACTTAATTTAAGATCTTCTCTAATATCATCCGGGATATGAATCCCAAGCCATTCCATAAAATAAAGAGTTTTAACCGAACCGCAAATGGTGAGCGTAAAAATGATGGTAGGTAATTCCTGGTTCTTTTGCCGGCAAGCCAACAAAAGATCGTCCAACATTTTTTTGGTGTAGTCGACATTGAAAATGCATTGCGATATGAAATAAGACACCCCCGATTCTACCTTATTCATAATCCTGACCTCTTCGTCATTCAATACTGCATGTCTCTCCGGAATAGTTATAGCTCCGATTACAGAGTGTTCTCCATATTGCTCGCTCCAGATTCGATAGGCTTCTTCGAGACTGGTTTTCACCACATAATCGGGAGAGGGTAAACCAACAAAAACAGGATAGAAACGATGAGTTTTCAACCCTTGGAGCCATTGCGCTAACTCTTCCTTGGAGTATTTCCCGGCGGGCCGGTAGATTATTTTAGGCACTTCAAGATCTTGTAAATACTGACTTGCGTATTCAAAAGGATCGAGAGCGGTAGTAAATGGGAATGGTCTTTCTGCATCCGTTCTGGCTGATTCATCTTGTACGTCATATACAATCAGCGCATCAATATCTAAAGCACATAGGTCGTTTTTAGTTTTCGCAGCGATCTCACACACTCTTTCAGGTACTGTTTGTATTTTGGGCGGTGTTATTCCGTAAAGTAAAACTCCTGACTCTTTTCGTTTGATCTTTGTGAAAAACATTGCTGAGATTTTATTAGCGCCAAAATAGGAAAAAATAAATTTTTAATGATAAAGATTTGAATCGCCCGGTGATCAACATACTAGAAGGAATTGTTTAATACTTTTAGCTCCGAGTTTATTAAGAGGTTTTATTCAATTTTTGGTGCCGATCATCAACCGTACTGAAATATTCTTGTTTCGAAAGAAAATCGCAGGTAAATTCGATTCTTTGCGATGTGTCAGCAGCGTCTACTGATAGATCCGGGTAGTCTGGCGGTCACTTTTTTACTAAACCGATAAAGTACAGTGAAAAAGCTTCATTTTTGCATCATTTGTCCCTCCTGTTTGACTATTCTGCCTCTCTCTCAAGGGAGAGTAAATTATCGACCTTAGTATTTGTAATCAGGAACTTTTAACACTTAAAATAACACCTGCAGCTATAAGCTGAAATTGAACAGGGCTTATTTACTTGATTGTTAAACGTCAAACAGTACTGACCAAACTTAAACTAAATTCAATGGTAAACAAAGCACATCAATTATCTGAACTTTGGAAACACGTTTGTGCAGGGGAGCAGGAAGCTTATGCCTTATTACATTATGAATTATATCCGGGTCTTTTTGCATACACCAGGAGTATATTGAAGGATGAGGATATGACCAATGATCTTGTACAGGACCTGTTTGTGAAATTATGGGTGAAAAAGGGATCAATAGGACACATAGAGAATGTTAAAGCATATTTCTATCGCGCTGCCCGATCGTTATCAATTAACCTGCTTCGAAGCTTAAAAACACAGCAATCCCGGTTAGGAAATTTTAGCAGCGATGAAATTCAATTTTCCATGGAAGATCTGATCATTGCAGAGGAACAGAATGTTTCGCTGAAAAAGGCAGTTCATGAGGCATTAAATAAACTGCCTTCAAAGCAAAGAGAAATTATTCATTTAAGCTTTTTTGAGAGCTTAAATTATAATCAGATCGCCGATATAACAGGCATAAAATACCAATCGGTAGTTAATCATGTTTACCGAGCGGTACAGTTGTTACGTGCAGAATTTAAGGTGTCTGATAACGTGGTTGCAGCCTAAACTTTTCCAATTTGAGTAACTTATACATAAAACCCTCAACACAAAAACATAAAACTAGGTTAAAGAGCGGTCGAAAAAGGAATCTCTTGCGGGTTTCTAAGATATAAATCTCGTTCGTTCCTACGGATTCGATATTATCTCTGAATATAATTGGGCTACCTTTTAAATTGGTTAGCAACATCCCCGTTGCATTTTTTGGTTAGATCCGCTGCTTAAGTGGCGGATTTTTAATCATAAATTTAAGAGGGATAGATGCAATTTATGAGAAGACAAAGTTTTGTAGTATTTTGCAATACTATGGCAATTGAGAGAAGTTAAATTTGTCTGGAGATGCCCTTCCGTCTATGCGGATGATTGAATTTTATTTACTTTAATTGATTAAAGTAAATAAAGCTTTTAAACATATTAACATGATGAATATTCTTAAGACAGGCGTTCTGTTATTTACATTATCGATATTTTCATTAACTGTCAGCAGCCAGCAAATGGGGACTGACGAAGCAAAGTCCATGGAAAAAAGCAATAGTGCTTTTAAAGGCGGAATAAGAGGCTTAAAAGGCCCCGGGCTTAATCTTCCTCCGGAGAAGGTGGAATGGTGGAGGGATGAGAAATTTGGAATGTTTATCCATTGGGGATTATATTCCATCCCGGCTAGGGGCGAATGGACCATGTTTAATGAGAAAATATCTGCTGATGAATATGCTAAACTTGCTGATCAGTTTAACCCAAAATCGTTTAATGCGGAAGAATGGGCTACTATCGCCAAGCGTGCGGGAATGAAATACATGGTTATGGTAGCAAGGCATCATGATGGTTTCGCCTTATGGGACAGCCATTCCAGTTACCGTCACTTTACCAGCATGGAAACTGCTTCACATCGCGATTTTGTATCCATGTATACCGAGGCCTGTCGTAAAGCCGGTTTAGCAGTAGGACTCTATTATTCGCCGATGGACTGGCGGTTCCCAGGGTATTTTGATCCGAAAGGTCTGCCCGAAAATGCAGCACTGATGAAGCAGCAAGCATATGGCCAGGTTGAAGAATTAATGAAAAACTATGGTAAGATCGACATTTTATGGTATGATGGCGGCTGGCTTGCGCATAAAGGCGGAGACGCTGACGCAGCTTGGTTTTGGGAACCCCTCAGACTGAATACGATGGTTCGTAAATATCAACCAGATGTTCTTGTTAATCCACGATCGGGGATGTTTGGTGATTTTCAGGTCAATGAAGGTGGTGCGGAAGTAAAAGGTCCTATCATTGAGATACCATGGGAAAAATGTTTAAATCTAAATGGATCAAGCTGGGGATATAATAAAACAGAAAAGCTAATGTCTCTTAAAGAGGCGATTACCATGTTGGTAAATGTGGTAGATCGGGGCGGCAATATGCTGCTGAATGTCGGCCCCGATCCTGATGGCGTGATACCCGCGACGCATGTTGCCCGGTTGCAAGAAATAGGTGGTTGGCTGGAAAAGAACGGCGAAAGTATTTATGGTACACGCCCGGGCCCTTTTGAGCCTTTGGATAGAGTATATGGAAGTACCCAAAAAGGCAAGAATATCTATATTCATTTATTAACTCTCGCGACAGGAAGTACAGATCTAAAATTACCTGCAATTAATCAGAAACTTCTGAGTTGCAAATTAATAAATGGTAAAAAAATCAAGTTTAATCAGGATAAAACAGGCATCACTCTCAGTATAGATTCAAAACAACTTGATCCTGTAGTAACTACACTGGTGTTAAAAACTAAGTGACGGTTCAATAAAATTTAACGCATGTTAGTAACCTGAGTTTGATTTACTAAATATTCAAGCCCGGGTTGCTAAAATCGCCTATACATTTGCTCGCCTCATTGGTTTTGTGATATCGTCTTAGTAAAATCACTCAATTATGTGTTTAGGCATTGGCCCATTTCTTCCTGGAGTTAGGCTTTTGCAATATTTGCCCCTTCTGTTTGACCACTTTATCTCTGTTTTAATCTAGACTGTCTGCCGATATTCGGGATCCTAAACCGATAGTTTAAATCTATTATTCTTGATAGAAAAAGGAAGTATGCCTTATGAAAATTCGTTTACATAAGGACATAAGCCATTTTTTATAATAATTTTTTTTTCCTGCCTTATCAAATTATCTACCAGAGGAAATCTCTTACCTAATTGAAAATTATAAACCAACAAAAATGAAAAAAAAAGTAAGTTTAATTGTGTGCTCAGCCCTGATGCTGTTTGCCGGGGCCTGTACAAAAGATGTTAAAACATCTTTGCAAGAAGAAAATGTTTTAAGTCAGGGCTCAAAACAAGGCAATGCCCAAACTTTTGCAATAACTCATGCTGGTGGTATACTTCATACTGAAGCAGATTTTGAAAGAATGCGGGTTAAAGTAAATGCCGGTGCCCAGCCCTGGAAAGGAAGTTGGGACAAGCTATTGGCCAGCCCTCTCTCTTCCTCTACCTGGACTTCTCGCGCAACTGATACTATAATACGCGGTGGCACAGGAGATAATGTAGCATTACTTTATAAAGATGTGGCTGCTGCATATCAAAATGCCTTAATATATAAAATTAATGGAAATACGGCTAACGGAAATAAAGCGAGGGATATTCTGAATCACTGGTCTGGTACACACACTACCCTTACAGGGAATGCAGACCGCTACCTGGCTTCGGGTATTTTTGGCTACCAATTTGCGAATGTAGGTGAAATGATGAAGGGCTACCCGGGATTTGACGAAGCTCGTTTTAAAAATTACATGCTGAATGTCTATTATTACCCGCTGGTAGAACGTTTTCTTGTCGGAAATTCATTTGGCGGGGACCACAATGGCGCCTGTATCACTAATTACTGGGCGAATTGGGATTTATGCAATATGGCAGCCATGCTTGCCATTGGTATCCTTTGCGATAATCAGACAATAATTGATAAAGCAATCAACTATTTTAAAACCGGTGCTGGAAATGGGTCCATTTTACATGCTATACCCTTTTTACATGCTGGTGGTTTGGGTCAATGGCAGGAGAGCGGTCGTGATCAGGGGCATGCTCAACTCGGCGTGGGCTTGATGGGTGCTTTTTGTGAAATGGCCTGGAACCAGGGGATAGATATGTACACGTATAGCAGCAGCAGATTTATGCAGGGTTCGGAATATGTTGCAAGCTATAATAACGGCAATACGGGTCCTTTTACTACCTATAACTGGGGATCGGGGACTAACTGTTCGCCTAATTCTCATACCGTAATTTCGGCAACACAAAGAGGTGAGATGCGGCCGATTTATGAGATGGTGTACAACCATTATGCTAATCGACTAGGTGTTTCCGTTCCAAATACAGCGGCACGTGCTGCACTTCACCGTCCCGAAGGAGGTCCCGATGCTGCGGTTCACCCTACCACTTTTGATCAGCCAGGTTATGGCTCATTAACCTATTACCGCGACGCATCTTCAAAACCAATCGCTAACGGTACCTATAGTTTGCGAAATCGCGCAAGTGGTAAAATGTTGGATAATTATGGAGCTACTACCGACGGCGCCATCGTTAAACAATATACAGACGGAACCAGTAATAACCAAAAATGGATGGTTTCTTACAGCAACGGTTATTACAAATTAAGCTGTGTAACCGGTGGAAAATGCCTTGATAGTTACAACAATACAGCGAACGGATCTACTGTTCATCAGTGGGGCAGTGGCGGAAGTCCGAATCAACAATGGCAGATTGTTAATCTGGAAAATGGTTATTGCAAAATATTCAACCGTGCCAATGGTAAATGTTTAGATAGTGGTGGTGGTACTGCCGATGGAGCTAATATGCAATTTTGGCCTTCAAATACCAGCATCAATCAGCAGTGGGCTTTCGTAGCGCCCTAGTTTAATTAATACTATTTAAATTTAGGTAAGAGATGAAAGTGGACGCCTTAAACGGCGTTCACTTTTTCTGTTTTATAATGAACTGTCGTACCGCAATCCGGGTTGATAATTAAGACTTTGAGTAAAATTTGGTTCGCCGCAAGGAACCCTTCACATACTGAGTCAGAATAATCTATCGAAAGAAAATCAGCAAAGTCATACAACTTAAAAGTATTAATTGTATGTTTGACAGTTAATAAACCTGTTTCAAATTTAAATCAATCCGAAGTAAGCTATTATTTAGAAGTATCGATTTCTTCAGGACAAATTTGAGTTTGACCCCAAATTAAATTTGACTTATTGTTTAACCAGTTTCGAAAACTAACAATGATCAGACATACATCATATTCATTAAAAAGAATAATACTTCCCGCCTTATTCCTTTCACTATGCGGTCTTATAGGTCAGGCGCAAACCCGAAAAGATTTTCATAGTTGGGCGCCGACTCCTCCTATGGGTTGGAACAGTTGGGATTGTTTTGGGCCCACAGTAACTGAAGCTGAAGTAAAAGCCAATGCCGACTATATGGCAAAATATTTAAAGCCATATGGATGGAACTACATTGTAGTTGATATCCGGTGGTATGTAGGCAACGATAAAGCACATGGATACAATGAAAAAGATCCCGATTATGTACTGGATGAGTACGGCAGGTTCTTACCGGCAGTAAACCGCTTTCCTTCAGCAGCAGGAGGTAAGGGTTTTAAACCCCTGGCTGATTATCTTCATGGTAAAGGTTTGAAGTTTGGCATTCATATCATGCGGGGTATTCCGGTAATTGCCGTTAAACAAAACACACCGATAAAAGGAACCAGTGTATCTGCCAGAGATATTTATTCCGAAAAGGATCAGTGCCGCTGGCTACATGATATGTATACCATAGTTCCTGGAAAGGTAGGCGCACAGGAATATTACAATTCTCTGTTTGAGCTTTATGCCTCCTGGGGACTTGATTTCGTTAAAGTAGACGACCTTTCTTCTCCTATCTATTTTGAAGGCGAAATTGAGATGATCCGGAAGGCCATAGATCGTACCGGGCGCAAAATTCTATTAAGTACTTCGCCGGGTGAGACGCCAATTGCTCATGCGGATCATGTTCAGAAAAATGCTAATATGTGGCGTACTGTAGGCGATTTCTGGGATAGCTGGCAACAATTAAAAGAACATTTTGCTGTGTTTGAACGCTGGAATAGGTGGCGTTCATACGGCGCATACCCCGACGGAGATATGTTGCCCCTTGGCCGTATTGGCATCCGGGCAGAACGAGGCAACCCCCGCATGACCGCTTTTACGCGGGATGAACAATATACATTAATGACCTTGTGGAGTATTTTTAAATCTCCTTTAATGTTTGGAGGTAACCTTCCGGATAATGATCCTTTCACTCTCTCTTTGCTGACAAACAAAAATGTGCTGAAAGTTTTGAACGAAAGCACCAACAATAAGCCTCTTTTTATGGATGAAGATAAGGCCGTCTGGATTGCTGATGAATCGGGTACCGGAGCTAAATATTTAGCTGTCTTTAACACGATGGATCAGCAGAACGCAATTGAAGAGAAAGCTGCCTGGAACAGTGGGTTAATAACCAGGTCAACACCCGGATATAGTAAGCCGGTTGATGTTGATATCACGGATGCAAAAAAACTGTATCTGGTTGTAGATGATGGAGGTGATAATACCGATTGGGATCACGCCGACTGGATCGCTCCGACGTTATACAATGGTAAAGATTCTCTTAAGCTTAGCAGTTTGAAGTGGATAAAAGCTACCTCCGGCTGGGGAAAGCCAGGGATTAACAAAAGTGTTTCAGGAAATGCTCTTACAGTAAATAAAGTAACATACGCAGATGGCATAGGTACTCATTCCCATTCGATGATAGAATTTGATATCCCGGAAGGATATACGCGTTTTAAAGCAATGGTTGGCTTAGATGAAGCATGTGTAATTCAAAATGTGGGTGCCTCTGTTAAGTTTCTGATCTTTACTCAAAATCCATCAGGTCCTTTGCCTCCTGCCACTACAAGAATTCCGGTAGACTTGAAAAAACTTGGTTTTATGGCAGATTGTTCGATTACAGATTTATGGTCAGGAAAAGCGCTGGGCAAATTTTCAGGAGAATTTTCTCCCGAAATTAACAGACATGGAGCGGGCTTATATAAAATTACTAAAGCGTCAAAGTAGATAATTTAAATCAATATGTATTTCAACACCAAAGGGATTATTAGAAAAAACAAAGCCTGGAAATGGCTTTATTTAGGCTTTGCATTGAATCTTTTTACACCCACAATGGGACAGCAGGTCGCCGTAAAAGATCTTAAAGCTGACAAAGGAGTTCCATCTGAAAACTATAGCGCCTATTTGTTTACTTACTTTACGGGGAATGAAAAGGATGCAGAATCGATCCGTTTTGCAATTAGTAATGATGGTTATAACTTCAGAGCACTGAACAATAACAAACCGATTTTAAATTCAGCCCAAATAAGTTCCTCAGGCGGAGTGAGAGACCCTCATATTTTGCGTGGCGCCGATGGAAAAACATTCTATATGGTAGCTACTGATATGGTAGCAGCTAAGGGTTGGGATTCAAACCGGGCAATGGTGCTTATGAAATCTTCCGATTTGATCAACTGGACCTCAAGCGTGGTCAATATCCAAAATAAATATCCGGGCCAGGAGAACTTGAAACGTGTTTGGGCTCCTCAAACTATTTATGATGCTCAGGCAGGAAAGTACATGGTTTATTTTTCACTGAAACATGGTACAGATCCCGACAAAATCTATTATGCTTATGCTAACGCAGATTTTACCGATCTGGAAACAGCGCCCAAACAGCTTTTTTTTAGTCCCACAAACTCAGCCTGTATAGATGGAGATATTATTTCAAAGGATGGAAAATATTACTTGTTTTTTAAGGGAGAAAGCGGGGCTCCGGGAATTAAAATTGCAGTTTCTGAGAAGCTAACCGAAGGTTATGTTTTACGGGATGAACATGTTCAGCAAACAAAAGATCCGGTAGAGGGTGCTGGCGTATTTAAGCTGAACAATGGTGAAGGTTATATCCTGATGTATGATGTGTATATGCATGGCAGGTATCAGTTTACCAAAACAACAGATCTTCAAACCTTTAGAGTGATTGATAACGAGGTAAGCATGAATTTCCATCCACGCCATGGAACTATTATGCCAATCACCGCAAAAGAAGCACAAGCATTAGTAAGCAAATGGATGCCGGCTGATGAGGTCATATTATCTGTTAAAGCGAAGGGATTGAAGTCGATAAATATTTCATTAGACAGCGCAGAAAAAAAGCTTTATTTGCCTGTTAAACCAGGGACCAATCTGAAAGTTTTTAAACCGGAGTTCTTAGTATTTCCAGGAATAAAAGTCACTCCTCCATCTGCCATGAACTTTGCATCTGGCCCGGTTAAATATACTGTTGAAATTCATGGACAGAAACCAGTAGATTACCAACTTATAACCAAAGAATACCATAATCCCGTTTTAGACGGTTACTATGCCGACCCTGATATTTTGTATTCTGAAAAAACGGGTAAGTTTTATATTTATCCTACCAGCGACGGCTTTAACAATTGGAGCGGTACCTATTTCAAAACGTTCTCCTCTCCTGATCTTGTAAACTGGAAAGATGAAGGCGTGATTCTTGATCTTGCAAAAGATGTAAGCTGGGCAAAAAAGAACGCCTGGGCACCCTGCATTATCGAAAAAAAGATCGGCGGTCAGTATAAATATTTTTATTATTTCTGCGCGGCACAGAAAATTGGAGTTGCAGTAGCGGATAGTCCTACAGGGCCGTTTGTTGATTTGGGAAAACCATTGATCGATAAGCTACCTGAGGGGATAAGCCGTGGCCAGCAAATTGATCCCGACGTTTTTACTGATCCTAAAAGCGGTAAGAGTTATCTGTATTGGGGAAATGGATATATGGCCGGTGCAGAACTAAATGATGATATGGTATCAATAAAGCCTGGCACCACTAAAATAATTACACCTGATAAAAGCTTTCGCGAGGGAGCCTATGTTGTATATAGAAAGGGTGTTTATTATTTTATGTGGTCTGAAGACGACACCCGCAGTGAAAATTATAAAGTGCGGTATGGCACTTCAGATTCCCCGCTAGGGAAGATAACTATTCCGGAAAATAATCTGGTAATCGTCAAAGACAAAGATGCTGGCATTTACGGAACCGGCCATCATTCTGTCATCCAGATTCCAGGTAAAGATGAATGGTACCTGGTATATCATCGCTTCAATTATCCAAAGGGAATTACCATGGGAAGCGCGGCCGGATATAACCGCGAAGTTTGTATTGATAGAATGGAATTCAATAAAGATGGCAGTATTAAACAGGTAAAGCCAACCCATCAGGGCATTAAGCCTGTCAAGCTAAAAAGGTAAATTGTTATTTTAAAAATGAATCTAATTGCAAATTGATGAAACCTGCAGGAGCTTACCTCTCACAACCGAAATGAACAAGCTCGTGCAAGCTTCATAACTATTAAAATATATTAAATGAAAAATACATATCGTAAATCTATTGCCAGCTTGTTACTTGGACTTAGTTTCACAGTTTCAGCGATAGCACAAAATACACAAAATCTGGTGGTTCAAATAAATAAGCCAGTTACCGAGATACAGCCAACCATGTGGGGTATCTTCTTTGAAGACATCAACTTTTCTGCCGACGGTGGTTTATATGCAGAGCTGATTAAAAATAGATCCTTTGAGTTTTCTTCTCCTTTAATGGGATGGAAAGAAATCAAGAAAGGCGGATCGGGGAAAATTTTGATTAACAATCATGCTGCATCAAATTTGGCAAATCCGCGGTTTGCACGACTTACTATCGATGCTGAAAAAGGGAGCTATGGATTAGAAAATGAAGGCTTCCGGGGTATCGGCGTGCAAAAGGATAAACGGTATAATTTTTCAATCCTTGCCAGAAGCACCGAGCCAATAAAACTGCATTTAGAACTGCTTAATTCAAAAAATGAAAAGATAGGCGAGAGCGAAGCGATTGCTTTAACCAATAACGGGGGATGGAAAAAATATACCTTGTCTTTCAAGGCCGATGCGACAGAGCCCAAAGCAAAACTTCAGGTTTTGTTTGAAGGAAAGGGTGTTGTTGATGGTGATATGATTTCCCTTTTTCCCCAGGATACCTGGAAAAATCGCCCAGGGGGATTGAGAGCAGATTTGGTACAGATGCTGGCAGATTTAAAACCTGGCTTTATCCGGTTCCCGGGAGGCTGTATTGTGGAAGGGAAAGATCTTGAAAATCGTTATCAATGGAAAACAACCGTTGGCCCGGTTGAAGAGCGGAAATTGATAATGAATCGCTGGAATGTTGAATTTAAGGCTCCACGTAATGCCCCCGATTATTTTCAGTCTTATGGACTGGGCTTCTTTGAATATTTCCAATTGGCAGAAGATCTGAAAGCAGCGCCTCTTCCAATTTTAAATTGCGGAATGGCTTGCCAGTACAATACAGGGGAGGTTGCAGAAGATGTCGACCCTTATATTCAGGATGCCTTAGACCTGATCGAGTTTGCCAATGGCCCGGTGAATACCAAATGGGGCAAACTGCGTGCAGATATGGGACATCCCGCATCGTTTAATTTAAAACATCTTGGTGTTGGAAACGAGCAATGGGATGTTCAGTATATTGAACGCTATAAAGAATTTGATAAAGTTTTGAGGGCTAAACATCCTGAAATTAAACTGGTATCTGGTTCTGGTCCATCAGCCGACGGCGCACTTTTTAACTATGCCTGGAAAGAGCTTAAAACGCTTAAAACCGACCTCGTGGATGAACATTATTATAAAAATCCCGAATGGTTTTTTGCTAATGCCAGCAGATATGATAATTATGACCGTAAAGGACCCAAAGTGTTTGCAGGAGAGTATGCCGCACACAGCAAAGATGGTACAGATGCCGAATCAAGGAATACCTGGGTAAGCGCTCTGGCAGAAGCTTCATTTATGACCGGACTTGAACGCAATGCTGATGTGGTTCATATGGCGTCTTATGCCCCGTTGCTGGCTCATGTAGAAGCATGGCAGTGGCGTCCGGATCTTATTTGGTTTGATAATTTAAAAGCCGTTGCTACTCCTAATTATTATGTGCAAAAATTATTTTCTTCAAATAAAGGCACCCATGTTGTTCCGGTTTTAAGCAATGGGCAGATATTGGCCGGCAAGGATAGCGTATACTCAAGCGCAACGATTGACAGGAAAACGAATACACTTAATTTGAAAATAGTGAACACTTCCAATCTTGCTAAAATTTTCGATATAAACTTGGAAGGCGCTTCTGCAATTAAGGGCGGAGTTATACAGGTTTTAACCTCTGCAGATCCTCTGGCATATAATAGTCTTGATAAGCCGCAATTCATTATTCCTGTTTCTTCAGCGATAAAGAAGACAGGGGCGAGGATTCCTGTTGAAATAAGGCCTAAATCAGTTAATGTGATTAGTTTACCATATATCAATAAATAACCCGCAACTAGTTGGAACCGGAAAGAGATAATTTTGAATTTATAATGAAAAGAGCATTTTTGGTAATGTGCCTGATGGCATTAATGATAATACAGACGGCTGTTGCCGGGATTAAAAAATTAATTAATGAACCTGATTCTGTATACCTGTTTTCTTACGGGACTAGCAAAAATAATCACAAGAACGGTTTGCACTTTGCCTGGAGCCGGGATAAAGAGAAATGGTATTCTATAGGTAATGAATTTGGCTATCTGAAAAGCGACTATGGAACCTGGGGGGCTGAAAAGCGGATGTTAACTCCTTACCTGTTGCACGGCCCCGATGGCGTTTGGTATTGTATCTGGAGCTTGAATGAGAAGGATAATGTTTTTGCTCAGACAGCCTCAGTTGATTTAGTGGATTGGAGCAGGCAAAGCTATCCTGCGGTCAACAAGGGATCTAATCTTTTTCGCCCAGTCTTGCAGTATGATAGCAAGCAAGCATCTTACCTGATAACCTATGCTGATGGCAACAATAAATACTTCAGGGTCTCTACAAAGGATTTCAAAACCTATACTCCTGCCATTGAAATTCCTGCTGCGCAATACAATAACCCGAGTATAAGCATCAGCTTACCAGGCGGCAATGTAACTGGCCAAGCGCATAAAGTGGCATGGTCCCTGGTCGATAAACTTATTAAAACCTACCAGCTGAAGCAATATAAAAATACTTTGCATAGCGAGTCTACCAAACAAGACGCTGATCGCTTTAAAGATTTGAAGCCGGTAAACGCAAGTATCACGATTGAGCCCGAAAAAGCTAAGCCTATCAGCGATGTGTTGCTGGGAATATTTTTTGAAGATATCAATTACGCTGCTGATGGAGGTTTGTATGGCGAATTAGTTCAGAACAGGGACTTTGAATATGCGTTGAATGATAAAAGGGGCCGCGACAAGAACTGGAACAGCACGCATTCCTGGGCACTGAAAGGAGAAAATACAAGCTTTTTGATTGATAGCATTTCTCCGGTGCATATTAATAATGCACACTACGCTGTACTTGAGACCAAAGTACCCGGAGCATCTTTGCTAAACAGCGGTTTTGATGGAATAACATTGAAAAAAGGAGAGAAATATAATTTCTCCCTGTTCGCAAAAGCTTTAGGCGCAAAGGGAGGAAAATTACTTGTTCGCCTGGTAAATAAGAAAGATGAAGTATTGGCGCAGTCCACCGTGGATGTATCTTCAGGAGACTGGAAAAGTGTTAAAACTGTTCTGAGCGCCACGGCTGATGCTGCTGATGCTTCGCTGGAATTGCGGCCACTTTCTGCCGGTCGCCTGGCATTGGATATGATCTCTTTATTTCCGCAGAAAACCTTTAAGGGCCGGAACAATGGATTACGGGCAGATTTGGCACAGGCTGTAGCCGACATTCACCCGCGTTTCGTCCGGTTTCCGGGCGGCTGCGTGGCTCATGGAGATGGATTAGCGAACATTTACCGCTGGAAAAATTCAATCGGGCCTTTAGAGACTCGTAAACCTTTGCGTAACCTTTGGGGATATCATCAATCCACCGGATTGGGGTATTTTGAATATTTTCAGTTTTGCGAAGACATTGGTGCCGCACCTCTACCGGTGTTAGCTGCAGGCGTCCCTTGTCAGAATTCATCTGATGGCGGTGCAGGTCAGCAAGGTGGTATTCCAATGGAGGACATGGACGAATACGTGCAAGATGTTCTCGATTTGATAGAATGGGCCAATGGTGATGTGAAGACGAAATGGGGCAAGAAACGGGCGGAAGCGGGTCATCCTAAACCATTTAATCTGAAATATGTAGGTATTGGTAATGAAGATCTTATAACCGACATTTTTGAAGAGCGCTTTACCATGATCTTTAATGCCGTGAAAAAGAAATACCCGGAAATCACTGTGATCGGAACGGTGGGTCCTTTTTATGAGGGAACCGATTATGAAGAGGGATGGGAAATTGCCACAAAATTAAAGGTTCCGATGGTAGACGAGCACTATTATCAGAGTCCGGGGTGGTTTATCCACAACCAGGATTTTTACGATAAGTACGATCGTTCCAAATCAAAAGTTTATCTGGGTGAGTATGCCGCCAGCGTTCCGCGGGGGGTAACCAATCATGAAACAGCTTTGTCTGAGGCCTTATACCTTACATCTTTAGAAAGGAACGGTGATGTCGTAAGCATGGCCTCTTATGCTCCTCTACTTGCAAAAGAAGGCCACACGCAATGGAATCCAGATCTTATCTATTTCAACAATACAGACATAAAACCGAGCGTGAGTTATTATGTGCAGCAGCTATACGGAAATAATGCAGGAAATGAATATCTTCCGGCTTCTGTAAACCTCTCAAACGATCAGGATGCGGTGAAAAAGCGAATTGCTTATTCTGTAGTTCGGGATACTAAGAGCAAAGACGTGATTGTTAAGCTGGTGAACCTTTTACCCGTGACCGTTAATTCGTCTATTGATCTAAAAGACATCAAGCTTGCCAATACAAAAGCGATAAGAACGGTATTACAGGGCAATCCGGACGACAAAAATTTAAAGCCAGTGGTAACAAACTTCACCGTGTCGGAAAAGTTCAACGCTGAATTGGCGCCCTATTCATTTACTGTAATTCGTTTAAAAACTGAAAAGTAGAGAAATACTCTTTCTATAATTCGTTTGAATGTGAAACAAACCCGGTTTACGAATAGTAGAGCGGGTTTTGGTTTTTAAGCTATTAAAAGATCAAGGAGAAGAGTGCATCGAGGTATGTTGAACCAATGATATCCGTTTTTTCTAGAAGCGAGCCGGGATATTGGATGCGCAACATTTAGCAGGTTTTTTCAGCATATTCTTTCGCATCGTGATGCTTTTCGCTTCGCTTTTAGAAGCTACAACTTGTTTTTTGTTCTGATCCGTACAAGAACAAACGGTTAACGAGAAAAGAATTACGGAAACAATTAAAAAGTTATTTTTCATAAACTTCAGTTTTTTAAGCTTCTTACACATCTGAATCCCATATTACTCATGCCCGAATCATGAGAAGTTTTCATTCTCCTGGCTACTCTGTAGCCGGAACAATAACTGTCGCTACACATAAATGAGCCACCTCTGGCAACTTTTTTCGGAATATAAGGTTCGTCGGGATCATAACTATCCACTGGCCCTTGAGGGTTTTCCACCGTACCCAATTTACTTACACTTTGGTAATAATCATTACGGTACCAGTCAGCGCACCATTCCCAAACATTCCCTGCCATATCATAAAGTTTATACCCGTTTGCGGCAAAAGATTTTACAGGTGCCAGACCTTTAAATCCATCAACAGCAGTATTATTATCCGGAAAACTTCCCTCCCACGAATTGGCTTTTGGCTTGCCTGAGTTTACATGTTCATTCCCCCAGGGGTAAATGTTATTTTTCAATCCACCGCGGCCGGCGAATTCCCATTCGGCTTCTGTTGGCAAACGTTTTCCTGCCCATTTACAATAAGCCATAGCATCGTCCCAGCTTACATGTACCACCGGATAATTTTCCTTGCCCTTGATATTGCTTTTTGGTCCTTCCGGATGTTTCCAGCTTGCTCCAGGAACCCAGCTCCACCATTGTGAATAGTCATTCAGATCTACTTGTTCAGAAGGCGGAGTAAATACCAAGGATGCAGCTACCAGCTGACTTTCATCTGGTTTTGGAGTACCCGGGGGCAATTGCTTTTTTAACTGTTCCCAATCAGGCTTCTGCTCTGCAGTGGTTATGTAACCGGTAGCTTCAATAAAAGTAGCGAACTGTGCATTGGTAACCTCATGCTCATCCATCCAAAAACCATTGACTGTTACTGTATGCTTAGGATATTCGTCTTTACTGGCCTGCTCATTATCTCCTCCCATCATAAAAGTTCCACCAGGAATATAAACCATGTCAGCGGTAGACGTGTCTCCATTAAATACAATATCACTTACTATCTTATAATCAGAACTGCTGGTCGTTTCCGCTGATTTTTTATCATGATTACAAGATGTAATAAATAATCCGGCAACAATACCAGCTGTAAGAAGAATGCAATTTCCAGTTTTTCCCATTTGTTTAATTGTAAACACCTCTGTTATGAGTTATTTTAAAGCTCCTTCATGCGTATTTAACGATCTAATGCTTTTTTCCTTATACTTTACCGGACTTTCATTTTTTGATTAGACACACCGTAATATAGTCACTTTTAGTTTCTAGCTGAAGCATATCCCATTTGCATTTCTTCTTTTTATAGTTTAGCAGGCACTTTTTTTGTGCAGAATTAGTACCCATACTGGTGTCAACAATAACTCATGGGCTTTAATATCAGTTGCATGGAACTGGCGGAAATAATCATACACAAAATTAAGAACGAGGGCCCCATTTCCTTTCAGCAGTTTATGGAAATGTGCCTTTACTACCCTGATTTAGGATACTATACTTCAAACCAAAACCGGATAGGAAAAGAAGGCGATTTTTACACCAGTGCCTGCCTGAGTCCTGTTTTTGGAGCACTGATCGGTCGGCAATTGGAAGAGATGTGGCATATGTTGGACGAAGACGCTCCATTTACTATCGTTGAATATGGAGCAGGAACAGGCATTCTTTGTCAGGATATCCTCACCGCTCTGCAAAACAATAAAGAGATGTACGATCAGATCCGATACTGCATCATTGAAAAAAGTCCGGCAATGCAAGCAGTTGAAAAAAACCGTTTGCAGCAAAAGGTATCGTGGTATAATTCCATAAACGAATTGTCGGGCTTTAACGGGTGTATTCTATCAAATGAACTTGTCGATAACTTTTCTGTCCATCAGGTGCTTATGCAGAAAGAACTTATGGAAGTATTTGTAGATTATCAAAATGGCTTTATAGAAATACTGAAGCCTGCAAAACAAGAGCTAAAAGATTATGTATCAGAGCTTGGAATTGAACTTCCGGCAGGGTTTCGTACTGAAATAAATTTACAGGCGACCAACTGGATCCAGGAGACCGCCAGAGCCTTAAACAGAGGTTATGTTATAACTATTGATTACGGTTATCCAGCTTCAGAGCTGTATAAAGAATCCAGAAAGGAGGGGACCCTGATGTGTTATCACAAGCATACAGTTAATAGTTTTGTGTACGAGAATGTCGGAAGACAGGATATTACATCACATGTGAATTTTTCCGCATTAAGCCATTGGGGTTCAAAAGGTGGCCTGAGTGATTGCGGCTTTACAGATCAGTGCCACTTTCTTTTGTCTCTGGGCTTTAATGAATATCTTAACCAGGCAATGTCTTCCGAAAAAGACATTGTGACGGCTGCAAAAAGAGCGTCCATCATAAGCCATACGCTATTGATGGATATGGGCCGAAAATTCAAGGTTTTGATACAAGAAAAAGGAGTATGCCAAAAAAAGCTTGCCGGATTAAGCTCTTACTTGATGAATGTCCTTTAATGTAAATTAATATCTTGACGCAGACAATCATTTCCAACGCTGTACATCTTCAACCCACAATACCTTATGAGCATTATTCTAAATTCAAGGGCCTGTTTTTAGGATATTTAACCTGATACTTTAACTTCAGCAACCTTTTTTCCTGGGCTTGTAGTTTCAAATCCCACTTTAATATTCCGGTGGCTTCATCGAGTTTGGCTCCCGACAGTTCCTGACTCTCAACTATTACTTCGCTGGTGTTTGAAACTGGTATCTGATCTTCCAGAGTCAAGTTGAGAGGCTGAGATTTCCGGCTTAAAATCTCTAAATTAAAGGCTCTGGTGGCACGTTGATTAGCGCCCATAAAAGACTTTTCATTTTGCTCCTTCTGCTGTATCCGCTTAACTAACACATTTTTGTCCGCTCCAAGCGAAACTGCTAATGTATCATTCGTGTTTTCAATATTGATTAATGTTTTGCCCAGATAGGCACCATCAAAGAACACATTAGCTTCACCACTTAATAAATTCAATTCATTTATTCCGGTTACAGAAGCCGTGAGGTACGCTTCTTCTCGTAATTTCGGAACTGCATAATAGCGGTAATCAGCATTGAGCTGGTGTTCTGCTATCTCAACTGTCAGTTGTTTCCCGTCACTGGCAATACTGTAAGGTTGTGCAACCTCAAACTGTATGTTGGTTTGTTTTTCCTGAAATTGTACTTCGAGCGGGAGGGATGTTTTTTTTAATGATGAAGTTCCCCGGATCTGTATTCCTGGAGTCTTGCCCTCTAAAGCCTGCTGAGCTCCATATCCAACCACCACTACTTCTTCAAGTTTTTGTGTGTCGGCCTTCATGCGTGCATTTGTTTCAGCCGACCGTACAGGCTGTTCAAGCGCCTCATAACCTATATATGAATATTGTAAAACGGAGTTAGATGAAGGTATCTGGATTGCATAATATCCTGTTGCGTTTGAAACAGAGGCTATAGAACTTCCCTTTACGCGTATGCTAGCCCCAATAATCGGACTACCATCCTGCGAGTCGGTTATCCTTCCCCATACATTGGTAATATTTGCGACAGGGGAGTAATTAGAAATATTATACCCAATCTGGTATGGTCGAAGTGAAGGTTTGCTCCCTCCACGCGATGGGTCGCCGGATGATAAAACTAACTTTACATTTTTCCATTCCTCGCCACTTTGTTGAGAGATGTTAGCACGATAGATCAGATCAATCGGCTTATTTACATCAGTCGCTCTAAGATCATAGGTGGGATACCAGGATGCATTCTTTACTAAATAACTTATGGTAAAAACCCCGTTAACGGCCGATTTTGATAATACTCTTACGGCAATGTCACCGGTGTTATTTTTAGCTCTTCCTGTTTCTTCCCTTACCTGATTTTCAAGTTTTGTTATCTGCTCGTCTAGCTTTTTTATTTCCTTCTGAATGCGCAGTTGTTTCACTTTATTCTCGGTGAGCCTTGCCTTTTGAAAATCCAGAGCCTGTTTTAATTTGTTAAGATCCAAACCTGCCCCGCCATTTCCAATACTTTGATTACTGGCAAGCATCTCCTCCTCCTTTTTTAAAATCGCAATAGAGTTCAGCTGAATTTCCCGCTCATCTTTTAAATCAATGATCCGATCCTGCATCTTTTGGACAGCCTCATTCACCTGTTGTTCATGCAGAAAATTAGCCTGTTTGTTTACAGAAAGAATGGTAAAACTGCCAGAGCCTTTCACCTGGATACTCTGCTCTTCTATCTCGGGCGACAAACCTTTGAAAAGAATGACTGAAGTTCCGGCAGGTATGGCAACCTGCCCGATTCGCTCTATTTGGGCACCATGAAGAAATACAATCACTCGCTGAATCTTTGATTCAGCAGGGACGTCCCATTCCTCGGCTATAGCCAAAAATGATGCAATAGAAAAAAAGAGGGTGATAGTGAATGTACGAATCATGATAGGATTAGGTTTATGTAAGTATATCGTTTTATATTATGATTACAAATAACAATAAATTTCATAAACTAATAGTGACAGATTTGCTAATGATGAAAAGCGCATAGCCACTTGATGAAAAAGCAAGCAAAATCAACTTCAAAACTGATCGTTTTAAATTTCTCTCATAATAAAAGTATATAAATACTTTTATTATTTCTATCTTTGATTTATAAGATCAAACAGAATGCTGATTAACTCACAAACAAAAATTGCAGCATTAATAAAACATCATCCAGATGCTTTAGAAGCAATTGTAACACTTAGTCCGGATTTTAAGAAGCTCCGAAATCCAATTTTGCGTGGCCTGATGGCGGGTAGAACCACTATTTCTATGGCATCGAAAATTGGGGGCTGCAAACCCGAAGATTTTTATGAAAAGCTAAAACCTTATGGCTTCGAAATAGATACATCCGTACAGGCTGAAGAAGTTTCGGAACGAAAACACCTTCCTAAGTTTTTACAAGAAGTTGCCAGTGCCCAGATTATTTCTTTAGACGTTCGGTCGATGCTGGCGGGAGGAAATGACCCGTTGAGACTCATTCAGCAAACAGTTAAAGAGATGCAGCAGGGGCAGGTATTAAAAATCACCAATACCTTTGAACCAAGTCCACTTATAAATTTACTCGAAAAGCAAGGATTTAAGACCTATGTTGATATAGTGGAGGAAGACTTTATCGAAACGTATTTTTATAAAGTTACGTCGGGACAAGAAGTCCAGGTTGAGGCAGCTGATGAATCAGGAGATTGGGATCAACTTTTAAAGCAATATGAAAATAATCTAAAAAAAGTGGATGTCCGCCATTTAGAAATGCCTGCTCCTATGATGACCATTCTTGAAGCCTTGGAGCAATTACCCTCAGGAAAAGCTTTGTATGTACATCATAAACGCATTCCTGTGTTTCTACTTACCGAGCTAAAAGAACGAGGATTCGAGTACCGGATAAAGGAGATAGGCGATAGCGAAGTATTTTTATTGATTTTCAAGATTTAAAATGATTCCGGCTGCAATACAAACAGACTTCCAGAAAACCACCTCCTATAAAATAGTGCTGCCCTTTTATATTTACGGAGCTCTTTCTTTTTTATTGGCATGTGTTTTATTAATGATTAATACCAAGGTGGTTCATCAGCACTATTTTCAACCACAAACTTTAGCCATTACGCATCTTATGGCTTTGGGCTGGGGCACAATGATCATCCTTGGTGCAAGCCATCAATTACTTCCGGTAATTATTGAAGGAAAACTCGACAGCGAACTGCTTGCCTATTTATCATTCATTTTTGCCGGCCTGGGTATTCCTTTTTTGGTTGTAGGTTTTTATACATTCCATCTGGGCTGGGTATTGCAAACGGGCGCAATTTTAATCAATTCGGCAGTGGTATGCTATTTCTTAAATGTGATCAATAGCATTTACGAGAGTAAGAAATATACTATTTATGCCTGGTTTATAGCAGCGGCTTCACTTTGGTTGTTCGCTACGGTGTTCTTCGGTTTGATGCTGGTGTTCAACTTTACCCGTTCATGGTTACCTGAAAATTCTTTAGAATATTTATCGCTTCATGCCCATATGGGATTAGCCGGTTGGTTTTTGTTATTGGTAATCGGCGTGGGTTCCAGACTTATTCCGATGTTCTTAATTTCCAAATACACAAATGAAAAGACCTTGTGGTGGATATTCGCTTTGATTAACATTGCTTTGATTGGTTTCGTTTATTTAAAAACAGTCAAAGAATACAGGTATTACTATTCGCCTTTTGTGTTGGTATTAGTTGCTTTAATTCTTTTTGGCATTTACTGCTATCGGGCATACCGCATCCGAATAAGGAAGCAGATTGATGATCAAATGAAAGTGTCATTATTGTCTGTTGCCTTGTTGTTTCTGCCCTTGTTTAGTTTAATCGCGGTTATATATTTCATCTCAACAGAGGCGCAGGCTCCTAACATAGTTTTGCTTTACGGCTTTTGCATTTTCTTTGGCTGGATTACAGCGATTATTTTAGGTATGACTTTTAAAACCCTGCCATTTATTGTTTGGAACAAAGTTTATCACAAACGGGCCGTCGGAAAAACGCCGGCACCGAAAGAACTGTTTAGCGGAAAATTGTTTCAGGCAATGGCCTGGTTTTACCTTTTGGGTTTTCTTCTTTTCCTTCCGGGAATTATTTTATTGAATGACATTTTATTGAAAGGCGGGGCCGCCTGCTTACTTGCTTCATCGGTTTTCTATGTGGCAAACGTGGCTAAAACCCTTTTTCATCAAGCAGATAACTAATGGAAATAATAACGAACGATACAGATAGATGTGCACTTGCACGAGAAGCTTTATACGAAGTTTATGATCCTGAAATTGGATTGAACGTGGTTGATCTTGGATTGATCTATGGGATCAATTTCGATGAGAAAAAGAAGACAATAGAAAATATCATGACCTTAACATCACAGTTTTGCCCCATGGGCGAAAGTATTAAACAGGATGTTGTACAGGCGCTTAGCGCAGCATTCCCCGACTTTCAAATAAGCGTAACACTTACTTTCGATCCATCGTGGTCCTCAGATTTTATATCTCCGGAAGGACAAGAGTTTTTAAACCGCTGATTATGTTAAGCTACACCTGTAAAACAGCCATCAAAGCCGTTATTTATCTTGCATCAAAACATACGGATAGCGGAAAAGCCGGACTCAAAGAGACTGCGACACATATTAATGCAAGCGAACATACTGTCGGTAAGATCTTGCAGGCCCTGGCGCGACAAGGCTTGATTAATAGTGTAAAGGGTCCTTCCGGAGGGTTTTATATTACTAATGAACAAATAGAGCAGCCTATTATTAATATTGTAGAGGCAATCGAGGGAAAGCAAATTTTTAAAGAATGTGGCTTGGGTTTAAGTAAATGTTCTGAGTTACGTCCATGCCCTATTCATGATGATTATAAGATTGCAAGAGAGCTTATAGAAAAGTTATTTCAGGAGAAAAAAGTAAAAGACCTATGCGATCCGGTTACTCACGGACTTGCTTATTTGATTGGTTAAAAAATAAAAACTGAAATCAATATTACTCGATTCAGACTTGCCAAGGGTTTAATCTGAGGTTAATCCAGCTGTCGTATTTTCATTTTTGCTTTCTTTCTAATAGGGGTTTTTTGCTGAGATCAAGGGGAGTTAATTGTTAATTAATGTTAATTAATCTAAAATAGAATGGATCTATTTTGATTACTAAAGAATTAGTTATACTTTCGGACCACCTTACACCACATCATGAAACATCTACTTTGGACAGTCGTTTTGACTTGTTTTTTCTCGTTCTCACTTTTAGCACAAACTTCTTACCCGGTTAAAGGAATAGTAACCGATACAGCCTCCGGCGTTAACCTCGTAAACACTTCTATTAGCATCTTAAATGCGAAAGATTCTACACTTGTTAAATTTACAAGAGCAGGTGCAGATGGCTCATTTTCACTAAATATTCCGAAGCCAGGCAAATTTATCTTACTGGTAACATATCCTAAGTATGCGGATTATGTAGAAAATTTCAGCTTAGATTCGGCAAAAAAAGAAGCAGATTTCGGAAAAATCAATCTGTTTCTGAAATCTAAATTACTGGCCGATGTAATTATTCAAGGGAAAGTTGCCGCCATTAAAATCAAAGGGGATACAACCGAATATAATGCCGGAAGCTTTAAAATAGAGCCAAACTCAAAGGTTGAAGATTTATTAAGACAACTGCCCGGAATACAAGTCGATAAAGATGGAAAGATCACAGCCCAGGGTCAAACTGTTAATAAAGTACTTGTGGATGGGGAAGAGTTCTTTGGCGATGATCCTACGCTCGTTACCAAAAATTTGCGTGGTGATATGATTGATAAAGTTCAACTTTATGATAAAAAGAGCGACCAGGCGACTTTTACAGGCATTGATGATGGAATAAAAACTAAAACAATCAACCTTAAATTAAAGGAAGATAAGAAAAATGGATATTTCGGAAAAACTGATGCAGGAGGCGCCAGTGATGGATTTTACCAGGGCCAGGCGATGTTTAATGCCTTTAAGGCAAAACGAAAAATTTCTGCTTATAGCACGGTGTCTAATACTGCAAAAGTAGGTTTAGGTTGGGAGGATAGTAATAAATATGGAGAAAGAACCCAGGAATTCAGCGATGAAGGCTATATGATGTACTCTGGGGGAAGGGATGATTTACAATATAACGGACAAGGGATACCTTCAGCCAGATCAGGCGGTGTGCATTACGATGGTAAATGGAACAAGGATAAAGAGTCGATAAATACTAATTATAAGATAGGGGATCTAACAATTGATGGCGTAAGAAATAACCTGTCGCAAACAAATTTACCTCAAAAGGCTTCCGACGGTAGCGACTCCACTGCAGCAATTTTCAACAGCATCGGCGAGCAACGTTATAGTAATTATACTTTCAGACAAAAATTTGACGCTACCTATCAGTTAAAAATAGACTCAACTTCGAATCTAAAAGTGGTAGTAGATGGTACACTAAAGAATACAAATTCTATCGATAACAACGAAGGTTCAAATACCAGGGAAAATAATATCCGGCAAAATAATAGTTTGAGGAATTATAATAATGATGGGGCACAAAAGTCTTTTTTTGCTAGCGTTTTTTATAATAAGAAATTAAAGAAGAAAGGTCGAACCTTTTCTGTAAGCCTTAGCCAATATGTTAATAATAGTGAAGATCAAGGCTTTTTATTTTCAAAGATTAGTTATTATAATAATTTGGGAATTTTTGATCGTGATTCAACCATAGACCAACTTAAAAATAACAGATCTAAGAGTTTTCGACTAAATAGTAACATTACATATACTGAACCTCTCACTAAAAATCTTTCTGTAGTATTTAATTATGGACTAAACAGCAGTACAAGTTCTTCCGAGAGACAATCATTAAATAAAACTTCTTTAGGAAAGTATGAAACACTTGATACAGAATTTAGTAATAATTTCGAGTACAACCAGCTGTCTAACCAGGGAGGAGCAATATTTAGTTATAAGAAAGATAAGACCACTGTAAACTTCGGAACAAAAATAGATGCTGTTAATTTGGAGCAAATAGATTTATACCATGATAAACAATTCGACAGAGATTTTATAAATATCAATCCACAGGCATCCTATCAATACCGTTTCTCGCAGTTTAAAAGTTTTAGGGTCAACTATAATGGATCAACCAATCAACCAAGTATTAATCAACTGCAACCTGTGAGGGTTAATAATGATCCTTTAAATATCTATTTAGGTAATCCTGATTTAAAAGCGTCATTCCGAAACTCTTTCAACATTAATTATAATTCGTATAAGGTATTAAGTGAAAGGAATGTATACATCGGCGGGAATTATTCCTTTGTTTTAAATCAAATTGTAGATAATACAAATACAAATCTTACAACCGGGGCGAGTACAAGTCAATCCTTAAATCTTACAGATAAAGCCTCAACAAATTTCTCAATTTATACTTATTATAGCAAAAAGATCAAAAAACTTGGATTTAATGTTGGCTTAGATTTAAACGTTTCTGGTAACAGGAGTTTCAATTATATCAACGATGTTTTGAATACCCTGGAGTCTAATTCCTATTCCGGAGGATTAAATGCCAGTAAATATGTAGCAAAAAAGTTCAACTTTTGGATTGGGGCTGGTCCTAGCTATTATGTCAACAAATCTTCATTGCAAAGTAGGATAAATAATAATGGTGGGGTTTTTAGATCAGATGGGTCATTCACGATTTTTCTTCCCGGAAAGCTGGAAATAAGCTCTAATTATAATTATAAACTTACCAAAAAAACAGAAACATTTAATGAAGATGTAGACTATCTCATTTGGAATTCTTCTTTTAGTAAGAAGTTCCTGAAAAATGATAATCTTAAATTATCTCTTTCGGGGAATGATTTATTAAATCAGAATGTCGGTTTCCAACGAAATACCTATGGTAATACATTCTCTCAAAACAGTTATAACACCATAAAAAGATACTATATGCTCTCCCTTCTTTGGGATTTTAATAAAATGGGGGGTGGTATTAAACCTAAAAATTAATTCTATGAAACTTATCACACTGGCATTAAGTTGCTGTCTTTTGTCAATATGTAATGATTTATCGGCTCAATTCACCAGGTTCCCTGTTAGCGGAGTTATCGAGTTTGAAAAAAAGGTGAATATGTATGCTGTAATTAAAAAGGTAATTAACAAGGATAATGAAACCTATTATAACCCGATGCTTGAGCAGTACAAAAAAACTCAACCGCAATTTAAAGTTCTAAAAAGTACCTTATCCTTTTCTAAAGACAAAACATATTACGCGCCTATAGAAAATACTGAAAATACTTCAGGTGCATTTAGCTGGATTCCCGTTTCTAAGCAAGTTAATACGGTGTTTAATGATTTATCAACTAATACGAGTAGCATACAAAAAAATGTATTTGATGAGTTTTTTTTAGTTAAGGACACAACACGAAATATTAAGTGGAAGATTACAAATGAAACACGGGAAATTGCCGGCTATTCTTGTCGCCGCGCAAATGCGCTTATTATGGATTCTGTATATGTTGTTGCTTTTTATACCGATCAGATTCCGGTTTCAAGTGGCCCCGAAACCTTTTCAGGACTGCCAGGCATGATTTTAGGGGTGGCATTACCTCATGAAAATATTACATGGTTTGCAACATCTGTCACTGATAAACCGCTGGAGAAACCACTCGTTCCTCCTGTTAAAGGAAAAGTTGTTGATAGTAAAAGCTTCCAGAATACATTAAAATCCGTGATGAAGAACTGGGGGGCTAGTTTTCAACCTTTTATAAGAGCATTTGTCCTTTAGGAAGGGGATTTAAAATAATAAACACTGTATCCTATTACTTCCTTAATATAGACGTTCCATTTTAATAGAGTGTCTGCACTTGGTATAAAGCTGCTGATTGTCGTTTTTTCTCGGCCTGCGATGTAATTACACGGGTAGGGCATTACATCGACATTCATCTTTTTGAATGTTTGTAGTGATCGTCGCATATGAAATGCTGAAGTTACAAGCAAATAGGGTGGTCGTAAATTCCTGCTCATTAATATGGTCTTAGAGAATTTAGCGTTCTCGAATGTGTTTCTAGAGCCTCGTTCGATTAAAACACTGGTGTCGGCGATGCCAAAGTATTTTAATTCGTTTTTAACCCACGTGGCTTCTCTAAAAGCACTCGGGTTAATATCGGCATTCCCTCCACTGAAAAGTAGATGATCAACTTTTTTCGTGTTCTTTAATTTAATAGCCTGTATAAATCTGTCGGATGCACTATTAAAGTATCCATTTCCATATTGGTCTTCACTTACAAATCCACCTAAAATAATTGCACAGGAATAGTGACCCTTTAAATCTTTGCCTTCAATATCCCAAAATCCGGCGAATAAATTAAGAAGAAATGTATTAGTGAAAAAGATGAGAATTGATAAAGCAGCAATCAGGCATCTTCTTTTAATTCGATGATTTTTAAACAGAAATGCAGAAGCCAATGCAATTCCTATCCAGGTTATAGGATAAATAAAATTGACTAATAGTTTCGAAAGGATGAAAAACATGCTCAGAAGTTTTTCTGTAAGATTAAGAAATAATCTCGACGATTTAGATGCAGGAAAGAGGATTTTGCAATGTGTTTGTGTTTTAATTAATTGACCCGCAAAAGGTTATACTTCATGAATATTACCCTTCTGACAGATGTTTTTTGAAATTATTAAATTATTGTTAATTTTTTTTCAAAATATTGAAACCTAATGGTACTTTATTGCGAACAAGGCACTAATAATTTTGCTGTAACTAGAAGTACTAAACCTTTTTTCATTAATGATCATTTTTCAAAACGAGGATCAATCTACAGTTCGAATTTCCGGGAGTATTCCAGAAGTTATTGTTTACGATAACTCTACTATTCAAAAAAACTGCTCCGGGGTGACTACCCCGCTAACTTATAATTTCTCAAAAAGGGTTTATGCTACCGTCTTTACACAAACGTTTAAAAAACTCTCTTTTTTTGAGAGAACCTTACTAGAAAATCAAGAATCTTTTTTGGATCTTATTGGACAGGTTAAAGGGCGGATTTATTTAAATATTAATAACTGGCATAAAGTGCTTCAACTTTCCTCAGCTCTTTATCAAAATAAAACAAGTTTGGCGGAAGTAATAGGACTGGGAGAGCCGATTGCTTTCATTGATGAAAAAGAAAAGACATTCGGGCAAAAATGTTTGCTCCTTTGGAGGAAAATTGTACATTTTTATAAGCTTCCAATTGTTTTTAAAGTATTTGAAATACAGCTCCCCCGCGTTCTTAAGAGCATGCAGAGTTATTCTGCTGATTTTTATAAAAAGGACTTGGACTTGATGGATATTCGGGAATTGAAAGCTGAAAAAGCGAACCTCGACAAGTCACTTTCAAACTATTGGTATGCGCCGGTACTGAATGAGTTACAAGTTCAGATGCTCCGTAGCACCGTTGAAAAAAGATTAAAAAAATCAGGTTTTGATAATAGTGGTGAATTAATAGACACGTTTTTGGCAGAGCAGCAATCGCTAGCCAACCTTGAGCCTGCGAGGAATTTACATAGATTAGCATTGCAGGCAATTCTGTACCCCGAATTGAAGGTTCTCATAAATCGCTTACCAGCCGATATTCATAGTCAGGTTCAAGTTAGGTTTGAGGATTTTTATACAGAGGTAAACCATTTTATTGATTTGTACGGTGATAAAACAAGCGGAGAGTTGAAGCTGGAAACTCAGACAATGCGTACAGAACCGCTTATTTTTTATCGCT
This sequence comes from uncultured Pedobacter sp., assembly GCA_965650335.1. Lineage (GTDB taxonomy): Bacteria > Bacteroidota > Bacteroidia > Sphingobacteriales > Sphingobacteriaceae > Paradesertivirga. Next base: position 3,760 of record CBFGOI010000001.1, on the reverse strand, counting down.
ACTTAAGAGATTGCCTTAACGCCCAGATTTCTGAAATCAGAGCTAATAGCCATTCCCGGCAACAGGCATTAAAAATACTGGAAGGAAAGCTTTCGCATTTGCCTGCATCCCGGAGAAATCAAATTCTCAAAAGAGTAATCAGCCTTCAACAAGCTGTTGCCCACCGTGAGGTATTTAAACTCGAGCGAAGCCGCATGGTAGGGATGTATCGTGCTTTATATAATGGCTTTGGCAAGTGCTTTGTGAAGAATAACTGGATCGAAAGTGTGGGGGATATATTTTATCTTACAGAAGACGAAATTTTATCATCCGGAAACGGACATGAAAATATCTTTGACACACTAATTGCGACACGTAAGCAAGAGTATAACCTTTATCAGATGGAGAATGTACCTTCCAGGGTGTTTGTCTTCAGTAAAATCATCAATGCCATAGATAACGAAACAGAAGTTCCGGTAATTCATGGCTTTGATCCGGACGAAGTGAAGGCAGAAGTTGCCTAACAGATCAAGGCAGACGGGGAAGAATTGCTCACATCTTGGCTTCGCATACTGGATCTATTCAAGCCGTTTTTAAATAAAGTGACTTAAGTCATTTTATTTAAATGCCCGAATGCTCAAATTCGGCGTCCATACATGCATTACAAAACAAGATCAATTGGAATATGGCTCCTTGTTGGAGTAGCTATGATTATCGTGCAGGTCGTTCTTGGAGGCATCACCCGCCTTACAGGTTCTGGTCTTTCAATTACCGAATGGAAGCCTCTGATGGGCGTAATACCGCCGGTAAATGAGCGCGAATGGCAACAGGCATTTGAGAAATATCAGCAAATAGCTCAATTTAAACAGCTAAACGCCCATTTTTCACTCTCTGATTTCAAGTTTATTTTCTTTTGGGAATGGTTTCATCGCTTATGGGGGCGCTTGTTGGGTGTAGTATTTCTTATCCCTTTTTTCATTTTCCTGGCTAATGGATTATTCACAAAAAGTATGATTAAGCCATTGCTGATCCTGTTTTTTCTTGGAGCATTGCAAGGATTGATAGGATGGATAATGGTTCGTAGTGGCTTGAATGATAAAGATTTATATGTGAGTCATGTTAGGTTGGCCATACACTTTATCGCTGCGATGATATTGTTGGTATATACTTTTTGGTTTGCCCTGGCGATGCTATTTAGCAAAGAAATACAAATTTCGAATTCGTATCTCAAGAACTTTGCCCTTATAATTGTTGCTTTATTATTTATTCAATTAATATATGGGGCTTTTATGGCTGGTCTAAAGGCAGGCGTTTTTGCACCAACATGGCCTGATATTAATGGAGCGTATATAATTGATCGTCCTGAGATGTCTTTATTAAGAGCTTGCATTTATGATCCAATTACAATCCATTTCATCCACAGAAGCCTTGCGTACCTGATTGTAATTTTAGTGTCGGTTTGGACCTTTAGCGCTTTAAAGGAAAAAGAAAATTCTTTTTTCAACCGGGTAAAATTGTTGCCTCTGTTTTTGGTTTTAATTCAAGTGGTTTTAGGGATATGTGCCGTTTTGTCGAGTTATAAAGCAATTCCCCAGGGCTGGGGTATTTTTGAATGGAGCGCTCAGCTACATCAATTTGGGGCCATCTTTTTACTGCTTTCTTTGACCTTGATGGTCTATGTTCTTGAAAGACCACGAACATGACACGCAAAAAAAAAGCCCCTTGTTATTGGGGCTTTTTTTTATTCTTCAACTATTTCACTGTGAGGGAAGCTTTCTTCCACTCTTTCTTCTTTAAAATATCTTTTTTGGAAAATTAATATTGAGATAACTCCTATTGAAATAGCCGCGTCAGCGATATTAAATACAGGTCTGAAAAAAACAAAATCTTCGCCCCCCCATATCGGAAACCACGAAGGGATTATACCCTCAATGATAGGAAAATAAAACATATCCACGACTTTCCCGTGGAACAATCCTGCATATCCACCCCCGGCCGGCAAAAGCTTGGCTGGTTCAAAATAAGTGCTTTCAGAAAATATTAAACCGTAAAAGGACGAATCAATGATATTTCCTAATGCACCCGCAAAAATCAATGCTACATTCAGAATTAAACCTCTGTGGTATTTATTCTTTATAAGATACACTACGCCATAGCCAATCATGGATACGGCAGCTATCCTGAATAAAGTTAAAGCAAGCTTTCCGGCTTCGCCACCAAACTCCATTCCAAATGCCATTCCATTGTTTTCTGTAAAATGAATGATGGCCCAATCTCCTAAAAGGTGGAACTCCTGACCAAGGGTCATATTTAGTTTAATCCAGAACTTGAGGATCTGATCTGCAAGCAGGATAAAAACTATTGCAAGAAAAGGCTTGTAATAAGCTTTCATTAACTTTGTTTCAATTTGGCTTCCATGCTCAATGTTGTGTGTGGAACCGAGCGTAAACGTTCTTTCTGTATTAATTTGCCTGTTTCGCGGCAGATACCGTAAGTTTTGTTTTCAATACGTACCAGGGCAGCCTCAAGATTGTCAATAAACTTTTTCTGGCGTGCAGCAAGCTGATTTATCTGCTCTTTTTCTAATGTTGCCGAGCCGTCTTCCAGCGTTTTGTATGTGCCCGCAGTATCATCAGTACCATTCAGGTTCGGATTACTTAATGACTGTGTTAAAGAACCAAGTTCTTCTTTTGCAACCTTTAGTTTTTCCAGAATGAGGTCTTTAAATTCTTGTAATTCTGCGTCAGAATATCTTGTTTTTTCGTGGTTTTCCATCTTTAAGCTTTTGTGATTGAAATTAGTAATTCTTGCTCATCAATTTCTACTTTCTCGCCCTTGTTTAATTCAGTAACAAGTTCAAACGAGTCGGCCAGAACTTCCGCGCAAATATATGATAAATTATTTTTTACCGCTTCTGTGATATATGGATGACTACTGGTACGTACATGTATTTTATCTGTTACTTCGAACTCTAAATCTTTTCTTAAATTTTGAATCCGGTTTACCAGTTCCCTTGAAATACCCTCTTGTTTTAATTCATCCGTTATCGTAACATCTAAAGCTACGGTTAGTTTGCCCATGTTAGTTACCTGCCATCCAGGTACATCTTCAGCGATAATTTCAACATCATCGATTGAAACGTCCAGTCTAAAGTCGTCTTTAACAAACTGAATAACTTCTTTACTCTCAAAGTCGCTCAACTCATCGGAAGACAAGGAAGTAATAAAAGCAGCTACGTCTTTCATGTGTTTGCCCGCCTTAGATCCAAGTGCTTTAAAGTTCGGTTTAACTTTCTTCTTAATGATGCCCGATGTATCGTTAATAAATTCTATGTTTTTAATATTCGTTTCCGAAAGAATAAGTTCTTTAACACGCTCAACTTTTTCCTGGAAATGGCTATCTAACACCGGCAACAAAATTTTGTTTAATGGCTGCCGAACGTTTATGCCAACTTTTTTCCTTAATGAAAGAATCATTGACGATATATTTTGCGCGATAAACATTCTTTCTTCCAAATCAGAATCAACTAAGGCTGCCTGGTAAACAGGAAAATCTGAAAGGTGAATTGATTCGGCTTGTTCTTTAGCAGTGATACCGTTTAAATCTAAAAATAAACGCTCGCTAAAGAAAGGAGCTATAGGCGACATTAGCTTGGATACCGTAATTAAACACGAATATAACGTTTGGTAAGCCGAAATCTTATCCTCAGTGTACTCTCCCTTCCAAAAACGTCTGCGGCATAAACGAACATACCAGTTACTTAAATGCTCGTCAACAAACT